>NZ_JAQTWM010000130.1 GCF_028689305.1 Rhodoferax sp. | reverse complement strand
GCCAGGCGGGTCAGGTTGATCTCGAACAGGTGCCTGGCATCCAGCGTGCGTAGCCCAAGATCGCGCTCCGGGTCGAGCGCAATCGAAGCCACGATGCCCACCCCCATGCCGAGTTCCACATAGGTCTTGATCACATCGGCGTCCATGGCGGTCAGCACCACCTCCGGGTGCAGGCCCACCTCTTCGAAAGCGTTGTCAATGTGGGAGCGCCCGGTAAAACCCTTGTTGTAGGTGATCAATGGGTACTGGGCCAACTGCTGCAAGGTAACCGGCTCGGTGTGTGCCAGCAGTGGATGATCAGGTGGCACCACGATGCTGTGGGTCCAGCGATAACACGGCAAGGTCGCCAGCTGCGGGTAATGCGCCAGCGCTTCGGTGGCGACACCAATGTCGGCCTCTCCCGACAGCAACATCTCGGCCACCTGCTTGGGGGACCCCTGGTGCAGATGCAGGGTCACCTGCGGATACAGGGTCCGGAAATCGCGCACCACATGCGGCAAAGCATACCGCGCCTGCGAGTGTGTGGTGGCCACCGACAGCGGCCCGTCCAGGCGCGAACTGAAGTCCTGCCCGGCGCGCTTGAGATTGGCGCAATCCAGCAGCAGCCGGTCCACAATGGGCAACAGGGCTGAACCGGGGGCGGTCAGCCCGGTCAGGCGCTTGCCAGCACGGACAAAGATGTCCACCCCCAACTCTTCTTCCAGCTCGCGGATCTGCCGGCTCACGCCGGGCTGCGAGGTATGCAGAACACCAGCCACCTCGGTCAGGTTGAAGCCGCTGCGAACGGTTTCGCGGATCGATCGAAGTTGCTGGAAGTTCATGGTTCAAACGGCAGTGCCCGGCATCAAACGGCGGCCAATGCCTGCGCCAGATCGGCCAGCAAGTCGTCAATGTGCTCAATGCCCACCGACAGGCGTACTGCGTCTTCCGGGATACCGGCCTTGGCCAGTTCCTCGGACGAGAGCTGGCGGTGGGTGGTAGAGGCCGGGTGGGTGGCCAGCGACTTGGCGTCCCCAATGTTGACCAGGCGGGTGAACAGCTTGAGCGCATCCAGAAACGCCGCCCCGGCCTTGCGGCCTTCACCCGGTGCCGACTTGACCCCGAAGGTGAACAGGCCCGAGGCCTTGCCACCCAGGTATTTCTGCGCCAGTGCGTGGTCCGGGTGGCTGGGCAAACCAGCGTAGCTGACCCACGACACCTTGGGGTGGTTTTGCAGGAATTGCGCCGCCTTGAGGGTGTTGTCGTTGATGCGGTCCATGCGTAACGCCAGCGTCTCGATGCCTTGCAAAATCAGGAAGGCGTTGAACGGCGACAGCGTGGCCCCGGTGTTGCGCAGCGGCACCACGCGGGCACGGCCAATGTAGGCCGCGGGCCCGAGTGCCTCGGTGTAGACCACGCCGTGGTAACTGGGGTCGGGTTCGTTCAGGCGTTTGAATTTGCTTTTGTAATTGGCCCAGGGGAATTTGCCGGAGTCGATGATGGCACCACCCAGGCTGTTGCCGTGGCCGCCCAGGTATTTGGTGAGGGACTGCACCACAATGTCGGCACCGTGCTCAATCGGGCGCAACAGGTAAGGTGTGGCCACGGTGTTGTCCACAATCAGCGGCACGCCGTGGCGGTGCGCCACTTCGGCAATCGCGGCAATGTCGGTCAAGCGGCCTTGCGGGTTGCTGATGGACTCGATGTACACCGCCTTGGTCTTGTCGTCGATCAGCGCTTCCAAAGCAGCCAGGTCGCTGGTGTCGACAAAACGCACCTGGATACCCGAGAGCGGGAAGGTGTGCGCAAACAGGTTGTAGGTGCCACCATAGAGCGCGCTGCTGGCGACGATGTTGTCACCCGCCTCGGCAATGGTCTGGATCGCATAGGTCACGGCGGCCGAACCCGAGGCCAGCGCCAGCGCGGCAATGCCGCCTTCCAGTGCCGCCACACGCTGCTCCAGCACGTCATTGGTCGGGTTCATGATGCGGGTGTAGATGTTGCCCGGCACCTTCAGGTCAAACAAATCCGCGCCGTGCTGGGCGCTGTCAAACGCATAAGCCACGGTCTGGTAGATCGGCACCGCCACGGCTTTGGTGGTGGGGTCCGGGCTGTAACCGGCGTGAACCGATTGGGTTTCAAATTTCCAGGATGCTGACATGTGAACTCCTTGAGGGGTTGCTGAGGTATGTCAGCAACTTTAAGGGCGCACGGTACAAACTCAAACTACTTAAAAGTAGGTTCATAAGAACGGAAATGTCTTTAGATGACCATGCGCTGCCTGTCGACCAGCGAGGTGACACCCGCAACCGGACCAAGTCTGCCCGGCGGGGCTTACTTGCTTTCGGATTTCATCGCATAGAGGCGCTTGTCCGCAGCGGCAATCAGCGAGGCCTGGTCTGTGCCGTCTTCCGGGAATTTGGCGAGTCCGTAGCTGAAAGACAGACGGTATTCGGCCTCACCCAGCCGTGTTGGCCTGGACCGGAGTTTGGCGCGAATGCTGGCGATGTTTTTCTCCATCACCGCCAGCTCGGTCTGATGGTAGATAGCCACAAATTCGTCGCCGCCGAGCCGACCGATGATGTCTGAATGGCGGCACGAGGCCTGCAGTGCGCTGGCAATCAACATCAGCATCTGGTCACCCGCCAGATGACCCAGGGTATCGTTCACGTGTTTGAGGCTATCGGCGTCAAACAATGCCACGACAAAAAATTCGTTGTAACGCAGCGCCCGATTCAGGGACATCTTGAACAGATCCTCGAAATACCGCCGCGTCAGCAAGCCGGTGAGTGAATCCACCTGGTAACGCTTGATATTGGACGTGTACCGTTCGCGCGCCAGCAGCCCAATCTCGATCTGCGTCCTGAAGCGTTCCACAATCTCGACATCCTTGGTGTCATAAGTATCGGACACCGCAGAATCCAGATTCAGCAGGCCAAACAAGCGGTCACCGACGAAGAGCGGCGCACTGATGACCGACTTGTATTCCCAGGTGCCTGGCTTGAGCACGGTTTCGACCCGCTGGAAATCCTCCCGGTTGATGAGCATCGCCTCCTTGATGGCGCCGCCGGTGACCTGGTACAAAAAACAGTCTTCCAGCTTCAGGTGGAAGTTGGCGACAAACTCCTCGGTGAAGCCCTTGGAGGCGGCAAAGGTGAAATGTCCATCCTCACCCAAAATCAGCACAGAGCCTGTGCTGGCGGTGTTGAAGACACTGAAGAGGTAATCGAGAATCGTGCGGTAGATGAGTTCGATATCCTCATTCAAAAGGATTTCGCGATTCACCTTCACGTTCATCTCGGCAATCAGGCTCAGTCGGCGCGAGGACTCCTCAAGCGCCCTGAAACGGCGGTAAAGCAAAACCAGACCGATGTTGCCCAGCACCAGGCCAATGGCGATGGCCGCCGCCAGAAACGCCATATCTGTCCCGCGACACCAGAGCGCAACCAGGGTTGCGACAACGATGCCCACTTGCGCCAACGCCACCACCGCCAGGCCAGCGCCAAGAGAAAGGAAATGCCCATGCATGCAAGCAAGTATGGCATGCATTGAAAAGGTCCGAAAGTGCGCCGTCCTTTCAGCCTGGATCACTCAACAGGCGGCGTCGGGCCGCCTGGCGGGCTCAAAACCCCGCAATCACCGCGCCCTTGAACTGGGTCTGGATGAACTGGCGAATGGCTTCTGACTGATAAACCTTGACCAGCTTGGCCACCCAGGGTTTGTCCTTGTCCTGCTCACGCACCGCAATCAGGTTCACATACGGGCTCTTGGCGCTTTCCTGGGCGATGGCATCCTTGGCCGGGCTCAGGCCTGCTGACAGCGCGTAGTTGGTGTTGATGGCCGAAGCATCCAGGTCGTCGAGTGAGCGCGGCAGTTGCGCGGCATCCAGCTCGACAAATTTCAGCTTCTTCGGGTTGTCGATCACATCCAGCGGCGTGGCTTTCAGGCCCGCTTCGGGGCGAAGTTTGATCAGGCCCTTGTCTTGCAGCACCAGCAGCACACGGCCGCCGTTGGTCGGGTCGTTGGGGATGCCGAACTTGGCGCCTTCCTTCAGCTCAGCCAGGGTTTTGACCTTCTTGGAATACAGGCCGATGGGAAAGTTGACGGTGTAGCCCGCATTCACCAGCTTGTAGCCGCGGTCCTTGATCTGCTGGTCCAGGTAGGGCTTGTGCTGGTAGCTGTTGGCATCCAGGTCACCTGAATTCAACGCAGCGTTGGGCTGCACGTAGTCGCTGAACTCGACGATCTGGATCTTCAGGCCGTCCTTCTCGGCAATCTTTTTCACCTGCTCAAAAATTTGCGCGTGCGGCCCGGCGGTGACACCAATTTTGAGCGGCTTGTCTTGCGCCAGCAGCGGGCCGGCAAACGTGGCGGTCAGCGCTACGGCGAGGGCGGATTGGATCAGGGAGCGTTTGTTCATGGTGGGTTCTTTCAGCAGTGGTCAATCAAAGGGTGGATGAAAATTTATAAGAAATTGGCCTCTAGCCCAGGTAAAACTTGGTTATAAAGCTATAAAAACAATAGTGTTTTGGTTTGATGGAAGTACCAGGCGGCGTGCTCATTTGTGACTCAAGCGCCGCACTGCCCAGTCGCCCAGGCTTTGCAGCAGTTGCACAAAGGCAATCAGCACCAGCACCACGGCCAGCATCACTTCGGGCAGAAAACGCTGGTAGCCGTAACGGATGCCCAGGTCACCCAGGCCGCCGCCGCCAATCGCCCCGGCCATGGCCGAATAGCCGGTCAGGCTCACCAGCGTGATGGTCAGCGCCGCCACGATGCCGGGCAGCGCCTCGGGCAGCAGCACCTTGAAGACGATCTGCGATGTGGTCGCCCCCATGGCCAGCGCAGCTTCCACCAGGCCGTGATCCACCTCACGCAGGGCTGATTCGATCAGCCTGGCGATGAAGGGCGCAGCGGCAATCGTCAGCGGCACCACCGCAGCAGCCGTGCCAATCGACGAACCGGTAATGAGCCGGGTGAACGGAATGATGGCCACCAGCAAGATGATGAACGGCGTGGAGCGCACCGCGTTGACGATGCCGCCCACCACGCGGTTCAGGCGCGGATTTTCCAGCACACCACCGGGGTGGGTCAGGTGCAGCAGCACCCCCAGCGGCAGGCCCAGCACGGTACCGGCCAGGCCCGAGAGGCCCACCATCACCAGCGTCTCCCACAGCGAGGTGGCAAACAGCTCCAGCAGTTGCGGGGTAAAGGTGTCAAACATGGCTCAAATCCTCTTCGGTCACAAACACACCCACGCCCCGCAGGTGCGCCACAGCGGCGGCCACCTGGCTGGCTTCACCGCGGGCATGCAGCGCCAGCGAGCCAAACACCTGGCCCTGGATGTCGTCCACCTGACCGTGCAGGATGTTGAGGTCCACGCCAAAACGGCGGATCACATCGGACAGCAGCGGCTGGTTGGCATCGTCCCCCGCAAAGGCCAGGCGCAGCAGGCGGCCCTGGTTGCTGGGCTCGGTGGCCATCAGCTGGCGAAGACGCGCCACCACACTGGCGGGCAGCTCTTGCGGCAGGATTTCGTCAATCAGGCTGCGCGTGGTGGCGTGCTGCGGGTTGGTGAACACGTCCATCACCGCGCCCTGCTCGACGATCTGCCCGGCATCGATCACCGCCACCCGGTCGGCCACCTGCTTGATGACCTGCATCTGGTGCGTGATCAGCACAATGGTCAGGCCAAAGTCGCGGTTGATCTGGCGTAGCAGCCCCAGGATGGCGCGCGTGGTCTCGGGGTCCAGCGCCGAGGTGGCCTCGTCCGACAGCAACACCTTGGGGCTACTGGCCAGGGCGCGGGCAATGCCCACCCGCTGCTTCTGGCCGCCGCTGATCTGCGCCGGGTAGCGGTCGCGCTGCTCGTACAGGCCCACCAGGTCCAGCAGCTCATCCACCCGGCGTTTGATCTGCGCCGGGTGCTCTTGCAGCAGCTCCAGCGGCAGCGCCACGTTGTCAAACACGGTGCGCGAGCTCAGCAGGTTGAAGTGCTGAAAGATCATGCCAATCTGGTGCCGCGCGGCGCGCAGCGCCGGGGTGGACAAGGCGGTGAGCTCCGCCCCCGCCACCCGCACCTGCCCCTGCGTGGGCCGGTTGAGCAGGTTGATGACCCGGATCAGCGAACTCTTGCCCGCCCCGCTGCGACCAATCACGCCAAAGATTTCACCCGGGCGCACCTGCAAGTCAATGCCGCGCAAGGCGTGCACCGGGGTCGGATGGCCGGGGTAGGTCAGGCTGATGTGCTTGAGTTCAATCATGGTGTGCGGCGGTGCATGGGCGCGTGTGGCTGTGGAGGGACTTCAGACGGTTCAAATGGCACGCCATGCAAAAGTACGAGGGATGGGATTTTGCAGGCAACTCATCAAAACCGGAACTACTGTTTCGTCATGTTCTTATGGGCAATACAACATATGGCTGAAATCTTTCTTGAATCGGTTCAGCGTGCGTTCAGACACCAGCGCGCAAGATGCACGCCATACCAGCTCAAGGAGTTTTTGATGAAACGTCTGATGTCCTCCCCAACCTTTGCCGCCATCGCCCTCACCCTGGGCGCTTTTGCGGCAGCTTCGTCGGCGCAGGCCCACAGCGATGTGAGCTTTTCTGTGGGCGTGCAGGTGCCGGGCGTTTATGTGCAACCGGCACCGGTGTATGTGCAGCCCCGACCGATCTATGCGCCTGCGCCCATCCGCTATGAGCGCCATGACGAAGGCCGACGTTATGACGGGCCACACTGGCAACACCGCGGCCCTTACGGCGACCACGACCGCAATGGCTTCGCCACCGTCCACAAGCCAGGTGGCCCGCACCTTCCGTGGTATCCCCCGCACCGCTATGGCCCCAATGGTGACCTTGACCGCGACGGCGTTCCCAACCGGTTTGATCACGCGCCGAGCAATCCTTACCGCAGGTAGATCGCTGGGGCTGTGGGGGGTGTTGTGAATGGTGGCTGCTGAAAGCTGCCAGCGCGGCAGCCGGGGCAATTTCACTGCAAGCAATTCCCCCGGATTTGCAGCCATAACCGCCACATCGCAACGCAGGCGGGCTGTTCGTTCTCTGCCCACAATATGCGATTGCATAGATGAGCTAAGCCGCCTTGACTCCTTACAGCACAAGCTCGGCGCAGCCGTTTTACTTGCGCTGTTGGTGGCTTTGGCTATCGGCTTGACGCTTCT
>NZ_JAQTWM010000129.1 GCF_028689305.1 Rhodoferax sp. | reverse complement strand
GGGCCGGGGGACATCCGCGGAGTTAGATACCCAATGCGCGCCGCGGGTTAAAACGACATCAGACTGCCCGTAACGGAAACGAACATGAACACTACAAACTCAGTAGCTACCAACCAAGAACAAACAAGGGCTACAAGCCTGGACTTGGGGTCTTGCCAAAATGACCATCAATCTGCATTGAAATTCATCACCTGCGGCAGCGTCGATGACGGCAAAAGCACCCTGATTGGCCGCCTGCTACTCGACAGCAAAAGTGTGCTGCAAGACCAATTGGCCAACGTCTCCAAAAGCGGTGAGGCCGACCTGGCCCAGTTCACCGACGGCCTGTCTGCTGAACGTGAGCAAGGCATCACCATCGACGTGGCCTACCGCTACTTCAACACCGCCGAGCGCAAATTCATCATTGGCGACGCCCCCGGCCACGAGCAATACACCCGCAACATGGTCACCGCCGCCAGCAGCGCCGACGCTGCCGTGGTGCTGGTCGATGCCACCAAACTGCCCTGGCAGCAACCCGGCCTGAGCCTGCTGCCGCAAACCCGCCGCCACACCCTGCTGTGCCACCTGCTGCGCGTGCCCAGCATCGTGTTTGCCGTCAACAAGCTCGACGCCCTGGATGACAACGCCACGCTGGCATTCAGCCACATCCGTGACGCACTGGAAGCATTCGCGCTGGCCGCCGGCATCGAAGTGGCCAGCATCGTGCCGATCTCGGCGCTCAAGGGCCACAACGTGGTGGATGCCACCGAAGATGACTGGTGCGGGTACCACGGCCCGAGCCTGCTCGACATTCTGGAGCTGCTGCCAGTGACACCGGCCGACACCGGCTTGCCGTTCGCGTTTCCGGTGCAATGGGTAGAAAAGTTCTCCGCATCGGCCGACACCTCACAAGGCCGACGCATTTTCTGGGGCCGGGTGGCCAATGGCCAGGCGCAAGTGGGTCAGCCGGTCAAAATCCTGCCCAGCGGGCAAACCGCCAGCATTGCCCAGGTGCTGGGCCACACCCGGCAGCCCCAAACCGTTGTGGCCGGCCACAGCGCCGGGGTGGTGCTGGACCGTGAAGTCGATGTCTCGCGCGGCGACTGGCTGCTGGCGCTCGAACCAGCGGCTGCCACGGCGGTGGACGACGACTTCGAAACACCGACTCCCCCCGGCGACCTGGCACCAAGCCGGGAACTCGCAGTCACGGTGGCCTGGCTGGACGACGAAGCCCTGGTCGCCGGACGGGTCTACTGGGCACTGCACGGCCACCGCTGGGTCAAGGCCAAGGTCCGACGCATCGTGCACCGGCTGGACATCAACACACTGGCCGAAGAAGCCGCCGACACCCTGCCGGCCAATGCCATTGGTCACATCGAGCTGCTGCTGCAGGAACCCATTGCCGCGCGACCCTTTGCGCAGTCAAGGGTGTTGGGCTCCCTGGTGCTGGTGGACACGGCCTCCCATAAAACCGCCGGAGCAGCCCTCATCAATTGACACAAATCAAGGCCGGCTTAACGTGAAGGCGCTAAGCTTCGCCGCCTTGAACTGGGAAAGCCAATAAAATCCCATCCTTTGCGTCCAACTGTAGAAATTTCAAAATGACCCATACCGTCACCGAAGCCTGTATCAAATGCAAGTACACCGACTGCGTCGATGTCTGCCCCGTGGACTGCTTTCGCGAAGGCCCGAATTTCCTGGTCATCGACCCCGATGAATGCATTGACTGCGCGGTGTGCATTCCCGAATGCCCGGTGAACGCCATTTACGCGGAAGAAGACGTGCCCAAGGACCAGCGCCACATGACCCCGCTCAACGCCGAGTTGGCCAAGCTGCCCACCTGGAAGAGCATCACCAAACGCAAGGCGCCGCTGCCTGAAGCCGAAGAGTACAAAAACAAGACCGGCAAGCTGTCCCTGCTGCAGCGCTGAGCCTGCCCGCCCGAGAAGCCGCCGTGATTGAAACCGAAGCACTGGTCATCGGTGCCGGGCCAGTCGGGCTGTTTCAGGTGTTTCAGCTCGGCTTGCAAGGCATCTCCACCCAGGTGGTGGAGGTGCTCGATGAGCCTGGCGGCCAATGTATCGAGCTCTACGCCGACAAACCCATTTATGACATTCCCGGTGTGCCGCGTTGCACCGGGCGCGAGCTGACCCAGCAGCTGCTGCGGCAGATCGCACCGTTTTCCCCCCAGTTTCATTTTGGCCAGCAAGTCGATACGCTGGCACGCCAGCCCGATGGCCGCTGGCTGGTTGGCACGTCCACCCAACAGCAGTTTTTAACCCGCAGCGTCTTCATCGCCGCTGGTGTGGGGGCGTTTGTGCCCAAGGAACTCAAGGTCGATGGCCTGTCCCGTTTTCTGGGCAGTCAGCTGTTTTACCGGCTCAAACCAGCCGTGCCTTTCGCCAGCAAGCGTGTCGTGGTGGTTGGCGGTGAAGAGGCAGCGGTGGCCAGCGCCATCACCCTGGCGCAAGCCGGCCCACTGCAAGCCCAAAGCGTCACCCTGCTACACCGGCGGGATGTGCTGCAAGCCAGCGCCGAAGAACTGAACCAGTTGGCAGCACGGCGTGCGGCCGGACAGATCCGATTTCAGGCCGGCCAGGTCACGGGCATCACCACCGAAGCCGAACGTCTGAGCGGTGTGGTCATCTCCACCCCCGAGGATCAAACCCTCACCCTGCCGCTGGACACCCTGCTGGTATGCCAGGGCATCAGCCCCAAGCTCGGCCCGATCACACAGTGGGGTCTGGTCATGGAGCGCAAGCAGCTCTGCGTCGACCCCGCAACCTTGACCACCAGCGAAACAGGTATTTTTGCCGTGGGTGACGTGGTCACCTACCCCGGCAAGAAAAAGCTGATCCTGTGCGGCTTCCACGAAGCCACCCTGGCCGCCTTTGCCGCCGCCGCGCTGCTGCGCCCCGAACAGTCAGCTGTGTTGCAATACACCACCAGCAGTGCGCTGCTGCAACAGCGGCTGGGGGTTTGTGCACCGTGATGTACATCGGCAAGCTCGCCCAATTGAGTGGTGCCACACCCAAGGCGATTCGCCTGTATGAAGCGATGGGGCTGATTCCTGCGCCCAAACGGCAAGGGAAATACCGCGTGTACGCCTATCCGGATGTGTCGCTGGTTCACATGATCCGGCGCGCCCAGGCGGTCGGTTTCAGCCTTGCCGAGATCAAAACCCTGGTTGAACACAAGGCCAGAACCCATCAGCTGTCCATTGAGGAAGCCAACCGCCTGATCACCATGAAACGTGAAAAACTGCGCCATGACATGAACCGGATCCTGGCGCAGGACCAGCAACTGGTGGCGCTACATGAAGAACTCAATCGGCCTGGCACCTGACTACTTGAAATACGCGCCATCAGCGCGCTTGACTTTGCCCCCAGGGACAAGGTGGATGATCCAGACACCCCCATTTCATTGAAGAAGCAACCATGGTCAAAATCAGCATTCTGTATCCGAACAACAAGGACTCACGTTTCGATCTGGGCTATTACACCCAGACCCATATGCCCATGTCGATTGGCCTGCTGAGCAGGCATCCCGGCTTCCAAGGTGTTTCGGTGGAACACGGTCTGGCCGGTGGCATGCCAGGCACAGAGGCAGCCTACATCGCCATGTGCCACTTCCAGTTCGATAGCGTTGAGAGCTTCATGGAAGCCTTCACGCCACACGCGGCAAAACTCCAGATGGACATGCCCAACTACACCGACATCGAACCGGTGATTCAGGTCAATGAAGTATTGATTTCGCGGTAGCGGTGGTCGAGGCATGAGGCACCGCGGTTGCTGCAGCGGGTTTCGACCCGGCCAAGGCCTTGTTCAATGACAGCCTTGTCATCAGATTAAAATCCGCCTCGCACCAATCTGTTGGTGCATTCGCTAGGGGTGTTGACCGGCCATTCGAGTGCCGGCCGACTGAGAAAGTCCCTTTGAACCTGATTGAGGTAATCCTCGCGCAGGGAAGCATGTTCAGCCATGGGTTCACCGCCTTCTCAGGTGAGCCGTTCCATGACCTTTACAGCCGACCTGCCAACTTTTTGCATGGAGCAAACAGATGGCACACACACCTTCTTCCGAATCAACCAGACCGGCCGCAAGATCCGTGTCGAATTCGTCCCTATTACCGGTACCAGGCACCGAGCGGGTATTCAACTGGCACAACCATGCCTCTTTATGGTTCAGCCTGGGCGTGGGCCTGCTGGTGATGCAGGTCGGAGCCTATCTGGTTCCAGCGGTCGGCAGCCGCGACGCGGCACTGGCCATTGTGCTGGGCTCTCTGGTGGGCTCGGGTTTGCTGGCCTGGACGGCGCGGCTGGGCTGCCAGACCGGTCTGTCCAGTGCGGCGTTGATGCACGCCACTTACGGCAGTGCCTTCGCCCGCCTACCGGTGCTGCTCAACATGGCGCAGCTGATCGGCTGGACCACGTTCGAGCTGGTGATCATGCGCGACGGCACGGCGGCCATCAGCAAGCAGTCTTTTGGCCTGCCGCTGGACGGCGTGGAAGGCCGCCTGCTGACCACGGCGCTGTGGGGCGGCGTGCTGGCTTGGCTGCTGGCTGGCTCCATGACACAACGGGTGCGCAAACTGATCGGGCGCATTGCGCTGCCGCTGGTAGTGGCATCGCTGCTGTGGCTGACCTGGCAGTTTGGTGGCCAGGTGCAAGCGCAAGGGCTGGCAACCTTTTGGTCCCGGCCTGGTGATGGCAGCATGGGCATGTTGTCGGCCATGGATCTGGTGATCGCCATGCCGGTGTCGTGGTTGCCGCTGGTGGCCGACTACGCCCGCCACGGCCAGTCTGAGCGCAGCGCCATGAGTGGCACCTGGGTGGGCTACGCGCTGGCCAACGTCTGGTGTTACGCGCTGGGCGTGCTGGTGGTCACGGTGGCGCAGCCCGGCACCGACCTGGTCAGTGCCCTGCTGCTGGCCCAAGGCGGCTTGCTGGCCCTGAGCCTGATTCTGGTGGACGAGGTCGACAACGCCTATGGCGATGTGTACTCGGGTGCAGTATCGGGCCACAGCCTGAAACCGACCATCTCAGTGCGCCAATGGGGGCTTGGGCTGGCTGGCCTGTGCACGGCGCTGGCACTGGTGCTGCCCATGCACAGCCTGGAACCGTTTTTGCTGATGCTCAGTTCGGTGTTTGTCCCTCTGTACGGCGTGATTCTGGGCCGCCTGGCGACCTCAAACGGCCCGGTGACAGAAACCGGTCGCCGAGTGGACTGGAGCGCGGCTTTGCTCTGGCTAGGTGGCATTGCTGCTTACCACGCACTCAGCACTTGGGCACCTCAGTGGGGTTCGGCCTTGCCGACACTGACAGCGACATGGTTGCTGGCCTGGTTGACCCGCCCGGCCACATTGTCGACACCAGTGGCTCAAAAAGCATGAAGATCGTCATTCTGGGAGCCGGGTTGATGGGCCGCCTGCTGGCTTGTGAACTCGCCCGGGCCGGTCACACGCTCACCATGTTTGATGCCGCAGGCCCGCAAGCGCTGAACTCTGCCGCCCGCGCCGCTGCCGCCATGCTGGCTCCACTGGCAGAGTCTGCCGTGGCTGACGACAGGGTGGTGCAGATGGGGCTGTATGGTCTCAAGCGCTGGCCGGAGCTGCTTGCCACCCTGCCCGCGCCGGTGTATTTCCAACAGCAAGGCACGCTGGTGGTCTGGCATCGCCAGGATCAGGCAGAAGCTGCCCGCTTCACTCGCCAGCTGAAAAGCACCACTGGACGCCTGCCAGAGTTGCCCAGTTTGCAGACACTGGATCCATCAGGTTTGGCACAGCTGGAGCCCGGCTTGGCCGGACGCTTCAGCCAGGGGCTGTATTTGCCGGGCGAGGGCCAGCTGGACAACCACCAGCTGCTTGATGCGCTGTTGACCGAGCTGCAGCAGCGCCAAGTCAGCCTGCACTGGGACAGCCCACGTGCGCCGGGTGACTTTGCGCCAGGAGAGGCGGGCCAGCCCGACTGGGTGCTGGACTGCCGGGGCCTGGGAGCACAAGCCCAGTGGCCGCAGCTACGCGGCGTGCGCGGTGAAGTGGCCATGTTGTACGCACCCAACGTGCACCTGTCACGCCCGACCCGCCTGATCCACCCGCGCTACCCGATCTACATCGCGCCCAAGGAAAACGGTATTTTCAAAATCGGTGCGACCGAAATTGAGTCGGACGATGTCTCCCCGGTGAGCGTGCGCTCGGGGCTGGAGCTGCTCAGCGCCGCCTACAGCGTTGACCCAGGTTTTGGCGAGGCGCGCATTCTGGAACTGGTGGCGCAGTGCCGCCCCACCCTGCCTGACAACCGGCCTGCGCTACGCCGCCTGGGCGCACGCTGCCTGCAGGTCAACGGTCTGTACCGCCATGGCTATTTGATTGCTCCAGCCATGATGGACATGGTGCTGCAACTTGTGCTCAGTGACAACGCCAGCCTGGCCCAGCAATTTGCCGTGCCCGTGCTGCGTGGCGACACCGTGGAGCAGGCTGCATGACGACCGCACCACTCAAGGTGTGGGTCAACAACACACCACTGGAACTGCCCGGTCAGGCCACGCTGGCCGACGCCGTGGCGCAGTTTGGCATCCGGCCGCCATTTGCCGCTGCCGTGAACCTGCGGTTTGTGCCCAACACCCGTTACCCCCAAACCCCGCTGAGTGAGGGCGATCGCGTCGATTTGATTGGCCCCGTCACCGGTGGCTGATTTCCCTGTTTGTCATGACCCCAACACCCTCTCACCCCACCAACGATGCCCTGGTGCTCTACGGCCAGCGCTTTGCCAGCCGTATGCTGCTGGGCACCTCACGCTACCCTTCCCCCGATGTGCTGCACGCTGCCGTGAAGCTGGCACAACCCGCCATGCTGACCGCCTCGCTGCGGCGGCAAAACCTGCAGGCGGGCGAGGCCAGCCAAAACGCCTTCTGGGTCATGCTGGCCAACCTGAAAGTGCCGGTGCTACCCAATACCGCCGGTTGCCATAGCGTGCAGGAAGTCATCACCACGGCCGAAATGGCGCGCGAGGTGTTTGCCACGCCCTGGCTCAAGCTGGAGCTGATTGGCGACGATTACACCCTGCAACCCGACACCCTGAACCTGGTCGAGGCCGCGCGCCACCTGATCAAGAGTGGTTTTCAGGTGCTGCCCTATTGCACCGAAGACCTGGTGCTGTGCCAGCGCCTGGTGGACGTAGGTTGCCAGGCCATCATGCCTTGGGCGGCACCGATTGGCACCGGCAAAGGCCCGATCAACCCCTATGCG
>NZ_JAQTWM010000037.1 GCF_028689305.1 Rhodoferax sp. | reverse complement strand
TCAAGTCCCAGGCGCAGGAGCTGGTGCAGACCGTGGCGGTGTTCAAGCTGGGCGCGGGTGACCATACCCCCAGCCTGCCGGTTGCTGCGGTACGTTCCCATCCGCCCAAACCATCGAACTTCAAGGGTTCGGATCGCCGTGCAGGTGGTGTTTCCAAAGGTGCCGCCGCTCGTGCCAGCAGCACCCCCAAACCTGCAGCATCAAGTGCTCCGCCACCTCTGGCGGCACCTGCTGCCAAGACCGCTGCCACGGGAACCAATGACTCGGAATGGGAAACCTTCTAGTCACATTCCCTTGGAATACATCGCTTGGGTGAGCGCATGAAGCGGGTGAGGGGGTTACCGGACTTGACCCATGGCCTCCTGTGGCGTTTCAAAGATGTGGGCGGCCAGGCCACGGCTCTCCAGCGCGGCACCGAGCTTCAGGCGCATGAAGGCGCTGGTGGTGTAGCGCGAGACGTCGGTGTAGTACAGGTCGCTGAGTTCCTTGACCATGGCTGAGTAGTCGTCCACCACCGCCTCGTCGATCTGGAAGTTGTCGTAGTTGACGACCACCAGAATTTTCTTGCCGATCGGCTTGCACAGCGCCTCGGCGGCGTGGCGGATGTTCTGCACGTCCTTCAGGTTGGTGACACGCAGGCCCTGGAAGTTGTAGTAGGCCGTGCCCTTGGCGGCGTCGTACTGCATGCGGTCCACCAGGCTGATGGACAACAGCGTGTCATTCAGACGCATGACCTCGGGCAGGAAGATGCGTGCATCCATCACTTGAGGGGTGTGGATGATGGGCTTGAAGTCCATCTGCGCCAGGATGTCGCGTTCAATGTCGATGCCGGGTGCCACCTCGATCAGCTCCAGCCCTTGTGGCGTGAGCTTGAAGACGCAGCGTTCGGTCACGTACAGCACGTTCTGCCCGGTGCTGGCAGCATACGGTCCGCTGAAGGTGACCTGCTCAATCTTCTGCACGAACTTGCGCGCGCGCCCTTCCTGCACGATGGTCACCTTGCCGTCCTCGACCATCACCTTGAGCCCGCCAGCGGTGAAGGTGCCCACAAACACCACGGTGCGGCTGTTTTGCGTGATGTTGATGAAGCCCCCCGCACCGGCAAGTTTGGGGCCAAAGCGGCTGACGTTGATGCTGCCTTGCGGATCACATTCGGCCAGGCCCAGGCAGGCCAGATCCAAGCCACCGCCATCGTAAAAGTCGAACTGCTGGTTCATGTCGATGACCGCATCAGGATTCGTGGCCGCGCCAAAGTTGACCCCTGAGGCTGGCATGCCACCAATCACACCGGGTTCGGCGGTCAGCGTCATGTATTTCAGGATCTTCTCTTCATTGGCTACCGCTGCCACACCTTCGGGCATGCCGATCCCGAGGTTGACAACCGAGTTGGGCAACAGCTCGAAGGCGGCGCGGCGGGCGATCACCTTGCGCTCGTCCAGCGGCATGGGGGCGATGGCGTCCAGCGGCACGCGCACCTCAGCAGAGAATGCCGGGTTGTAGGCGCCGTTGAGGTTTTGCGGGTGGTTCTCCGCTTGTGCCACCACCACGCAGTCCACCAGAATGCCGGGCACCTTGACCCGGCGCGGGTTGAGCGAGCCGCGCTCGGCAATGCGCTCCACCTGGGCGATGACAAAACCACCGCTGTTCTTGGTGGCGGTGGCAATGGCCAGCACGTCCTGGGTTAGCGTCTCGCGCTCCATGGTGATATTGCCCTCGGCATCGGCGCTGGTGCCGCGAATGAAGGCGACCGAGATTGGCAGCGTCTTGTAGTACAGCAGCTCCCTGCCACCGAGCTGAATCACGCTGACCAGGTCTTCCGTGGTCTTGCTGCCGATCTTGCCGCCCTCCAGGCGCGGGTCCACAAAGGTACCCAGGCCGACCTTGGACACGGTTCCCGGCAGGCCGCAGGCAATGTCGCGGTACAGATGCGAAACCACGCCCAGCGGCAGGTTGTAGGCTTCCACCTTGCTGGCCAGCGCCAGTTTGCCGATCTGTGGCACCAGCCCGTAGTGGCCGCCAATGACGCGTTTGAGCATGCCCTCCAACGCCAGATGGTTGACACCGCCGGTGGCCCCGTCGCCAGGGCCGCCGCCAAACAACAGCGTCAGGTCGCGCGGGCTGCCGGTTTCCAGAAAGCGCTTTTCCAGAGCCAGAATCAACTCCATCGGCACGCCGTTGCTGCCAAAACCCGAACAACACAGCGTGTCACCGTCGCGCAGGATGGCAATGGCCTCTGCCGCAGATACAACTTTCTTTCTCATGGAAACCCCTTATGCCATGGTGAATATGTATATACCGACCTAGTCCATGCTAGCACCGGCAGGGAGGCGGAGATTTGCGTTGGCTCAAGTCTGTTCCTTGGTGCTTGCGTCACCAATGGGGATCCTGCGGCGTGGGGATCAATGTCTTTTGAATGGGCAGACGCAGGTTCAGGCAAGCGCCTGAAGTACTGGATGTCCAGTCAATTTCAGCCCCAATGGCCTCGGCCCGGCGCAGCTGGTTGGCAAGGCCCTTGCCGCCGCGCGTCAACGCCTCATCCAGCGCAAACCCTGAGCCGTTGTCACGCACCGTCGCCACCACCCACGGGCCATCCACCGCTGTAGTCACGGTGATCTCGGTGCAATGGGTGTGCTTGATGATGTTGGTGAACGCTTCTTGCAAGATGCGCAGAATGTGCAGCGCGTTCTTCGGATCCAGCCACTCCAGCTTGGGCACACTTTGCACTTCCCAGACCAGGTTGATGCCACTGGCCTCCAGCCGCGGCTCCAGGCGAAAACGCAGTGTGGCCAGCAACTTCATATAGCTGAGGTGATGTCGTTGCTTGCGCAAGCAAGCAGGCCTGGATGGTGCCGCAGGGTTGCAAGCTTGTCTGTAGTCAGTTTTAGTGACAGGCAGCCAGAAGAAGTTGGATTAGCTGGTGGTTTGCCAGAGCGGGGCAGTGCAGGCTGGCTGCTCACTTGACAAACGCAACAAGGGTGCGAGAATTTTTTCAGTCTGACTGATCAGCCCGAGAAGAACGCCCGTGGCGCTGCCCGCAGCGCCAAGGCCACAGGAGGAATTCCATGTGCGCGCTACCGGTTCAACGCATCGTCAAGCAGGTGTCGAAGCTGGCAGTACCCCCGCATCTGCTGGACTACGACGCCACGGTTGCCGGCTTCACCTGGGAGGCGGCCCGCCCCTGGCTTGATGGCCTGCCGGGCGGCAACGGCCTCAACATCGCGCATGAAGCGGTGGACCGCCATGTGGCGCATGGCCTGGGCGCCAAGACGGCGATCCGCTGGCTGGGCAAGACCGGCGAGCGCCGCGAATTCAGTTTTGCCGACCTGGCGCAGGCCAGCAACCGCTTTGCCAATGCACTGGGGCAGTTGGGGGTGCTGCCCGGTGAACGCGTGTTCGTGCTGATGGGCCGGCTGCCCGAGCTGTACATGGCGGTACTGGGCGCCCTGAAGGCACGCTGCGTGGTGACGCCGCTGTTTTCCGCCTTCGGGCCCGAGCCCATTGCCACCCGCGCCGAGATGGGGGACGCTCGGGTGCTGGTCACCACGCCCGAACTCTACCAGCGCAAGGTGCAGGGCCTGCGGGAGCGCCTGCCCGGCCTGCGCCATGTGATCCTGGTGGGTGCCGAGCCGGTGGACGGGCCCGGCGTGCATGGCTGGGACGCGCTGGTCGATGCCTGTTCGCCCGACTACACCATCGCACCGACCGACCCCGAGTCCATGAGCCTGCTGCACTTCACCAGCGGCACCACCGGCCGCCCCAAGGGCGCGGTGCACGTGCACGCCGCGGTGCTGGCGCATGCGATGACGGGCCGCTACGCGCTGGACCTGCACGCCGACGATGTGTTCTGGTGCACAGCCGACCCCGGCTGGGTCACCGGCACCAGTTACGGCATCATCGCGCCGCTGGTCAACGGCGTGACCAACGTGGTGGTTGAAGCCGAGTTCGATGCCGCGACCTGGTACGGCGTGCTGGCGCGCGAACGCGTCAGCGTCTGGTACACCGCGCCCACGGCGATCCGCATGATGATGAAGCTGGGCGCCGACGCGGTGCGGGGCCACGACCTTTCCCGCCTGCGCTTCATGGCCAGCGTGGGCGAGCCGCTGAACCCCGAGGCGGTGGTCTGGGGCCAGCAGGCCTTCGGCATGCCGTTTCATGACAACTGGTGGCAGACCGAGACCGGCGGCATCATGATCGCCAACTTTGCGGCGCTGGACATCCTGCCAGGCTCCATGGGCAAGCCCCTGCCCGGCATCACCGCCGCCATCGCCCGCCGAACCGAGGGCGGCGGCATCGCGTTGGTGGACGATCCGCTGGTTGACGGTGAACTGGCCTTGAAAGCCCCGTGGCCGTCCATGATGCGCGGCTACCTGCACGAGGACGAGCGCTACCGCAAGTGCTTTGTCGATGGCTGGTACCTGACCGGCGACCTGGCCCGGCGCGATGCCGAGGGCTACTACTGGTTTGTCGGCCGCGCCGACGACGTCATCAAGTCGTCCGGCCACCTGATTGGCCCGTTCGAGGTGGAAAGCGCGCTCTTGGAGCACCCGGCGGTGGCCGAGGCCGGCGTGATCGGCATTCCTGACCCCATGGCGGGTGAAGTGGTGAAAGCCTTTGTCGCGCTCAAGCCCGGTTTCGAAGCCGGTGAGGCCCTGCGCCGCGAATTGCTGGGCCACGCCCGCAAGCGCCTGGGCGCGGCGGTGGCGCCTAAGGCCATCGACTTTCGCACCAACCTGCCCAAGACCCGCAGCGGCAAGATCATGCGCCGCCTGCTCAGGGCGCGCGAACTGGGCCTGCCCGAGGGCGACCTGTCCACGCTGGAGAGTGACGAACAACCCAGTACCGAGACGTCTGCTGACGCCAGCACCCAACCAGGGACGGCACCATGAGCGACAAGATTCACCTCCACCGCGCCCACCTGCATGCCGTGTACCGGCAGATGCTGCGCATCCGCCGCTTTGAAGCCAAGTGCGTGGCGCTGTACCAGGCGCAACAGATCCGCGGTTTTCTGCACCTGTACGATGGCGAGGAAGCCGTGGCCGTGGGCGTGATGGCGGCGCTGGAGCCACGTGACGCCGTGGTGGCCACCTACCGTGAACACGGCCACGCGCTGGCGCACGGTGTACCGATGAACGCCATCCTGGCCGAGATGCTGGGCAAGCAGGAGGGCTGCTGCCGGGGCCGCGGCGGCTCCATGCACCTGTTTGATCGTCGGCACCGCTTCTTCGGCGGCAATGCCATTGTGGGCGGCGGACTGCCGCTGGCGGCCGGCATTGCCCTGGCCGACAAGCGCCTGCGCGCCGGGGCGGTCACGGCCTGCTTCTTTGGCGAAGGTGCGGTGGGGGAAGGCGCCTTCCACGAGACGTTGAACATGGCCGGGCTGTGGCACCTGCCGGTGTTGTTTGTCTGCGAGAACAACCTGTACGCCATGGGCGTGCCGCTGCAGGACTCCGAGGTCGAGACCGACATCTGGCGCAAGGCCCACGCCTATCGCATGCCGGCCGAACAGGTGGACGGCATGGACCCGGTGCAGATGGAGGCGGCGACCCACCGGGCGCTGGCGCATATCCGCGCCGGCAACGGCCCGTATTTCCTGGAGGCCCGCACCTACCGCTTCCGCGCGCACTCCATGTTCGACACCCAGGCCTACCGCACGCGCGACGAGATCGAGAACTGGAAACACCTGGACCCGATCGAGCGCCTGCGCGCCTGGATGCTGGCCAATGGCCAGATCACCGAAGTCGAAGTGCAGACCATTGATACGGACGTCGCCATCGAGATCGCCGCGGCCGAGGCCTTTGCACTGGCCGGCACGCCGGAGCCGCTGGACACGCTGGAACACGGCGTGCTGATGGACCGCGTGGTCCAGGAGGACGTGTCATGAACGGACCCACCCCCATGCAACGCATGACCTACCGCGAGGCCTGCCGCCAGGCGATCCGCGACGCCCTGGGCGCCGAACCGCGCACCTTCGTGATGGGCGAGGACGTGGGCAAATACGGTGGCTGCTATGCGGTGACCAAGGGCCTGCTGGAAGAGTTCGGGCCGCAGCGCATCATCGACACGCCGCTGGCCGAAAACGGCTTCACCGGCATTGGCGTGGGCGCCGCGCTGGCCGGGTTGCGACCGATTGTGGAGATCATGACCTGCAACTTCAGCCTGCTGGCGCTAGACCAGATCATGAACAACGCTGCCACGCTGTCGCACATGAGTGGCGGCCAGTTTGCGGTGCCGCTGGTCATCCGCATGGCTACGGGTGGCGGTCGCCAGCTGGCGGCGCAGCACTCGCACAGCCTGGAGGGCTGGTATGCGCACATTCCCGGCCTGACGGTGCTGGCACCGGCCACCGTGGAGGACGCCCGCCACATGCTGGCCGCCGCGCTGGCCGACCCGAACCCGGTGCTGCTGTTCGAGCACATCGTGCTCTACAACGCCGAGGGGGACCTGGACCCCGGCGTGACGGCAGTGGACATCAGTCACGCCAAGGTGCGCCGCGCCGGTCGCGACGTGAGCCTGGTCACCTATGGCAACAGCCTGCCCAAATGCCTGGCCGCCGCCGAGGCGCTGGCCGGCGATGGCATCGAGGCCGAGGTGATCGACCTGCGGGTGCTGCGCCCGCTGGACATGGCCACCGTCATCGCGTCGGTGGCGCGCACCCACCGCGTGGTGATCGTCGACGAGGGCTGGAAGTCGGGCTCGCTGTCGGCCGAGATTGCCGCCCGGCTGGCCGAGGATGCGCTCTATGAACTCGACGCGCCGGTGCGCCGGGTCTGCAGCCGCGAAGTGCCCATGCCCTACGCCGCGCATCTGGAAGAAGCGGCGCTGCCCAGCGTCAATGACATCGTGCTGGCCGCGCGCGCGCTGGTCCAACCACGCTGAACCCGGCCGGCCAAGGAGATCCCCACATGGCTGATTTCACAATGCCCGCGCTGGGGGCCGACATGGAAACCGGCAAGCTGGTCCAGTGGCATGTGAAGCCCGGCGACACGGTCCACGCCGGCGACGTGGTGGCGGTGGTCGAGACCCACAAGGGCGCGATTGACGTCGAGTGTTTCCTGGACGGCGTGATCGACAACCTGGCACCGCTGGACACCGACCTGCCGGTGGGCACGGTGCTGGCGACCGTGCGCGGCAGCGCGGCTCCGGCATCCGCGCCACCAGCGCCAGCGTCTGTCCCTTCGTCAGCCTCATCGCCCATGCCGCCCGCTGCCGCGCCCATGGCAGCGCCCGCCGCCAGCCCGCCGCCGGTGGCGGCCACCGACGCAACCGGGGCCCGCGTGCGTGCCAAAGTCAGCCCCGCCGCGCGGAGCCGGGCCGCAGCGCTGGGTGTGTCCGTCGACGGCTTGTCCGGCAGCGGTGTGGACGGCGCGGTGACACTAGCCGATGTGGCGCGGGCGATGTCCACCCCGCCCACCACGTCCATCGTACCCACCGCGCCCGCCCCGGTGGCGCCGCTGGCCAGCCCCAAGCCGCGGGTCGGCTTTGACCCGGCACAGATGCGCCAGGCCATCGCCGCGGCGATGGGGCGCTCCAAGCGCGAAATTCCGCACTATTACCTCGGCAGCACCATTGATTTCGGCGCCGCGCAAACCTGGCTGGACGCCTGGAACCGCCAGCGCGAGCCCGTGGACCGCCTGCTGCCCGCTGTGCTGCTGCTCAAGGCCACGGCCCGGGCGCTGGAAGAGGTGCCACAGCTCAGCGGCTTCTATGAGAACGGCGTCTATCGGCCATCACCGGCGATCCATGTGGGCTGGGCGGTGGCGCTGCGCGGGGGTGGCTTGGTGGCCCCTGCCATTCACGATGCCAACCACAAGACGCTGCCCGCGCTGATGGCCGCGCTGCGCGACCTGGTGCAGCGCGCCCGCGCCGGCGGCCTGCGCAGTTCGGAGCTGACCGACCCCACCATCACCGTCACCAGCCTGGGCGACCGCGGTGCCGAGAGCGTGCTGGGCGTGATCTACCCGCCACAGGTGGCCATCGTGGGCTTTGGCCGGGTGGTCCAGCGGCCCTGGGTGGTGGACGGCCAGATCGTGCCACGCCCGCTGGTGTCGGTCACCTTGGCCGCCGACCACCGGGCCAGCGACGGCCACGTCGGTGGCCAGTTGCTGGCCGCCATCGACACCGCCCTGCAACACCCCGACCGCCTTTGAACACAAGGAGCGCCCATGAACGCATCAGAGATCCGCACCTTGGCCGCCAACGTGCTGGCCGGCATTGCCCCCGAGGCCGACCTGTCCACCGTCGGCGAGACCGAGGACCTGCGCGCCGCGCTGGACCTCGACTCCATGGACTTCCTGAATTTCATCATCGGCCTGGGCCAGGGCAGCGGCATCTCCATCCCCGAGGCCGACTACCCGCGGCTGTTCACGCTCGCTGGCCTGGTGCACTACCTGGCCCGTTGACCATCGGCCTTGCGGCCATCTGCCGGATCAGCTCATCGCAGAGGCAATTGCGTCGTCCATGGCGCCAATGCCTCCAGCACACGTAATGGCTGCCCCTGGCGCCAGAACACCGAGCTGCGTGCCCAACGTGGCAATGGGCTGGCTGGCGTGGCACCATGCAGTTTGTTCCACGATTGGCGAATCCGGCCGGTTATCTGTCCGCGTCTGGTGAGCCGGTGGGGCTGGAGCTGGTCGCGCTGAATGTGGCGCCTTTGAAACAACAGTTCCGCCAAGGGTCTGTTGCCCAGGTTCGCCAGCGCCTTCCACGGCCCCTGGCGTGCGCGATGGGGGGTGGCGCTGCGCGCCCATACCGCAGGAAGACCGTTGAGCAGCAGCATCACTTCGCGGACATGGCCACTACGGGTGTTCAGGTCGGCCCGCTCCCGGGGCCATAAGCTTTGAGTGCCTTGCTGCAGGACCACCACTTCAACACGGCCATGGGCACGCAGCCGGGCTGTGAGGGAACCTTCGGCACGCAACCAGGCCAGCAAAGGGGGATGAACAGGGCGGGGAAAAGTTCTCATCAGCGGCAGGGGGAGATCAATGTCCGGGAGACGGCTATTCGTCGCTGGCCGACTGCCGGGTCACCATGCGGATGGCATCGAATGGGCATTTGACGGCGCATTTGCGGCAGCCGGTACAGCGCTCGGCGTCATGCAGTGTTGAGAATTTGCGCCACCCTTGCGCTTGCAGGGTCAACAATTGCCACTCGCAGGTAGCAATGCACCAGCCACATCCGGTGCAACGATGCGGGTCGATCTCAGGCAGGGGACGGCGTTTGGGGTTCATGTCGAGGCGACGCTGCTCCAGCTTGGTGCTGCCCAGGTGTCAGCATCCGATGGGCGGCGTCCCGGAAATCAACGCGAGGCTGGTTTCAGTGGATGTTTTTCGCTGCATGCAGCACGAGCTTGTCGGCGACGAATTGGACCGTCACATGGCTTTTGTCGTCGCCCCATCGGCAACTCTTGAAACCCAGTGCCTCATCGCATGACTGGGGGCTGCCCAGAATGGCCGTCACTTCGGCAAGCGGCATGCCTGTCTGCAATTTGGCATAGTTTTCGGCAGTCACTTTGTTGCATCCCGTGAGGCCGAACAACAACGCCACCAGGGCGAGTCTTGTCTTCAAGTGCATTTCTCCTGCAGTGCCACGTCACCTTTCACCCCATCGGTCAGGCGATTCATGGTGCTTGGACAGGATTGTGACAAAACCGGCGCCGGTGATTCTGGCTGCTCCAATCCGGGCATCATTCCAGATCAGCCTCCTCTGAGGCTGAGCATTCGATTGTTTGTTTGCTATATTAATTATAGCAAACTGTGCTTGATTTGTCCGGGCTAAGGGCCAATTTCTCATGAAAATTCAACGTCCGCCATTCTCCCGCCGTTCGGTGGAGGGGGCGAGTCATGGGGATTATGTTGAAATAGTTCGCTCATCCTGAACCTGGGGTGATGTCCGTATTGTTTTTTTCGGGATCAACCCCTATGGATTTGCTGCCCCAGTTGCGATTGTTGCGTGCCCTGGCTGCGGTGGCGCAGGCAGGTAGCAGCCAGCGCGCGGCAGCGTTGCTGCATGTGGCCCAGTCGTCGATCACGCGGGCGGTGCAGCAGCTGGAGGCCTCGCTGTTGTGCCCGCTCTTTGAGCGCAGTGGGCGCGGCATGCTGCCCACCGCGCGTGGCCGTCAGCTGGCCTTGCGGGTGTCACGGGCCTTGCAGTTTCTGGCCGAGGCCGACCGGCATCGCTCGCGTGGCGTGGTCTCTTTTTGGCATGGCAGTCCGTTGGCCCTGGGCGTTGCCGCGCGCCATCTGCAGGTATTGCAGGCTGTGACCGCGACCGGTAGCGAGGGGCGTGCGGCGCTGCAACTGGGGGTGAGTCAGCCCGCCGTGCACCAGTCGCTGATCCAGCTTGAGCACATGGCGGGGGCCAACTTGTTCATCCGCTCACGCTCGGGTTTGCGACTGGACGAGGCAGGTGAGACCCTGTTGCTGGCCTGTCGGCTGGCGCTGGCAGAGCTGCGTCAGGCTGTTGAAGAGTGGGTGGAGCCGGGGGCGTTGATGCAAGGCCAACTGGTGATCGGCACGCTGCCGTTTTCCACCACCATGTTGCTGGCTCCTGCCGTGGAACAACTGCTGGTGCAACAGCCTGGAGTGCGCCTGGTGGTGATTGATGGCACGTTTGATGCGCTGGTGGCCAAGTTGCGTCAGGCCGAGTTGGACTGCGTTGTGGGCGCATTGCGCAGCCAGCCGCCGTCGGCCGACCTGGTGCAGGAAGTGCTGTTTGACGATCGGCTGGCTGTGATGGCCCGCGCCGGACATCCGCTGGCGGCGCGGCAACGGCTGACCTGGCCGGCATTGCGTGCTGCCCAGTGGGTGATGCCGATGCCCAACACCCCTGCGGCGCTGGCGTTCACGCAAATGGTGCAGGCAGCGGGTCTGACACCGCCGGCTCAGCAGGTGCGTGTCAACAGCGCATTGATGATGCAGGCCATGCTTTGCAACAGTGATCGGTTGGCGTTGATGTCCCCCCGCCAGGTGGCGCGTGAGGTGGCTGCTGGCCTGCTCATTGAACTGCCGCTACCGGTGCAGCACGCCAGCCGCCAGATTGGCGTGATGTGGCGCAGCGACTACCTGCCCACTCCCGCTGCTGCGCAGTGGCGAGGCATCCTGCGCGAACTGGGGCTAACCCTTGGCAGCAGCACATCATAAGCAGATTGCATAGGTCAGCAGGCCTTTGCATTGGACGTTTTTTCCGGGAGATTGCACACTGTTGGCAGTGCCTGACCCGTGGCGGGTTGGCGCCAATGCATACAACACCTGGAGACAAATCATGCACAAACGCAACGTCATTCGCGCGCTGACAGCCGTCACGCTGGCCATGGGGCTGAGCGCCAGCTGGGCGCAGGACAACACTTTCAAGATCGGGCTGCTGCTGCCCTTGACGGGCCCGTTTGCCTCCACCGGCAAACAGCTGGAAACTGCGGCGCGCCTGTATATGGCACAAAACGGTGACACCGTGGCGGGCAAGAAGGTGCAGCTGATTGTGAAGGACGACACCGGTGTGCCTGATGTCAGCAAGCGGCTGGCACAGGAATTGGTGGTGAATGACAAGGTGCAGGTCTTGGCAGGTTTCGGACTCACACCCTTGGCGATGACGGTGGCCCCAATTGCCACCCAGTCCAAGACACCCATGGTGGTGATGGCGGCGGCCACCTCGGCCATCACCGAAGCCTCGCCCTACATCGTGCGCACCAGCTTCACCGTGCCACAGGTGGTGACCATCCTGGCCGACTGGGCCATCAAGAACAACATCCACAAAGTGGTCACGCTGGTGACTGACTATGCCCCCGGTGTCGATTCTGAAACCTATTTCAAACAACGCTTTGTGGCCCAGGGCGGGCAGGTGATTGAAACCCTGCGTGTGCCGCTGCGCAGCCCGGACTTTGCGCCTTTCCTGCAAAAGGTGCGTGATGCCAAGCCAGATGCGCTGTTCACTTTTGTGCCTGCTGGTGTCGGGGTGTCGCTGATGAAGCAGTTTTCCGAGCGTGGCCTGGACAAGGTCGGCATTCGCGTCATCGCCGAAGGCAGCGTGACCGACGACGACATTCTGGGCACCATGGGGGACGTGGCCCTGGGCGTGGTCACGGCCCACCATTATTCGGCGGCACACAACTCGGCCGTCAACAAGCGTTTTGTGGAAGCCTTTGGCAAGGCCAGTGGCGGCCTGCGCCCCAACTTCATGGCGGTGGGGGCCTACGACGGCATGCACGTGATCTACGAAGCGGCCAAAGCCACCCAGGGCGCAGGCAAGGACGCCTTGCTGCAGGGCATGAAAGGGCAGTCTTTCGAGAGCCCGCGCGGTCCGGTCAGCATTGATGCGCAAACCCGCGACGTGGTCCATAACATCTATGTGCGCAAGGTTGAAAAAAATGGCGGGCAACTCTGGAACACCGAAGTACAGACCTTTACCTCCGTCAAGGACCCGGCCAAGGCCGCCAAATAAGCCATGACGACTGCAACACTGGTTCTGCTGCCGGGGCTGATGTGTGATGCCGCCATCTGGGCGCCGCTGGACCCGTACCTGCCCCCAGGCGTTCGTGTCTGGGTTCCTGACTATGGCTTGGCAAACCAGCTCACGATGATGGCGCGCCAGGTGCTTGAGCAAGCGCCGAGTGAACGTTTTGCGCTGGCGGGCCACTCCATGGGCGGACGGGTGGCTCTGGAAGTGGTTCGACTGGCGCCGCAGCGCGTGACCCGTTTGGCCCTGCTGGACACCGGCTACCTGCCGCGCCCGCCCGGGGAGCCTGGTGTGCAAGAAGCCGCCAAACGCCACGCCTTGTTGGACATGGCGCGCAAGCAGGGCGTGCGTGCCATGGCGCAAACCTGGGTGCAAGGCATGGTCCACCCGGACCGCCTGCGCGATGACCGGTTGATTGAAGCGGTGGTTGCCATGTTTGCGCGCAAGAGCGCCGATGTGTTTGCCTGCCAGATTGAAGCACTGCTGGACCGTCCCGATGCCTCGGACGTGTTGGCCTCACTCACCATGCCCGCACTGTTGTTGTGCGGGGCACAAGACAGTTGGTCACCCCCGGTCCAGCATGGTGCTATGCGGCTGCTGGCACCGCACGCCATGCTGGATGTGGTGGCCGACGCCGGTCACATGGCGCCCATGGAGCAGCCTGAAGCCGTGGCGCTGAGTCTGTCGCGCTGGCTGCAGCACCCAGCGGCACCGGCATGAAGACGCCGGAGTTGTTGGCCGCTGAGGCCGAATGCCGTGCATTGGTTTTGCGCGCAGTCGAGGCGGTGGACAGTGGTGATGCCATGGGTTTTTCGGCGCTTTTTTTACCTGATGGCGTGCTTGTGCGCCCCGATGGCAGTGTGTTGCATGGACCGGGGGAAATTGGTCGGGCCTACGCAGCTCGTGACCCGGATCGCCAGACGCAACACTTGATCTGTAACCACGTGGTGGAGCTTGACGAGGTGGCAGGCTCGGCGCTTTCCCGCTGCAAGGTGTTGCTTTGGTCAACGCAGCGCAGTGCACCGCTTACCCCGCTGGGGCGCCGCGCCAATGCCATGGCGCAGGTGGGTGAGTTTCTCGATGTCATGCAAAACACCCCGGACGGCTGGCGCATCCGAAGCCGCAAAGCCGAGTTCATTTTGTACTGCGACTGACTGCATTCAGACCACTATCTGCTGGCTAGGATGGGTGAGCGGGAATCATAGCCATCAGGAACTGCCATGCCGCATACCAGCAAAAAAGCAATGTGCCGAATGATATCCAGGGAAAAAGATGCGCCTACCGGCTGAGAAACACCGCCTAGTTGGCGGGATGCTAACCGTCCAACTTCAGGGGGTGGTTCATTCCCGGGGCGATTCAGTCTGTTCCCAGTGATCGGTTCGCATTACCAGCTTGCCAAGCAGACGTTCAAACTGTTCACGTTCACGGTCGGTGAGAACTGAAAGCATGGCCTGTTCTCGTTGCTGGAACAGCGGGATGATGTCGGTGTACAGCGATTCCCCGGTCGGGGTGATCTTCAGTGGCGCGCGTCGTCCGTCGGCGCTGTCCACCTGTTTTTCGATCAGTCCTTGACGAACCAGTTTGGTGACCGCCTGGCTGATGCTGTTTTTGGGGCGGCCGGTGATTTCACAAATGTCCTGAGCCATCAGGATACCCAAGTGTTTCAGGCAGAAGATCACAACAAACTCGGATCGGGCCAGCCCGGTGCGACGTGTGACTTCGCTGTACAACGGCCCGACAAAAAAGTTCGCCAGATAACTCAGGCGGTACCCCACAGTGATTTCGCTGCGTGTCAGGATGGATTGGCGGTGTGTGGACATGTCTCAAATTGTAGTTGACATAAAGTTCTTTGGTGAACTAATATAGTTCTATCAAGAACCAAATAGGAGACAAGACATGTTTACTTTCAATGCCAATCATTCCTCGCGTCGCCAATGGCTTGGCGGGTGCGCATCATTGCTGGCTATCGGTGCGGGATGGCCGCAATTGGTTCAGGCGCAGACCCGTGAGCTCAAGGTGCTGTCGGGTTTTGCACCGAATATCGCTTTTTCTCGAGACATCATTCGTGTCTACCTGGACAACGTGCAGAAAGCCTCGGCCGGCCAGATGACGTCGCGGCTCAACGGCCCCGAGGTGGTGCCGTTCGCCGACCAGTTCCAGCCAGTGGCCGCCGGTGCGTTCGACTTGCTGTTCACCCATCCGGCCTACCATTCGGGTACCACGGCCATTGGCCTGTCGATGGACGCCATTGCTCCCAACCCTGCCAAACGTCGCAGCAGTGGCGTGTTCGATTTTGTTGACAAACACTACAACAAACTGGGCCTGAAGGTGATAGCCATTACTCCTACCGGAACCAAGGGCTTCCAGTTTGTCACCAAGCAGCCGATCAAAGGCCCACAAGGCTTGCAGGGTATGAAGATTCGGGCCACGGTGTCTTACCATCCCATGATCAAGGCGTTGGGTGGCACACCGGTCGTCATGGGGGCGGGCGAGGTTTACAGCGCACTCGAAAAAGGGGTGATTGACGCAGCGGCGTGGGGGCTGACGGGTGTGGCTGACTTCAAATGGAATGAAGTGGCCAAGTACCTCGCGCGCCCGGTGTTTGGTCAGGCTAGCCTGTTTGCGCTGATGAATCTGCGTGCCTGGAATGCGCTGACTCCGGCGCAGCAGAAGTTGCTGACGGATGAGGCCATCAAGTTGGAGTCCAGCGTGGTCAAGCGCTTTGACGAACTCGCCGCGGAGGAGTTGACCGAACTGAAACGGCGAGGCATGCAGGAGACGCAGTTTGCGTCTGTGGACGCTGACCGTCTGGAGGCCCTTTGGGCGCAGGGCGTCTGGGAAGTCGCGCGTGCCAAAAACGGTGCGGCCGCGGACGAGTTGCGTGCGATTGCACAAAAGGCTGACCTCACGAAATAAGCCATGCGCCACAAGTTGTTGGGTTTTCATGACGCATTGACTCGCTTCACCTTTGCTCTGGCCGGGGTGGCATTGGCCGTGATGCTTGGTGCTTATCTGTTCGAAGTGGTTTCCCGCTACGGATTTAATGCCCCTACACGCTGGACCTCTGACCTGGTGCAATACATGCTTTGCGTTGGCGTGGCGCTGGCGCTGCCACAGGTGACATGCGAAGGGGGCCACGTCGCCATCACCTCGTTTCTGGAAAAGCTCCCGCAGCAGTCGCTGGTGCGCGCGGTGCACTGGATTCAGGGTACCGGCGCCGTGGTGCTGGGCTGCACAGCAGCTGTGTTTGTCATGGTGAGTTTGCAACAAGCCGAGCAGGGTATTGACACCGTGGCGGCATTTGCTATTCCCAAGTGGTGGCTCAGCGCGCTGGTGGCATTTGGTTTGGTGAATGCTGCGCTGCATTTGTTACGCCAGTCTCGTGGGCACGGCACCGCCCAGGCCGGTCATGAAATGGATGTCTGAACCATGTCTTCCACCTTGGCTTTGACGGTGGGCCTGCTGGCCCTGGTTGGTCTGTTGCTGACCGGCGTTCCGATCTATCTCGGCTTTCTGCTGCTCAATGGTGCCGGCATCTGGTATTTCTTTGGCAGTTCAGGTGCGGGTTTGTTTGTCAACAGCGTGGTGGATTCACTCACGTCGCTGAACATGACCACCATCCCGCTGTTCGTGCTGATGGGCGAAATCCTGTTCCGCTCGGGCGCCGTCGAAGTGGTGTTCGATTCCGTTGATCGGATGATCGGGCGTATGCGGGGACGGCTTTATGTGTTCACCATTGCACTGTCCACAGTGTTTGGCGCCTTATGTGGCTCTGCGGTGGCCGTGGTGGCGTTGCTGGGCCGCTCCGTGTTGCCGATCATGCACAAGCGGGGGTATGACATCAAGCTGTCCGCCGCGGTGATCCAGGGGGGGGCCTCGCTGGCGCCCATCATTCCACCCAGCCTGATGGCGGTCATCATTGGTTCGATGGCCAATGTGTCCATCTCCGGTCTGCTGGTCGCAGGTATTCTGCCGGGGCTGCTGCTGGCGGGGCTATCAATCACCTATGTGTACTGGATGTTATGGCGCGATCCTGGTCTGGCACCGCGTGAGGATGCGTCCAGCGCCGGCAGTCCGAGGACAGGGCGACTGCGAGCGCTGCTGAACCTGCTGCCTTTCCTGTTCATCATCTTCTCGGTCATGGGCCTGATGCTGCTGGGCATTGCCACGCCTTCGGAGTCCGCCGCCACCGGCGTTGTGGGTTCTATTGTGACCGCAGCGTATTACCGCAAGCTGAGCCTGCGAATGTTGCGCGAGTCCATTGCCAGTGCCACCCGGATCAGTACCATGATCCTGATCATCGTAGCCGCGTCCATCCTGTTCGGGCAGTTGCTGGCCTTTACAGGAGCGACCACCGACCTGGTGAACTGGGTCACCAAGCTGGACGTCCACCCCCAGATCATGTTCTGGCTGTTGATGGTGGTGCCCTTCATCATCTGCATGTTCATCGACCAGCTGGCGTTCATGCTGGTTGCGATTCCCTTGTACGCACCCGTGGTGTCAACCATGGGATATGACCCAATCTGGTTCTGGACCCAGTTCTCGATCAACATGACACTGGCTTCGCTGACACCGCCTTTTGGCTACACCATGTATGCGCTGCGCGCCGCGGCGCCCGATCTCATCACCCTCAAACAGGTGTTTGATGCGAGCTGGCCCATCACCTGGGTGTTTGTCATCGGCATGGTGGTGATGACAGCGGTGCCGGGCATCATCACCATCGTTCCGCAGTTACTGAAATGAACCTGTCACGCAGTCAATTCAAAGTAGATGGTCTGCACATTCGCGCTTGCAGACCGGAGGGAACGCCACGTGGTGTCGTGTTGTTTGTCCATGGCGCCACGGTGGCCTCGGTGCTATTCGACATCCCGGTGCCTGGCTATTCGATGCTAGAGGCTTGTGCCGCCGCAGGCTGGTGGAGTTTTGCTTGCGACCTGACTGGTTACGCGCGTTCGGTACGCCCGGCTGGCATGCAGTTGTCACCTGCGGACTGTCCGCTGCTGTGTACAGGCGAGCAGGCGATCCTTGATGTGGACAAGGTGGTTGCCACACTGCGGCAACTGACTGGATCCGAGAAACTGGTACTTGCCGGCGGTTCCTGGGGCAGTCTCACGGCCGCGCGCTACACCCTGCATGCGCCTGAGGTGGTGGAGCGTCTGATTCTGATTGCGCCGCTCTTTGGCACAGTCAACGTCGGCTGGCTGCAGGTCCTGTCAGACCCGAACGATCCCGAGCGCATCAACCCAAAGCTGGGGGGGTACCGTCCCGTGCGACGTGAAGATTTGCTCAGCCGCTGGGACCCGGAGATTCCACCTGGACAGGAAATCCAACGCCGCGACCCGGCGGTGCTGGATGCCCTGATGCAAGACGAACTGGCGGCCGACGTGGGGTCGTCGCAGTCAGATGTCTTTCGGGTGCCTAACGGTACCTTGCATGACCTGTTCGACGTGTTCAGCGGTCGCCCTCTGTACGCACCGGAAGGCATACGCACACCATGCCTGTTGGTTCGTGGGGCGGACGACCAGACCTCGACGCAGGCCGACGCAGCCCTGCTGCATGCCCGGTTGGGTTCGCAGCATAAGCGCTGGGTCACGATCAGGCGGTCAGGCCACTTCCTGCAGGCAGAACGGGCCGCCGGAGAACTGCAGGCAGTTGTCAACGATTTTCTTAACGAAACATTTTGACTCTGCGCGGATGCCCGACAGAAATTGACCTCGATCATGTGTTTGGTCATGTTCGGGAAATTGAGGCCTCAAAATGGCCTCTAGCCCGGGTGCTATCTGCTTTTTGTGCTATATAAATAATAGCTTTCAATTTGAATACATGTGTCTCTTGCCATGGCAGGGTTGAAAGGCGCACACTACGCGCATGCGGCATCAGGCAAGGGCCATTTTGCGGTGAGGTAGCGGGGGTGCTGTGCCGTCGTTGTCATTGAAGGGGGGATCACATGTCCTCGGTTCGTCAAGCTGCTGTGGCCGGTGTTTTCTATCCGGGGGAAGCGCGAGTGCTGTCGCGGGAGGTCGCAGTCCTGCTGGCCGCCGCCCGGGCACAGGGCGAGGGCGTATGGTCAACGCCCAAGGCATTGATCGTGCCGCATGCCGGGTATGTGTATTCCGGGCCGATGGCCGCCCAAGCCTATGCCCGGCTTGAATCAGCGCGCCACACCATTCGGCGGGTGGTGCTGCTGGGGCCGGTACATCACGTGCCGGTGCGGGGCCTGGCCTTGCCTGGTGCCGCTGTGTTTGCCACGCCTCTGGGTGATCTTCGCGTGGATCAGCCGGCCGTGGCTGCGCTGGCAACCTTGCCCCAGGTGGTCGTCAGCCCGGCAGCGCATGCACAGGAGCACTCGCTGGAAGTGCAGTTGCCTTTTCTGCAGTCGGTGCTGGCTGACTTCACCTTGGTGCCGTTGGCGGTGGGAGATGCATCGCCCGAAGAAGTGGCTCAGGTGCTGGAGGTGTTATGGGGTGGGGCGGAGACGCTGATTGTGATCAGTTCTGATCTGTCACATTTTCTGCCCTACACGTCGGCGAACAAGGTGGATGCCGACACCGTGGCACACATTCTGTCCTTGCACGGACCGCTGACGCACAACCAGGCCTGTGGGGGCACACCGATCAACGGTTTACTGCTGGCGGCACGGCATCACCACTTGCAGCCCAGCTTACTGGGTTTGTGCAATTCGGGGGACACGGCCGGAGATTTGCAGCGTGTGGTGGGTTACGCCGCCATTGCCTTCACGGAGGTTCAGCATGTCACTCACTGATTTGCCCGCAGATGCCGGAAAAACCTTGTTGTCGCTGGCTCGCAGCACCATTGCCCACGCTTTGGGGCTACCAGCCGCCATGGTCGCGTCATCGCCGTGGTTGCAGCAGCCGGGGGCGTGTTTTGTCACGCTGACTCAGCAGGGTGAATTGCGTGGCTGTATTGGGTCGCTGCAGGCTTATCGCCCGTTGTTCGACGACGTTCGGGCCAATGCCCTGGCGGCGGCCTTTCAGGACACACGGTTCAGACCTCTGACACGGGCCGAGTTGGATGTCACCGACATCGAAGTGTCTCTGCTGTCGGACACTGAGCCGATGACCTTCACCACCGAAGGTGAGGCACTGGCGCAATTGCGCCCGGGGTTGGATGGGGTGGTGTTTGAATGTGGTGGGCGGCGCAGCACGTTTCTGCCGCAGGTTTGGGAGCAATTGCCGCAGCCAGAAGAGTTCATGGCCCATCTCAAACGCAAGGCGGGGTTGCCGGCGCACTTCTGGTCAAGGGATGTGGGTCTGCAGCGATATACCGTGCGCAAATGGCGGGAGTCCGCGGAAAAAGAACCCACATTCGCTCGTTCCGGAGGTCAGACATCATGAAGACAGCCGACACGTATCCTGCCCGCTATTGGCACGCCATTGACGACGGCCGCATTCAATGCGACTTGTGTCCACGCGACTGCAAGCTACATGAGGGGCAGCGTGGCGCCTGCTTTGTCCGCATGCGCAACAACGATCAGATGGTGCTGACCACCTATGGGCGTTCGTCCGGTTTTTGCATCGACCCGATCGAAAAAAAACCGCTGCATCACTTCTACCCCGGCAGCAGCGTGTTGTCCTTTGGCACGGCGGGCTGCAATCTGGCCTGCAAGTTCTGCCAGAACTGGGACATCAGCAAATCGCGGGACATGGATAGCCTTATGGATGAGGCCTCACCCGAGGCCATTGCAAGGGCTGCCGAGCAGCATGGCTGCCGTAGTGTGGCCTTTACCTACAACGATCCGGTGATTTTTGCCGAATATGCCATGGACGTGGCTGATGCCTGCCACGCGCGTGGCATTCAGACGGTGGCTGTGACCGCAGGCTACATGCATGAACAGGCGCGACGCGATTTCTACAGCAAGATCGATGCCGCCAATGTGGACCTGAAGGCGTTCACCGATGATTTTTATTTCAAACTGACCAGCGCTCATTTACAGCCGGTGCTGGACACGCTGGTGTATCTGGTCCACGAAACCAAAGTCTGGCTGGAGATCACAACGCTGCTCATTCCCGGGCACAACGACGCCGATGCCGAGATCACGGCGATGTGCCGCTGGCTCGTGAAAGAGCTCGGACCTGACGTGCCACTGCATTTTTCAGCGTTTCACCCCGATCACAAGATGCTGGATGTGGCGGCAACACCCAAGGCCACGCTGGTCCGTGCCCGGCAGATCGCCATCAAGGAGGGGCTGCACTATGTCTATGTTGGCAACGTGCATGACTCGGAAGGTGACACCACGTTTTGTCCGCATTGCCAGGCGACGCTGATTGAGCGTGACTGGTACAACATCCTTCAGTACGATCTCACGCCACAGGGGTGTTGCCCGCATTGCGGCGGCGCCATTGCTGGGCATTTTGCCGGTGAGGTGGGCCATTTTGGCTGCCGACGGATTCCGATCAACATCGGGGCATGAGGACAAGGTCTGATGCCCGGCAAGAAAAATACCGCTGCCCTAAACTGGGCGTTTTGCCACATATGAGGATAGTTGTTTCATGAAATTACTGCGTTATGGCCCAGCAGGTTGTGAGAAACCCGGGATACTGGATGCTCACGGGTATGTCCGGGATCTCAGTGCACTGGTGGCGGATATCGGTGGTCCGGCATTGTTGCCGTCCAGTTTGGCGCGATTGCGGGCCATTGATCTGGACACCTTGCCCCGTGTGGCGGGCGTGCCGCAGCAAGGTCTGCGTCTGGGCCCCTGTGTGGCAGCCGTAGGTAAATGTATCTGTATCGGTCTGAACTACGCAGACCATGCGGCCGAAGCGGGTATGCCTGTGCCACCTGAGCCTGTTGTCTTCAACAAATGGACCAGTGCCCTGGTTGGACCGGACGATCCGGTGGAAATTCCCCGTGGGTCGGTCAAGACTGACTGGGAGGTTGAGTTGGCAGTGGTGATTGGTCAGGGTGGGCGCTACATCACCGAAGCTGATGCCATGACACATGTTGCAGGTTATTGCGTGATGAACGATGTCTCGGAGCGGGACTATCAGCTCAATCGTGCCGGCACCTGGGACAAAGGCAAGGGGTGTGACAGCTTTGGCCCGCTTGGGCCGTGGTTGGTGACAGCAGATGAGGTGCCCGACCCACAGGCACTTGACCTGTGGCTGGAAGTGGATGGTCATCGGTATCAGAACGGTAGTACCCGCACCATGGTCTACAAGGTACCGTATCTGATCAGTTATCTGAGCCAATTCATGAGTTTGCAGCCTGGGGATGTGATTTCGACTGGTACGCCTCCCGGTGTGGGCATGGGGCAAAAACCACCCGTGTATTTACGGGCCGGGCAGACCATGCGTTTGGGTGTGGAGGGATTGGGTGAGCAGACGCAGCGAACGGTGGCGGCCTGAATCAGCACCTGAATGACATAATCGTTGGCCTGCTGACCTGTCTCGTTATTCTTCATTTTTGCCACCTTCATGACACTCAAACTCTGCATTGCCCAACTGAATCTGGTTGTAGGCGATCTGGCAGGCAACGCCCAAAAAATCATCGATACCGCCACCCGTGCTTATCAGGATGGTGCCCGCCTGGTGCTGACCCCCGAGTTATCGATCTGCGGATATGCCGCCGAAGACCTGTTTTTGCGTGCGGCCTTCATTGCTGCTTGTGATGACGCCGTGAAGGCGGTGGCGGCAGCTTTGGCGCCGTTGAAAGACCTCAGCGTGGTGGTGGGCCACCCGACGGGCGGCGACAGTCGCACCCGCTCAGTGGCAGTTTCCAGCCGATTCAACACCGCCAGCGTGCTGCGTGAGGGCAGGGTGGTGGCGACATACGCCAAGCGGGAGTTGCCCAATTACCAAGTGTTTGATGAGCGCCGCTATTTCACCCCGGGACAGGATGTGTGTGTGTTTGAGGCAGGAGAACCCGGCCACACCCTCAAGATTGGTTTGCTGATTTGTGAAGACGCCTGGTTTGAAACGCCAGCACGTCAGACGCGGGACGCTGGTGCGCAATTGCTGGCGGTCATTAATGCCTCTCCTTTTCACGTTGGCAAAGGCAATGAGCGCGAGCAGATGATGCGTGAGCGGGTGCAGGACTGTGGTCTGCCACTGGTCTACGCCCACTTGGTGGGGGGGCAGGATGAGGTGGTTTTCGAGGGGCACTCGTTTGCACTGAATGCCAATGGCTTGCTGGCCGCTCGAGCCCCAAGTTTTATAGAAAATAGCCTTCTAGCCCGCGTTAAACAATCATCTTATGCTATTGAAATAGAAGCAGATATCGCGCCTGAGCGCACGCCGGATGCAGATTTGTGGGACGCCCTGGTGCTGGGTGTGCGTGACTACATTGGCAAAAATGGTTTTCCGTCTGTGTTGTTGGGGTTGTCGGGCGGCATTGATTCTGCGCTGGTTCTGGCGATTGCCGTGGATGCCTTGGGCAAAGACCGGGTGCGTGCAGTGATGATGCCTTCACCCTATACCGCCGATATCAGCTGGATCGACGCACGCGACATGGCCGGGCGGCTGGGGGTGCGTTATGACGAGTTGTCCATCGTGCCCGAATTTGAGGCGTTTAAAATGACGTTGAGCCAGGAGTTCATGGGTCTGGCGGAGGACGCAACCGAGGAGAACATCCAGGCTCGTATTCGTGGCACGCTGTTGATGGCTCTGAGTAACAAGTTTGGCAGCATTGTGTTGACCACGGGCAACAAGTCCGAGATGGCTACCGGCTACTGCACGCTGTATGGCGACATGGCTGGCGGTTTTGCTGTCATCAAGGATCTGGCCAAAACCACGGTGTTTCGTCTGGCACGCTGGCGTAATGCCAATGACCCGTACCGTACTGGCCAGCAACCCATCCCGCAGCGCATCATCACTCGCCCGCCCAGTGCCGAACTGCGACCGGATCAGAAAGACCAGGACAGTCTGCCGCCTTATGAGGTGCTGGATGCCATTCTGGAGCGCTACATGGAAAACGATGAGAGCATTGACAGCATCATTGCCGCTGGTTTTGACCGGGCTGATGTTGAACGTGTCACGCGGCTGATCAAGATCAACGAGTACAAGCGGCGCCAGTCTCCGGTGGGTATCCGAGTGACGCACCGCAGTTTTGGCAAGGATTGGCGTTATCCGATCACCAATCGGTTCCGGGCCTGAGCGTAGCAGCGCGGCATCATGCACAATAACCTAACCGCGCATTCATTGACAACACGTTTTGCCGCTTTGGAAGTTTATCGCCGCAGAGCACTATTTTTAGACAAGGTACCCCATGAAACAAATTACCGCCATCGTCAAACCATTCAAACTCGAAGAAGTTCGCGAAGGTCTGGCCGAGTGTGGCGTCACCGGCTTGACGGTGACCGAGGTCAAGGGTTTTGGCCGTCAAAAGGGGCACACCGAGTTGTATCGTGGTGCCGAATATGTGGTTGACTTTCTGCCCAAAGTCAAAATTGAAGTGGTTGTTAAAACCGATGACGTGGAGCGTTGCGTGGATGCCATCGTCAAGGCGGCTCATACCGGCAAGATTGGTGACGGCAAAATTTTTGTCACCCATGTGGAGAGTGTCGTGCGTATTCGCACCGGAGAAGTTGACGAATCCGCCATCTAACCCGGCTTTCAAATCAGCGTTTGATTGGCGGCGCGCAGACCAATTGTGTGCCGGCCAGTGCATCGTGCCAAAACTGCTGGCGAGGATGAAAGCGGCTCAGTATGGCCCAGACGGCCACCCAGCCCAGCACAATCACAACTGACTCCGCGCCTGACAACTCGAACCACCAGGACGCCAGCAAGGGCGGCAAGACCCACAACCAACTCCATAAATAGCGAATCAGCGCCCGACCTTGTGTCAAGGACTTGCCATTCAGGTCCAGCACACGGATGTGCCAGGTTTTCATGGCCAGGGTCTGTCCTTTGGACCACAACCAGCCAAAATAAATGCCAAACACCACAAACAGAAACCCCTGCAAGGCATGCCGGTTGTCCATGGCGTTTTTGGTCTGACTCAAAGTGCCAAATAAATAGCCAGCAATAAAAACCACACCGAACAGCAACATGCCTTCATAGAGCCAGCACGCCATGCGGCGCATCAGGCTCGGGGTTTCAAGGGTGATGCCAACGGTATCAGAGGAAGAGCGATTCATCAATCCGTTGTGGCAGGTGGCGTAAGGGACGCTGGTACTGCAGGAGCTGTTGGTGGTTGGGGAAGTGATGCAGGCATGGCTGCAGAGGCGGCCAGCGGCATGCTCGTTGTTGCACTCGTTTTGACGGGGAGTCGGTTGATTTTGCCTGGTGGCACAGGTTTCGGGGCCAATGCAGTTCTGGGCGGCGTGGGCTGAGCCGACTTGGCCAGTTTCTGGCGGGCCTCCGGACTCAAGGCTTGATAAGCACGCCATTGTTCACTTTTTTGTTCTGGCGTAATTTTTTGTACTTCGGCAAAGTTCAGTCGGGCATTCTCCCGCTGCTTGGGACTCAACGCAGCCCATTGCGCCATACGGGCGTGTAATTTCGCCTGATCGGCAGACGATATTCTTGAAAAGTTGCTACTCAGTGAGATCCACTTTCTTTTTTGCAAATCGCTCAGGGTCTCCCAGCTTCCTGCCAAGGGTTTGAGGGCAATTTGTTGGACAGGTGTCAGACTTTTCCAGTCCAGAGTTGCCAGCGGGCCAGACAGTGTCAGTTTGTCCACCAGACCATTCTGTGGCGTACTGGTGGTTGCAGAAGCCCTCTGCGCTGGAGGAAGGGCTTGCGACCAGCTGATCATGGATACAGTCAACCCGCACGCCAGAAAAGCCACGGCACGTGCAGTCAGAGGTGATCTGTAGCTGGGTGTCAACGTGTCAGAGTGGTCGATGGCGTTCAAAACGAAGGATACGCTGGGATGATTCAAGGTCAGTTGGGGGTTACCGCGCCATGCCGATTTCCCAACTTCAAAAACTGGGCAAAACCAGGATCAACATAGGCAGCAGGAGGAAGATCGTCAGTCAGAATAGCGGTATCAATCTCGGCCAGCTCTCGCGCCCCCAATTCATCCTGTATCACGTTAATGGCAATAAGGCCAACAACCAGTATCAACAGCAGACCTGCCATGCCCAACCTGTTCCACCAGGCGGTGTGCGAATTTCCGTGCCCAGCGGTTGCAGAACCAGCGCTTGTGTGAGAGAAGACTTCTGAAGCACTTTGCAGCAATACCCACTTGCGCTGGTCAACGGCTCTGACTCTGGCCGCACGCAAACGCTCAGAAACGTCATAGGGCAGGCATTCCGCAGCATCCGTCAGCCTGGCAGTGATTTTGTAGCCAAACCGGTCCATCGCCGGCAGGTATTTTGATGTATTCATAGCTTGATTCCCTTTGAGGTGAGTGCCTGGAACAAGGTGTGTATGGCGCGAGAGCAGTGTGTTTTGACGCTGCCAGTCGAGCACCCCATAGCTGCAGCAGTTTCCGTGACATCCATATCCTCCCAATAACGCATCAGAAACGCTTCTCGTTGACGTTGCGGCAGCAACAAAATCTCCTTTTCTATGGCTCGCAAGGTTTGTGCCCGCTCACGGGTGGTTTGCGGGTTGTCAAATTCAGGGGCAACTTCAGCCTGTGACAGACTTTCCAAGAGGTCAAACTCATCTCCGTCCTCCGCGTCTGATTGAAAGTCACTGAAAGGCGAAAACAAGGTATTTTTGACTTTTTGTCGCCGAAACCAATCCAGTGTTGTGTTGGACAGGATACGCTGAAAAAGCATCGGCAGTTCGTCGGATGGTTTATGGCCATAGTGTTCGGCCAGTTTCATCATGCTGTCCTGAACGATGTCCAAAGCAGACTCGTCGTTGCGAACATGGTAAACCGTGCGTTTGAAAGCGCGTTTTTCAACGCTTTTCAGGAAATCGGAAAGTTCTGCAGGGGATGCCAAGGACGGTCTCTTTGTGTAGATTGCGAGCCTGCGTGAGGCCCGATATCGGGACCTAGGCGGTCATCAACAGGGCCAAATTATGGCATTCGCCGGTCATGTGACAGACAAACCTTCTTCACAATGCGATAATGACCTCTGCCAATTAACGCAAACGGACCAAAATTCGGCGCAAACATCAATGTGCCCATGGTTTTGGTCTTAAGTTTCGATGTAACGCCACAAGTGTTTGCAAAGAAGCACCCAAGGTTTTTCGTCAGAGAAATTCACAAAGGTTCATCATGGAAATTTCAAAATCCGAAGTCGCTTCGGTGTCAAATTCATCACTTATCAGTCACCCAGCCATTAAGGCCAAATCTGCTATGGGACATACCGAGCAAGAGCTCAGAGGCGCAGAGATCCTGATCAAAGCGCTGCAGGCTGAAAACGTCAAATATGTCTGGGGCTACCCAGGTGGTGCAGTTCTCCATATCTACGACGCGTTTTTCAAGCAGGAAACCATTCAGCACGTTTTGGTGCGGCATGAGCAGGCCGCGGTGCATGCGGCTGATGGTTATGCGCGCGCTACGGGAAATGTGGGTGTGGCGCTGGTGACATCCGGTCCCGGTGTGACCAATGCAGTGACTGGTATTGCCACGGCCTACATGGACAGTATTCCGATGGTCATCATCAGTGGTCAGGTACCTACACATGCTATTGGCATGGATGCTTTCCAGGAATGTGACGCTGTCGGTATCACCCGGCCCATTGTCAAGCACAACTTCCTGGTCAAAGATGCTCGTGATTTGGCTGCAATCATGAAAAAGGCCTTTCACATTGCGCGCAGTGGTCGCCCAGGTCCCGTTTTGGTGGATATTCCGAAGGACGTGTCGTTCAAGAAAGTGGCTTACCACGGTTATCCGGAAACGGTGGAAATGCGTTCGTATAACCCGGTTCGCAAGGGCCATGGCGGGCAAATCCGCAAAGCGCTGCAGTTGTTGTTGGCCGCCAAACGGCCCTACATCTATACAGGTGGCGGTGTGTTATTGAGCAATGCCTCGGCTGAATTGCGTGAACTGGTGGACATGCTGGGTTATCCCTGCACCAACACCCTGATGGGGTTGGGTGCTTATCCGGCCAGTGACCGCAAGTTTTTGGGTATGTTGGGCATGCATGGCACGGTAGAGGCCAACAATGCCATGCAGCATTGTGATGTGTTGCTGGCGGTAGGAGCTCGCTTTGATGATCGCGTGATTGGTAATCCGAAGCATTTTGCGCAAAATGAGCGCAAGATTATTCACGTTGATATTGATCCGTCGAGTATTTCCAAACGAGTCAGGGTGGACATTCCGATTGTCGGTGATGTGAAAGATGTACTGACTGAACTGATCGCCATGATCAAGGAAAGCAACATCAAACCCGATACCCATGCCTTGGGTGCTTGGTGGGACACCATCGAAGGATGGCGTCAGCGCCAGTGTCTCAGGTATAACCACGGTGCCAATGACGTGATCAAACCACAATATGTGGTTGAAACCCTGTGGAACATGACCAAAGATGCGGATACATACATCACTTCGGATGTTGGTCAGCATCAAATGTGGGCGGCACAGTATTACCGTTTTGATGAACCCAGACGCTGGATCAACTCAGGGGGGTTGGGTACCATGGGTGTTGGTATTCCCTATGCCATGGGTATCAAGCTGGCTAAACCTGATAGCGAAGTGTTTTGCATTACGGGTGAAGGCTCTGTGCAAATGTGTATTCAGGAGCTTTCAACGTGCCTGCAATACAACACTCCAATCAAGATCGTGGCGCTGAACAATCGTTATCTGGGTATGGTTCGTCAATGGCAAGAGGTTGAATACGAAGGTCGTTACAGCCACAGTTATATGGATGCACTGCCAAACTTTGTCAAGCTGGCTGAAGCTTATGGACATGTTGGTATGCTGATTGAACGTGCGCAGGATGTTGAACCCGCCTTGCGCGAGGCACGCAAACTCAAGGATCGCACGGTTTTCATGGATTTCCGTACGGACCCCACTGAAAACGTGTTCCCGATGGTGCAGGCTGGCAAGGGCATCACTGAGATGCTGCTGAGCGCCGAAGATTTATGAACCAACTTGGATGAATCTATTGTTTGCCAAGCCTTGTGGTTACCGCTGCAAGGGGAGGGCTGCGAAAAGAGGACTCTCTTACTATGAAACATATCATTGCAGTTTTGCTGGAAAATGAAGCGGGTGCTTTGTCCCGTGTGGTTGGCTTGTTTTCGGCTCGGGGCTACAACATAGAGTCATTGACGGTTGCCCCAACAGAAGACCCCAGTCTTTCACGCATGACCATTCAGACTGCCGGTTCTGATGATGTGATCGAGCAGATCACCAAACATCTGAACCGGTTGATTGAGGTGGTCAAAGTGGTTGACTTGACCGAAGGTGCTTACACTGAGCGGGAATTGATGATGGTCAAGGTTCGTGCTGTGGGCAAGGAGCGCGAAGAAATGAAGCGGATGGCCGATATTTTCAGAGGGCGCATCATTGATGTCACTGAAAAAAGTTACACCATTGAATTGACTGGTGACCAAGCCAAAAATGATGCCTTCCTCGGCGCGATTGAAACGGGTGCAATTCTGGAGACTGTGCGTACGGGTGCCAGCGGGATTGGCCGTGGTGAGCGGATTTTGCGGGTTTGATTTTTTATAACGGAGAGATGAATGAAAGTTTTTTACGATAAAGATTGTGATCTCAGCCTGATCAAGGGCAAGACCGTTGCCATCATTGGTTACGGTAGTCAAGGGCATGCCCATGCCCAGAACCTGAATGACAGCGGCGTTAATGTGGTTGTTGGTCTGCGCAAGGGTGGGGCATCCTGGTCCAAGGTCGAAAAAGCCGGTTTGAAGGTGCTGGAAGTCGCTGATGCTGTCAAAGCTGCTGACGTGGTCATGATCTTGTTGCCTGATGAAGATATTGCAGGTGTCTACAAGAACAATGTGGAACCCAACATCAAGCAAGGTGCTTCGCTGGTGTTTGCCCACGGTTTTAATGTCCATTACAACCAAGTCGTACCACGTGCTGATTTGGACGTTTGGATGGTGGCTCCTAAAGCGCCCGGTCATACCGTGCGTAACACCTATACCCAGGGCGGCGGTGTGCCTCATTTGATCGCCGTGCATCAGGATAAGTCAGGAAAAGCCCGCGATCTGGCCTTGTCGTATGCGATGGCCAATGGCGGAGGCAAAGCAGGCATCATTGAGACCAACTTCAAGGAAGAAACCGAAACGGACCTATTCGGTGAGCAGGCTGTTCTCTGTGGTGGTGCGGTTGAACTCATCAAGATGGGTTATGAAACCTTGGTTGAGGCTGGTTACGCTCCTGAAATGGCGTATTTTGAGTGCTTACATGAGCTCAAGCTCATCGTGGACCTGATCTACGAAGGCGGTATTGCCAACATGAACTACTCCATTTCGAACAACGCTGAATATGGTGAGTATGTAACGGGTCCTGAGGTCATTAACGCCCAGAGTCGCGAAGCCATGCGCAACGCGCTTAAACGCATTCAGAATGGTGACTACGCCAAGATGTTCATCCTGGAAGGCCGTACAGGTTATCCCGGCATGACGGCACGTCGTCGTAATACGGCGGATCACAGCATCGAGGTGGTCGGTGCACAGTTGCGCGCTATGATGCCCTGGATTGCTAAAAATAAACTGGTGGATCAGACTCGTAATTGAGTTTGATATCCAGAAAGACAAAAGGCCACTTAGGTGGCCTTTTGTTATTATGAAAAGATTCACAAGGGCGCTTGAATGGATGAAGTTAACCCCACTGACTGTGCCGAGCACGATGTGCCGCTAAAAAAGCGGCGCAAAGGTATTTACATACTGCCTAACCTGTTTACATTGGCGGCGTTATTTGGTGGCTTTTATGCCATTGTTATGTCCATCAATGGGCGTTTTGACTTGGCTGCGGTTGGGATATTTTGTGCCATGATCCTGGACAGTCTGGATGGTAGGGTGGCGCGTATGACCAATACGCAAAGTGCTTTTGGAGAGCAGATGGACTCTCTGTCTGACATGGTGTCTTTCGGTGCTGCTCCGGCATTGATTGCTTATGTCTGGGGACTTAAAGGACTGGGGCGTTGGGGTTGGATTGCGGCCTTTGTGTATTGTTCTTGTGCCGCGTTGCGCCTGGCACGGTTCAATGTCAATACCGGTGTTGTTGACAAACGGTACTTTCAGGGGCTGCCTTCACCTGCTGCTGCAGCTTTGGTGGCAGGTTTTATCTGGGTGGCAACGGATCTGGGTGTTAAAGGAGGAGACCTTGCATGGCCCATGTTTGTCGTGTCGCTTTATGCTGGGCTAACCATGGTAACCAACGTGCCTTTTTATAGCTTCAAAGACATTCAGATGAAACGTAGCGTTCCGTTTGTTGTCATTGTCTTGATTGCAATAGGCATCGCAGTGATCAATATCGACCCTCCGATTGTGATGTTTGGTATTTTTGTGCTTTATGGCCTTAGCGGTTATGTCACATATTTTTGGCGCAAAACCAAAGGTATTCCCACCAGTGTGATCAGTACTTCGACGGAGGAACCTGACGAGCGCGGATTACATCAGTAGCTGTGGCAAGCAGATACCTTGACGCAATGCAGTTCAAAAAATACCTATGTTACATTGATCACATGTACCAGCAGTCCTTGGCACTAGCGCTAACACCTGACGGGTGGAGTTGTTAGCGCTTGATGGCATCCTCCTCCCGAAAGCCCGTATGCCATTGCAACGGGCTTTTTTGTTGGCTTGATAATTTTGATTGCGAATTCGATTCAGGAGCAAAGACATGGCGGACAAGTTAGTGATTTTTGATACCACCTTGCGTGACGGTGAACAATCGCCAGGCGCTTCCATGACGCGCGACGAAAAACTTCGGATTGCGCGTCAATTGGAACGCCTCAAGGTCGATGTGATCGAAGCTGGTTTTGCTGCGAGCTCGAGTGGTGATTTCGAGTGTGTCAAGGCTATCGCAGATAGTGATCAAGGACTCAACAATCTGTTCCCTGGCGCGCGCCAGCGATCGCGACATTTCGCGTGCTGCCGAGGCGCTGAAACCAGCCAATTCCGGACGCTTGCATTTGTTCCTGGCAACCAGTCCGTTGCACATGGAAAAAAAGCTGCGCATGACACCCGAACAGGTGTTTGAACAGTCCAAACTGGCCGTGCGGTTTGCTCGCAACCTGATGGCTGACATCGAATTCCGCGCAGAAGATGCCTATCGTTCTGATCCAGACTTTTTATGTCGGGTGATTGAGGCGGTAATTCATGAGGGTGCCAGCACGATCAATGTACCCGATACCGTGGGTTATGCCATTCCTGAGTTGTATGGCAATTTCATCAAAGATTTACGGGAGCGAATTCCTAACAGCGACAAGGCTATTTGGTCCGTCCATTGCCACAACGATCTGGGGATGGCTGTTGCTAATTCGTTGGCTGGTGTCAAGATTGGTGGTGCACGCCAAGTAGAGTACACCATCAATGGCTTGGGTGAACGCGCTGGTAATTGTGCTCTTGAAGAAATTGTCATGGCGGTCAAAACACGTCGTGACTATTTTGACCTGGAAGTGGGTATCGATGCGAAATACATCGTTTCAACCAGTCGTCTTGTGAGCCAAACAACTGGCTTTGTTGTGCAGCCCAACAAAGCAGTGGTAGGGGCTAACGCTTTTGCGCATGCATCAGGCATTCACCAAGACGGGGTTTTAAAGGCCCGAGACACTTATGAAATCATGCGTGCGGAAGATGTGGGCTGGAGTGCCAACAAAATTGTCCTGGGCAAGCTCAGTGGCCGGACCGCTTTCAAGCAACGCTTGCAGGAATTGGGTGTCACCATGGGGAGTGAAGCAGACATCAACCATGCCTTCATCAAGTTCAAGGACTTGGCCGACCGCAAAAGTGAGATTTTTGATGAAGACATCCTGGCGTTGGTCAGCGAGGAGAACGTTGCCCACAGTCATGACCACTATGGTTTCGTCGCTCTTTCCCAGCACAGCGAGACCGGTGAGATGCCCCATGCTACTGTGATTATGACGATTGACGGTACAGAGGTGACAGGTCAATCCAACGGCAATGGCCCGGTGGATGCCTCTCTCAAAGCCATTGAGACACACGTCAACAGTGGTGCGGAAATGGTGCTTTATTCGGTCAACGCCATCAGTGGTTCAACCGAAAGCCAAGGGGAAGTGACGGTACGTCTGCAGAACAATGGTCGAGTAGTTAACGGTGTTGGAGCTGATCCCGACATCGTAGTGGCCTCAGCCAAAGCCTACCTGAGTGCGCTGAACAAGTTGCACAGTCAGACTGAACGGGTGGCAGCCCAGGGGTAATTCATCATCTTGGGTTAAGAAAGTCTTGCAAGTACTTGTCATTGCGAGACTTT
>NZ_JAQTWM010000036.1 GCF_028689305.1 Rhodoferax sp. | reverse complement strand
CCCCGGTGGCCGAGGCCGACCTGGCCACGCTACTGGGTGCAGAGTCCGCCAAACAACCCCAGCCCGAGTTGCACATTCGTGGTGACAAGGCGGTGCGCTACGAACGTGTGGCGCTGCTGATGACGGCAGCGCGACAGGCGGGGTTGAAGAAGATCGGGTTTGTGACGGATCCGGTGAATTGAAGCGGCAGCAGTTTGTTGTTGAAAATGATGCCTAGCCCGCATGATTAAACGACATTAAGCTATCAAATAGATAGCTTATCCGATCTCGATCGGCGACAAATATCAAATCCGGGTTAAGTACACTGTCAGTCTCACGGTTTCATCCCATGACTGCCCGTCACCGCCTTGTTTCAACCTGGATCGCCATTGCGGCCATCCTGTTGAACGCGCTGATGCCGACGCTGTCACTGGCGGTTGAGCCCAGCCGACATCCGGGCCAGCAAGGTGGAGCACAGTGGGTCGAGATTTGCACCACCCAGGGCTCAAGCTGGGTGCAGCTGGGGCCGGATGGCCAGATTCTGACGCAAGCGTTGCGACCGACGGATGATGCGCCGGCCACTGCCCACAACGGTCATTGCCTGTATTGCCTGACGCACGCCGCATCGTTTGGCTTGCCGCCCGCACCCGCCATAGTGCTGCCGATATGGCCTGCGGTGACCCACCTGTTGCCCCATGCAGCACTTCAGAATCACACACGTCTGATCTGGCTGATTCCTGCAGCCCGTGCGCCACCCCGCACCGCCGGAGTTTTGTTCGCCAGCACACTGTACGGATGACCTCTTCGGTCTAGAGTCCCACCGCTTGGCGTTTTGATTTGAAGCCGTTTGTCCGGGGCGATCACGGCCTGGACGTGTGCTTCTGCCCATTCCTGCTCGATTCTTGAGGGTCACGATGACGACGCCACACCCTGTCGTATCTGCGAAAACGGCCAAACGTTGGCATCAACGCTTGCGCCGTGAACTGATCGGGGCCATTGCCCTGAAGCTGGTCGTGCTGTTTTCGCTGAAAGCAGCCTTCTTCCCCCACCGCTTGCCTGCATCTGAGGCAGCGCAAGGCGTGGCGGATCGCATCGCGTCATCCCGTGCCCCCACCCATGAACCTCTTTCCAAGGACCAACCATGATTTCTGAATCCGTGGTGGATGTGTCGCGACTACAGTTCGCGGTCACCGCCCTTTATCACTTTCTATTCGTCCCGCTGACGCTGGGGCTGTCGTTCCTGCTGGCCATCATGGAGACGGTTTATGTCTTGAGTGGCAAAACCATTTACCGTGACATGACCAAGTTCTGGGGCAAGTTGTTTGGCATCAACTTCGCGTTGGGTGTGACCACCGGACTGACGATGGAGTTCCAGTTCGGCACCAACTGGGCCTATTACTCGCACTATGTGGGCGACATTTTTGGCGCACCGCTGGCCATTGAAGGGCTGCTGGCCTTCTTTCTGGAGTCCACTTTTGTGGGGCTGTTTTTCTTTGGCTGGGAACGCCTGAGCAAGGTCGGGCACTTGACCGTGACCTTCATGGTGGCGATAGGCTCCAACCTGTCGGCGGTGCTGATTCTGATTGCCAACGCCTGGATGCAAAACCCGGTGGGCTCGGACTTCAACCCGGTCACCATGCGCATGGAACTCACCGACTTTTACGACGTGGTGTTCAACCCGGTGGCGCAGGCCAAGTTTGTGCACACCGTCAGCGCCGGTTATGTGACCGCGTCGATCTTTGTGCTGGGCATCAGCAGCTGGTATTTGCTCAAACAACGTGACCGGGGTTTTGCCCTGCGCTCGTTTCGCATTGCCGCTGCGTTTGGCCTGGCCTCAGCTCTGTCGGTGATTGTGCTGGGTGACGAGTCGGGCTACAGCGCGGCAGAGTCACAGCAAGCCAAGATGGCCGCCATGGAAGCCATGTGGAAGACCGAACCCGCCCCTGCGGGCCTGACGCTGTTTGGTATCCCCGATGAGGCCACACGCACCACGGCTGCCGAAATCCGCATCCCCTATGTGCTGGGCCTGATTGGTACGCGCACGGTGGACAAGACCATTCCCGGCATCGACGAGCTTGAAAAAACCACCGCTGCACGTATCGAGCGCGGCATCCAGGCCGTCAAGGCGCTGGAAGAACTGCGCAAAGACCCGAAGAACGCCGACAAGCTGGCGAGCTTCACAGCGGTCAAAGCTGACCTCGGTCATGGCCTGCTGCTCAAGAAATACATCGACGATGTGGCGCAAGCCACGCCTGAGATGAAGGCCCGCGCCGTGGATGACGCGATTCCACGTGTCGCCCCCTTGTTTTGGACCTTCCGCGCCATGGTGTTGATCGCGGGTCTGATGCTGGCGCTGATGGCCGTGGCCTTCTGGTCGTCGGTGCGCAACCGCATTGAGTCGCGCCCCTGGCTGCTTAAGTGGGCGCTGTGGAGCATTCCGCTGCCCTGGCTGGCCTGTGAAGTGGGCTGGTTTGTGGCCGAGTATGGCCGCCAGCCCTGGACGGTGCAGGGCATGCTGCCCACCCATTTGTCCACCTCGGCCATCAGTGCGGGGGCAGTGATGGCCTCGCTGGCCGGTTTTGTGGGCTTCTACACCTTGCTGCTGGTGGCCGAGCTGTACCTGATGTTCAAGTACGCCCGCCTGGGGCCATCGAGCCTGGGCACCGGCCACTATGCGCTGGAACAACGCCCGCCCGCCAGTGGCGCATCAGCGGCCCCGGTGTATGCCGCCATCCCATCCAAAAAGGAGATTTGACATGTTGGACTACACGATCCTGAAATTGGTCTGGTGGCTGCTGGTGGTTGTGCTGCTCATCGGCTTTGCCATCATGGACGGACACGACATGGGCGTAGGTGCGTTGCTGCCTTTTGTCGGCAAGATCGATGATGAGCGCCGCGTTTTGCTCAACACCGTGGGGCCGCACTGGGAGGGCAACCAAGTCTGGTTCATCACCGCCGGTGGGGCCATCTTTGCCGCCTGGCCGCTGGTCTATGCCACGGCGTTTTCGGGCTTTTACTTTGCGCTGATGGCGGTGCTGTGGGCCTTGTTTTTCAGGCCGGTCGGTTTTGAGTACCGCAGCAAGGTGGCGGATGCGCGTTGGCGCACGGCGTGGGACTGGGGCCTGTTTGTCGGCGGGGCCGTGCCCGCACTGGTGTTTGGTGTGGCCATTGGCAACGTCATCACCGGTGTGCCGTTTCACTTTGAGGACAGCATGATGCCGGTCTACACCGGCAGCTTCTGGGCGCTGTTCACGCCGTTTGCGCTGCTGTGTGGCGTGGCCAGTTTGTCGCTGCTGCTGTTTCATGGGGCCAACTACCTGCAATTGCGCACCGAAGGCGTTTTGGCCGAGCGCGCCCGCACCGCGGCGTTGCTGTTCGGCGTGATCTTGCTACTGGTGTTTTCTCTGGGGGGCGTGCTGGCGGCAGGCATGCAGGGCTACCAGATCACCTCCAGCGTGGTGCCGGGGGAAGCCGTGTCGCCGGTGGGCAAAACCGTGGTGATGCAAGCCGGGGCCTGGATGAACAACTACCACGCCCATCCCTGGACCTGGGCACTGCCAGCGCTGGCCTATGTGGGGATCGTGCTGGGGCTGCTGGCGGCACGTCAGCGCAAGCCTGGTCTGGCCTTCATCGGCAGTGGCCTGGCCTGTGCGGGTGTCATTCTGACGGCGGGGGCGGCGATCTTCCCGTTTGTGCTGCCTTCCAGCTCACACCCGGGTCACAGCCTGACGGTGTGGGATTGCGTGTCGAGCCAGCGCACGCTCAACATCATGTTCTGGGTGGCCCTGGTGATGACCCCCATTGTGCTGGCCTACACCAGTTGGGCTTACCGCGTGATGCGCGGCAAGGTCACGCTGGCGCAGGTGCAAGCCCATGGCAAGGCGCTTTACTGAACAACTGACTCAAAGAGGAATTGAACATGTGGTACTTCACCTGGACTTTGGGCATCACGATGGCCGTGCTGCTGGCGGTGGTCAACGCCTTGTGGTTTGAGGCGCAGGGCACGGATCCAGACGACCAGTAGGCGCGGTTTCTGTCAAAACGCACGGCAGGCAGGATGGGTGCCTCCGTGTGTTACGGATTAAGGAAAAAAATGGCTCTAGCCCGCGTCAAATAATCGTGTTTAGCTTCTTATTTTATAGCTATCAAAGATCAGGCCGCCACTGCTTTGCACTGCTTGGCGCAGGCCGCGCAGGCGTCGCCGCAGTCCTTGCATTGCTGATGTTTCTTGTCGTGTTTGCGGCATTCTTTCTCACAGGCCAGGCAAGCCTCCATGACGGTTCTGGCCAGCGCGGGCAGGTAGGCGGATTCCTGGGCGGCCAGGCTTTGCAGGGCGCCGCACAGGGCCAGCATTTGGCTGACCGCTCTGGCACAACCGGCCATCTCCTTGTCACCGTTGCCCAGCAACTCCAGGCAGTGGCTGACGCAAATTTGCCCTTTCACCAGACAGTCCGAGGTGGCAGCCAGCAAGGCGGCATTGGGGCCGCTGGCGCCGTGGTGGTGGGCGTGGCTGGTGTCTTGAGCAATGGCGTTGCCCGCCAAGGTGGCCAAGGCAACGGCGCTGGTGATGAAGTGACGTTTGTTCATGTGTGGTCTTTCGTGGGTAAAGGCCAAATCATAAATCGGTGCCCGGTGGCGGCGGGCCAAATCAGTGCTCACAGGTCACACACATTGCGGTAAGCTGTCGCCACCTTCAGCCATTGCACAGGAGACCGCCATGAGTGATTCAGAAAACGCCGGTTTTGCCAAATTTGTCCCCGGGTTCGACTTTTTGCAGAACCTGGCCAAGGGCACCTCGGAGGCCGTGCCACAAATGCCCAATCTGGCCAACTGGATTGCCCCCACGCTCAATGTGGAGGAGCTGGACAAGCGTATCGCCGAGCTCAAAGCGGTGCATTTCTGGCTCGACCAGAATTCCAAGGCGCTGGCGGCCACGGTACAGGCGCTGGAGGTGCAGAAAATGACCCTGGCCACGCTCAAGGGCATGAACTTCAACATGGGGGATGTGGCCAACGCCTTCAAACTCAAGGCGGCCGATTCGGTGGCGTCCAGCGTCCAGAAGGTGGCGGACAAGGCGGTGGCCACCGCCAAAACCGTGGCCGATGTGGCGGAAAAGACCGAAGAAGTGGCCAAGAAGGTCGGCGGTGCCGCCAAACCCGCCGTTGCTGCAGCGGCAGCCGGACTGGTGGACCCCATGCAACTGTGGCATTCGCTGACCCAGCAGTTCCGGACCATCGCCGCCAGTGCCATGAAGGAGGCCAGCAAGGCCACCGCCATGGACATGGGCAAGAATCTGGCCAAAGGCGTGGCCAAGGAGGCGATCAAGGCCACGCAAAAAGCTGCCGCCGGGACGGCGGCGAAAAAGGCGCCGGCCAAACGGGCGGCGGTGAAACAAACGGCCACCAAGCCGGCCAGCCGCAGCCGTTGAACCGACGCGGGTCAAGCAGTCAGGCGATGCCATGAAACTGTTTCCGTACGCCCACGCGACGCACCCGCAGTGGGTCATGGCGGCCGGGCTGGTGCTGGCGCAATTGCGGGCACAGATCGCGCTGCATGGTTATGCCAGTGCGCCCACGCTGGCCTTGCTCTACATCACCGACCATTACGCGGCCCAGGCGCAGGACATCCTGGCCTACCTCAGTGGCGAGCTGCCCGAGATCACGGATTGGGCCGGAACCGTGGGGGTGGGGATTGTTTCCAACAATGTGGAATACGTGGACGAACCGGCGTTGGCGGTCATGTTGTGTGAGTTGCCGTCGGACCAGTACCGGGTGTTTTCCGGGGTGGCGCCGCTGGGCATGGCTTTTGAGGCCCACACTGCGCTGGTGCATGCTGACCCGCACATGGCTGATTTGCCGGAACTGATTGAAGAACTGGCCGAGCGGACCGATTCGGGTTACCTGTTTGGCGGCCTGTCGTCGGGTCGGGGCAAGCAGGTCCAGTTTGCCGTGGCAGGGGATGGCAATGTCAAGGGCCAGGGGGCGGCCAGCGGGGTCTTCAGTGGTGGACTCAGTGGTGTGGCCTTTGGGGCGGGGGTGGGCATGGTGTCACGGGTGACGCAGGGGTGTTTGCCGGTGGCCAAGGCGCATCAGGTCACGGCTGCGGACCACAACGTGGTGCTGGCGCTTGATGGCGAGCCGGCGCTGGCGGTGTTGTTGCGCGAACTTCACGTGAGCCTGGATGAGCCCCGTGAGGCCTTGCAGGCAGTGCGTGCCACGCTGGTGGGATTGACCGAACATGATCGCGCTGGCGTGGTTGACGCTGCCAGCATCACCCGTACTGGCCATTTTGGCAGTGACGTGCTGGTGCGCCACATCATTGGTCTGGACCCCGGTCGCTCAGGGGTGGCGCTGGCGGTGCCGGTCAGCGTGGGGATGGAGCTGGCGTTTTGTCAGCGCCATGTGCAGGCGGCCCGGGCCGACCTGAAACGCGTTTGTGCTGAAATCCGCGAGGAGCTTGAGCCGCAGGAACTGGCCCTGGCATCTGCCACCGCACTGGCGGCGTCCGAGGCGCAGGCCGCCCCGCATCCGGATCGCGGTATCGCCGGCGCCATTTATGTCAGTTGTACCGGGCGTGGAGGCGCCCACTTTGGCGGGCCAAGTGCTGAACTGCAAATCATCCGGCAGGCCCTGGGGGATGTGCCTTTGGTTGGATTTTTTGCCAGCGGTGAAATTGCGCGCAGCCATTTGTATGGCTACACCGGGGTGCTGACGGTATTTACCGCAGCGGGTTGAAGTGGTCAGTTGAGCCAGGTGGTCATCTGGTCAAGCATGGACTCGGCATCTTCCGGGCTCATGGCATCAAAGCCCCGCGGCAGGCCCAGGGCGTCCAGCACATCACGATCGGTTGTGTCCTGCCCCAGGTCCAGCAGGGCCTGCTGGAGCGCGGGGATCTGTCCACCAATCCTGCTGGAGCCGAGCATCACATGTGAGAGGGGCCCGATGTCGCTTTCGACCAGAGGCCGCAACTGGCTTCGCGTCAAGCGTGAGAGTGAGGCAAAGGCATCAGCCAGGAAGATGGACGCCTGCACCTCGTTCCTGATCAGCAGCCGCACGGCGGCCTGGTAGCTGTCGACATGAACCCACGCGACGCTGGCGTGGCTCAGGCCGGCGGGCTCAAGCAGGTGCAGGGCAAACTGTTTGACGTCATCGTGATTGGTCACAGCGATACGACAGCCGGGTTGGAGGTCCTCGATCCGCGACAGACTGGATTGTGCGTTGCTGACCATGACCATTTCGTCAAAATGATGGGCCGGCCTGGCCAGCGCAATGTAGCCCTGTGTGCGGATCATGGCCGTGGCATGAAACGGGTTGGCGTAAACCAGGTCAACGGTACCTGAGGTCAATAAATGGGCCTGTTCCTGTGCGCAGGTGGGCGTCAGCAAATGCAGGTTGATGCCGGAACGGCGTTGCAGTCGCGTGTTCAGCATATACCAGCCGGCAAAACGCTCAGGTGCAAAATCAGACGCAATCATGAAGTTGAGTCGATTCATGGTGATTCCTCCGGGGGCGGCCACTGTTGATAAATCCGACCGTAGCGTAAACGAGTAGCAGCCACCACCTTGCACCGGTGTCAGATGCATTTACATTGTTTACAACTGTTACAGTTTGATGGGTGGTGGTGTGGGAAAAACAGGCCCCATCCGGGCAGGTTGTTCACTTGCCGCCGCCGGGACTGGCGTTGGGGTCAAGCCCACGATGAAACGGATCAAATCAGCTTGGACAAGGCCTCTGCCGCCCTTTTGATGTCGAGAAAAATCAGTCCCAGCTTGGCATTCGATTTGGCCAGCACGGTCAGCACGGCTTCCGGGCCGGCCGCCGTCATGATGACGTAGCCTTGTGCCCCCTGGATCAGCACACGTTCCAGCTGACCACGTGTGAGCTCCTTGGCCGTGCGTTCGCCGAGAGACAGCAGGGCGGCAGACATTGCGCCAATGCGGTCTTCGTCCATGCCTTGTGGCAGGGCGGATGCCATCATCAGACCGTCGGTGGAAATGAGAGCTGACGCCTCAATGTCGGCGGTGGAGCCGTTGAGGTCTTCCAGCGATTGCTGGAACATATCCGTACGCATGGTTGTCCCCTGTTTTTTTGTTCAATATCAGAGTTTAGTTATTTTTTGAAAAACTCGTTATCACTTTTGTAAAAAGTGTAATTTGACATTTATCAAATAAACAGGGAATGATTCGGCGTGTGGTGCATGGCGGAGCAAGATGGCTTGGCTATCATCGCCGGATGACCAAGCAAGAACCAAACGACACACCGCGCAAAAGTTGGCTGACCACGTTAAAGGTCTATCTGGAGCCGCCGTCGGTGCGGATGCTGTTGCTGGGGTTCGCCGCCGGGCTGCCCTTGCTGCTGGTGCTGGGGACCTTGAGCTTCTGGCTGCGCGAAGCCGGCATTGACCGCACCACCATTGGTTACTTGAGCTGGGTCGGTTTGGCCTACGCCTTCAAATGGATGTGGGCGCCGCTGGTGGATCGACTGCCGATCCCGGTGCTGACGCGGCTGCTGGGGCGTCGCCGCAGCTGGCTGCTGCTGTCGCAGCTGGCCATTGTGCTGGGGCTGGTGGCAATGTCGTTCAATGACCCGCAAGTGGCCCTGACGCCGGTGGTCTGGGGGGCGTTGGCGGTGGCTTTCGGCTCGGCCACGCAGGACATTGCGCTGGACGCCTTTCGCATCGAGTCCGCCGACGTGGACCGGCAGGCGGCACTGGCCGCGGCGTACCAGACCGGTTACCGGCTGGCCATGATCTGGGCCGGCGCCGGGGTGTTGTGGATTGCTGCACATGCCGAAACCTCGGTGGTGACGGGTTACCAGCACGGGGCTTGGCACACCGCCTATCTGGTGATGGCGGCCAGCATGGCGCTCGGGGTGGTGACCGTGCTGGCATCCCCGGAGCCCTTGCGCCGCGTCTTGCCGCCAGCCAAAAATGCCGTGGACTGGTTGCGCGGTGCGCTGGTGGAGCCATTTGCCGACTTCTTGCGCCGTTACCGCTGGCAGGCCGTGTTGATCCTGGCACTGATTGCCACCTACCGCATCAGCGATGTGGTGATGGGCATCATGGCCAATCCGTTTTATGTGGACATGGGCTACAGCAAGGCTGAGGTGGCGACCGTCACCAAAGTCTATGGGGTCATCATGACGCTGGCCGGGGCGTTTGTCGGTGGTGCGCTGGCCATGCGCCTGGGGGTCATGCGGGTGCTGCTGCTGGGCGCTGTGCTGAGCGCCGCCAGCAACCTGCTGTTTTCCTTGCTGAGCACCCGTGGGCATGACCTCACCGGGCTGATCCTGGTGATCTCGGCCGACAACCTGTCCAGCGGCATCGCGTCGGCCGCGTTCATCGCCTATTTGTCGAGCCTGACCAATGTGAACTATTCGGCTACCCAATATGCCCTGTTCAGCTCGATGATGCTGCTGCTGCCCAAATTTCTGGCGGGTTATTCCGGGCGCTATGTGGATGCCTTCGGTTACACGAATTTTTTTGTGGCCACCGCGTTGCTGGGCTTGCCGGTGTTGTTGCTGGTGTGGCTGGCTTCCCAGGCAAAATTGGCCCCTAGCCCGGATAAATAGGTCATTATTAGCTATTAAATTTATAGCTACCGGGGTGAGTGTTTACCTGAACTTTACCTGCCGTTCAAGCCGCAGAAGTGGCGATTGCCTAGACTGACACCATGAACCAACACCTGTTGATGATTGAAGACGATGCGCGCCTGGCCGCCATGGTGGGTGAATACCTGGGCCAGTCGGGTTACCAGGTCACTCATGCGGGCGACGCCCGTAGCGGGCTGGTCACGCTGGAGGCGCAGGCGCCCCATCTGGTGATCCTGGATTTGATGCTGCCGGACATGGACGGCCTGGAAGTGTGCCGTCGTATCCGCGCCTTGCCCGGTGCTTTGGCGGCCACGCCGGTGCTGATGCTGACCGCCAAGGGTGACCCGATGGACCGCATCATCGGGCTGGAAATGGGCGCAGATGACTACCTGCCCAAACCCTTTGAGCCGCGCGAGTTGTTGGCTCGCATCCGGGCGGTGCTGCGCCGTCACGGTGAAGGTGTGCCTGCGGCGGTGGCCAGCCACATGCGTTTTGGTTCGCTTGATATTGATCGCGATGCGCGGGTGGTGAGTGTGAATGGCCTGGCGTGTGAACTGACTTCCTACCAATTTGACCTGCTGGTGGCCTTGGCCGAACGTGCTGGCCGGGTACTCACGCGTGACCAGATCATGGAAGCCGTGCGTGGCCGTGAACTCGATGCGTTTGACCGCTCCATTGATGTCCACATGGGGCGCATCCGTGCCGCCATCGAGGTGGATGCCAAGTCACCCAAGCGCATTCTCACCGTGCGGGGTGTGGGTTACGTGTTTGCCAGGCAGCAAGACTGATGTTTCAGAAACTGTATGTGCGGATCTGGCTGGCCGTGGTACTGACGGTGGCCGTGCTCACGTTGCTGGTGGGCTGGATCTGGCGGTTGGCGGCCGAACCACCGTTGCGCGATGTGGTGGTGCGTAACGAGGCCGGGCAGATCATCGGCCATGGGCGCCCGCGCTTCATGCAGGAGGAGTCCGAACTGCGTGCCGGCAGCGACAGGCGCGGCCCCATGTATCGGCCACGCCCGATGCCGCCCCTGGTGACCGAAGGCGCACCGCCTGTCCTGCCGCTGGATCTCCCCAAGGGCGCGGCATCGATGCCTGTCACGGAGCTGGAGCGCCCGGGAGTCCCTGAGTTTGTGGTGCATATGCATGATGGGCAGACCATGCGCATGCGGCTGATGCGGGCGCCACCTTCGTTCTGGAGCCGCCCCCCCTTTGGCTTTGCCTGGATGCTGGTGTGGGTGGGCCTTGCGGTGGCGCTGGCCACTTACCCGATCGTGCGCACCTTGACCCGCCGGCTGGAACGGCTGCAGGATGGTGTGCAACAGTGGGGCGAAGGTGATTTGTCGATCCGCGTGCCGGAGCAGGGTTCGGACGAAGTGGCGTTTCTGGCCAAGCGTTTCAACAGTGCCGCCGAGCGCGTCGAGACACTGGTCAAATCTCATGAGGCGCTGTTGGCCTCACAAAAATCTTTGCTGGCCAATGCCTCCCACGAGTTGCGTTCCCCGCTGACGCGTATTCGCATGGGGCTGGAGCTGATGGGGCCCGGTTCCACACCAGCGTTCAAAAACGAGATCGAACGCAATATCAGTGAGCTGGATCAGTTGATTGAAGAAATTCTGCTGGCCAGCCGGCTCGACGCCCGTGAGTCGGACATGGGGACGGTGGAGCCGGTGGAACTGATTGGCCTGGTGGCCGAAGAGTGTGCCCGTGTGGACGCTGAGCTGGATGTCCAGACCGGTTTGGCTGAGGCGGGGGACCCGGCTGCGCATGAACTGGTGGTGCAGGGGGTTGCCAAACTGCTGCGCCGCGCGGTGCGCAATCTGCTGGAAAACGCGCGCCGCCATGCGGCCGGTGAAGTCATCCTGAGCCTGCAGTGCAGCGCCGGGCAGGTAGAAATCAGGGTGTGCGACCGTGGCCCCGGTGTGCCGCCCGAACTGCGGGAGCGGATTTTTGAGCCGTTTTACCGTTTGCCTGGGGCCACCGAGCGTGACGGGGGCGTTGGATTGGGTCTGGCGTTGGTGAAATCGATTGCCCAGCGTCACGGCGGGCGGGCGTATTGTGAAGGTCGGCCGACTGGTGGCGCCTGTTTTGTCATTGTGCTGCCGCTGCCGACCCCGTCATCGGTGTGATGAGTCATCAATAAATACACTTTTTTACAAAAAACGCCTCAAAACCCCCCAAATGGGGGATACACAAAGGTTTTTGGCTTCGTTACATTTACTTCCGCTGCTGTCACAGTCACGAAGCGAGAGGTTGGGATCTGATAGCTCAACCCGTTTGAAGATCACTGAGTTTCCAACGACGTTCCCCCTGGGGGAACCTTTACAAGCCACCCTCGGGTGGCTTTTTTTTTACACGCTCCGTGTCAGGTTCAGGCCGTTGTGCAAGTTGTGGTGGTGAGCGTCAAGTCTGCGGCCAGAGCCGCTTCCAACGGGCCCATCGTTGTTTGGCGCGCTGTTTGAGCACCCGTCCAAGCCGCCAAGGCCAGGAGGCGCGCACCTGCGCCAGCAGGGCTTCTTTCCAGTTTACCCAGCGGGTGTAGAGCCGGGCGAACCAGCCCAGCTGCATCAGTGTGTCGCGGGTCAGGCTGAACAGGCGGGCCACGATGGCGGTGCCCGCCACTTTGGCCGTCAGGATGACCAGCGTGCCGCCCAACACCTGCCCTTGCCCGATCAGCCACAGCGCCAGCAGCTTAACGGGTAACAACAGCAAGGTGGGCAGCAAAAAGATCGCCAGCGCACCGTAGGGCGGCAGCGTCTGAATGCGGCTTTCCAGCCAACGCAGCCCCGGCAACTGTCCGACCCAGGCCAGTGCCCGTTGCAGCGGCTCCCAGCCCCATTCCTCGAACAGAATGAGCAGCGCCAGCAGCCAGCCGAACAGGGTTTTGAGCAGGCGGGTGAGAAGGTGCATCGAATGAAGCGGATTCAGGGAGTTTGATCCTGGCAAATCTGGCGTTTCATTCCATGATCTGCAACGATAACTTCCTGTTTGTCTTACACCCCGCGTGCCCGGTCAGCCTTGAATTGCGCTCTGAATGCGCCAAACGTGCCATTGTCCAGCGCGGCGCGCACCTCGCGCATCAGGTTCAGGTAGTAGTGCAGGTTGTGGATGCTTGAGAGCATGGGGCTGAGCATTTCGCCGCAGCGGTCCAGGTGGTGCAGGTAGGCGCGGCTGAAACCACCGCTGACCGTGCCGTCGGGCCGGGTCACACCTTGGCAGGTGTAGCAGGTGCAGGTGGCATCGAGCGGGCCGTGGTCGGCCTTGTGGCGGGCGTTGCGCATTTTCAGGTCGCCAAAGCGGGTGAACAGCGTGCCGTTGCGCGCGTTGCGGGTGGGCATGACGCAGTCAAACATGTCCACACCCTGCGCCACACCTTCGACCAGATCTTCAGGTGTGCCCACGCCCATCAGGTAACGCGGTTTGTGCGCAGGCAGGCGGTGCGGGCTGTGCGCCATGATGCGCAGCATCTCGTCCTTGGGTTCACCCACACTCACGCCGCCGACGGCGTAGCCGGGGAAGTTCATCTCGACCAAGGCTTCCAGCGACTCCTGGCGCAGGTGCTCAAACATGCCGCCTTGCACGATGCCAAACAGCGCGTTGGGGTTTTCCAGGCGGGCGAATTCGGCCTGGCTGCGCTTGGCCCAGCGCAGGCTCATTTCCATGCTGGTGCGGGCTTCGCGTTCGGTGGTGATCTGGCCCTTGGTTTTGGGCTCGACCGACAAATACGGCGTGCATTCGTCGAGTTGCATCACGATGTCGCTGTTGAGGGTGGTCTGGATCTGCATCGACACTTCGGGCGACATGAAGAGCTTGTCGCCGTTGACCGGGCTGGAGAAGTGCACGCCTTCTTCGGTGATCTTGCGCATCGCGCCCAGGCTCCAGACCTGAAAGCCGCCGGAGTCGGTCAGGATCGGTTTGTCCCAGCGCTCAAAGCCGTGCAGGCCACCAAAACTCTGCATCACGTCCAGGCCAGGGCGCATCCACAGGTGAAAGGTGTTGCCCAGGATGATCTGCGCGCCCATGTCGTCCAGGCTGGCCGGGGTGACCCCTTTGACCGTGCCGTAGGTACCCACCGGCATGAAGATCGGGGTTTGCACCACGCCATGGTTCAGGGTGAGCGTGCCGCGGCGGGCGTGGCTGCCCGCGTAGCCGGTGTCGGGGATGGCGGGATCGGTTTGGAGCAGGTCAAATTTCAGCATGGGCGCTATTGTCTTTGATCTGTCGGAGCCCTTCGCTGTACGCCAGGCGCACGCCCGGCCAGGCTCAGATCGAACAGGCAGGGATACGGCAACGGTCAGGGGCAATAAGGAGCTGATTCAGTGTTCAAAATACATGCGCACACGTTCTTCCAGCAATTCGCGGGCGCTGTCTTCGTCACTGCGGACCAGTCGGTCGTAAAGCTCGCGTGCCATGGGTTTGAAAACGGCCATGACGGCCGGATCAAAGTGGCTGCCGGTGTCCTGCTCCAGAATGGCCATGGCAGCGTCAAAACTCAGCGGCTCTTTGTAGGGGCGTTTGGAACACAGGGCATCAAACACGTCTGCCACCGCAAAGACCCGGGCCGACAGCGGTATGGCCTCGCCCTTGAGTTGCCGTGGGTAACCGCTGCCATTCCATTTTTCATGGTGCGAGGCCACCACCGCATTGGCACCATCCAGCCAGCCCATGCCGGTCACGATTTCCTTGCCTTGGCTGACATGGGTGCGCATGATGGCCATTTCTGCATCGTCCAGTTTGCCGGGTTTGAGCAGGATGGCATCGGGGATGGCGATCTTGCCCACATCGTGCAAGAAGCTGCCGGCAATCAGGGCTTGCATGGCGGCGCCTTCAATGGCCATTTTTTCGGCAATATTGGAGGCGATCCAGGCGACCCGGTAGTTGTGCGCGCCGGTGTCGGAGTCGCGCTTGGCAATGGCACGTCCCAACGCTTCCATCATTGAAATGTGGGAGTCCAGCACCTCGCGTGCCTTGCGTTCGTTGTCTGCCGACAAATTGACCACCACAGGATATAAAACGGCGCCACACAGCAACGCGGCCAGGCCGATCATCAGTGCTGCGCTCAAGGCGCTTGAAAACATCTGGTCCTGCTGCCACGCCGGCATCACCCGCACACCCTCGAAATAACCGGTGATGGGGCGGCTCATGTCGGTCGTGGAATCGCGCAGCGGCACAAAAACGCGCAGCACCCACAGGCCATTGTCGAGTTTGTTGCCCAGGTAAAACGCTTCGGTGTAGTTGGGCCAACCATGGTGGGGCAACAAGGATTCCACGGCTTTACCTTCAGGCGTGCTGGCCCCTGCCAGTTTGTTGCCGGTCGGCCCATAAATTTCAACCAGATCAAACATGCCGCCGCTGATGGTCTGTGCCGCGTCCAAGGCCTTTTCCTTGGCATCCGGCCCGTCCAGCTGGATGGCGTCATAGCGGTGCAGCAGGCGGCCGGACTCTTCGATGGCCAGAGAAACAATGCCCTGTTCGGCATTTTCACGGGCCACATACCAGGCCATGGGACTGGCGATGCAGGCCAGGAAAATACTGACCGAGGCGATACGGACGGCCGTGCGTTTTTGAAAGGTGTTCACAGCACAAGCTCTTTCGACGGAGGGTGATGGTGCGGGACGGGTTCAGGTCGCAGGCGAGCGCACGAGCAGCATGGCATCGCCATAGCTGAAGAAGCGATAAGCCCGGGTGATGGCGTGCTGATACAGCGCCATGATGTGTGCATGGCCGGCGAAGGCGCTGACCAGCATCATCAGGCTCGATTTGGGCAGGTGGAAATTGGTCACCAGCGCATCAACCACCTTGAAGTCAAAACCGGGTGTGATGAAGATGCGGGTGTCACCCGTGGTCTGGCCGGTTCGGGCCCATGATTCCAGTGTGCGCACCGAGGTGGTCCCCACGGCCACCACCCGGCCACCGCGGGCACGGCAATCCGCAATGGCTTGTTGGGTGGCTGCGGGCACGTCATACCATTCACTGTGCATTTGATGCTCAGCCAGATTTTCGGTTTTGACCGGCTGGAAGGTGCCGGCGCCCACATGTAATGTCACGTGGGCACGCTGCACGCCCATGGCGTCCATCCTGGCTAGCAAGGTCTCATCAAAATGCAGTGCGGCGGTTGGAGCGGCCACGGCTCCGGGGTGTTTGGCGAACACGGTCTGGTAACGCTGCACGTCTTCGGCTGAATCGCTATGGGTGATATAGGGGGGCAGCGGCACATGGCCATGGCGTGCCATCAAGGTGTAGGGGTCGTCCCCTGCGTCGTTGGACAGGACAAAACGAAACAGCGGCCCCTGTTCATCGGGCCAGCGGCCCAGCAGGGTGGCACTCAGATGGTCGTTGCTGCCTGGCGCGCTGATCAGGCTGACGGTGGTGCCGATCTCGGGTTTTTTGCTGACACGCATGTGGGCTGCCACCTGGTTGCCGCCCAGTACCCGCTCGATCAGCAGTTCGAGCTTGCCACCCGTCGGCTTTTCACCGAACAGACGGGCATTCATGACCCGGGTGTCATTGAACACCACCAGGTCACCGGCTTGCAGCAGTGTGGGCAGGTCCCGAAAAATCCGGTCCACGGCGGTGGCGTGCGTCCCATCCAGCAGGCGTGAGCCGCTACGCTCTGGCGCCGGGTGCTGGGCGATCAGCGCCGGCGGCAGGTCAAAATCGAAGTCGCTAAGGGTAAAGACCCGTGTGGTGTTGAGAGACGATGTGGTCATGGTGTGGGGGAAAGGCTGATCCCCCGCTTTGGCGAACCAGACAAAAAAATCAGTGGCCAGTCTCTGCCTTGACCAGGCCAGACACCCGTGTCAGCCAGGCGGCATTGCTGCTGATGTACCTGCTTTCACGAAATTTGTAGTCGGGCGGCGCCCGCATGTCGCGTTCGGGCATTTCCCAAATCAGGATTTTGGGGTGTTTTTGTTTGTAGGTATCTTCGCGCAGATAGGTTTCCATGCCGACCCAGGAACCCTGGTCCGCGCCGACGGCGAAGCTGACCATGTCCCGCTGGAAGACGTAGCGCATGGCGTCTACAAATCCGGTCCAGTCGCGCGAATAACTGCTGCCCACCACTGCGAATTCCGGAATGGGAACATCACCGACTAGCGGCGTCGTGCCGGCCTGTACGGGAATCACATTGACCTGCGCCACCATTTCAGGCGCAAACACGGGCGAATTCGGTGGCAGCACCGTGATCAGGTCGCGACCTCTGGAGGCCCGCTTGCGCGGCGCCACCTTGATGTTATAGGCGACTTCCGGCATGGCTTCCGCGGCGGCTTTGGTCGCTGGATTGGCGTACAACCCGGCTTTGATGGTTTCAGCCGCCACCATGGCGCCGGATGGCGTCCAGTGGGTATCCAGCCTGAAGAACAGCGGGGTATCGCTGTTTCGCTTGGGGCTGTTTAAAAAAGCGGTGTTGAGGTCGACCGTGAAAACACCATTGGATCTGAACAAATCCAGCGTGTTGGCGTACTGATTCAGGGTGGTGTCGTTCAATTTGACGTCATCCGGCAAATGCTCGGCATACACCCGGATCTTCAGCGGCACCATGGCCACGACCAGTTGGGTTCCGTGTTCGCCGAGCACCTTGCTGAAATCGCGAATCAGCTGGACCGATTTCTTGATTTCGGTCGCATGTTCGGGTTCGGCAAACTCATACCGGTAGAACAGCCATTCATTTTTGCCCACAAAACCAGCTGGCGGCTCGGCTGCGCCGACTGACCCGGCCAGCACAGACAACAAGGCTAGCTGCCAGACCCACGCAAGACCAAGGTGACGAAAGCGCATGTTCATGATGTCTGCGGCGCCATGCATTGGTCAAACGCATGGTGTCGCTATCTCCATTGGTTTATTGCAGCAGACTGGTGATTCGGTTCAGCCATTCATTGTTGTCAATCACATACCGGGCATCGCGGTATTTGTAGTTGGGCGGTGAGCGAAGTTCACGCTCCGGAATTTCCCAGATGATGAGCTTGGGTTTGCTGGTCTTGAAAGCGTCATCACGCAGGTAGGCCTCCATGCCGACCCACGGACCCTGGTCTACCGGGATGGAAATGTCCAGCAGGTTGCGCTGCAGGAAATATCGCAGTGCGTCGGGGTAGCCGGTATTGCGGTTGGTGTAACTGCTGCCAATGACCGTGATGGCCGTGACTTCGCCGTTGCCCAATAAAGCGGCCTTGGATTCCGAGCCACGTTCAACCTTGAATTGCAGGACCTGCTCTGGCGGATAGGCGGGCGCGCCCTTGGGCAACAGCTTGACCAGATCCCGGGTGCGTACACCCACCTTGCGGGTCGCCCAGGTCAGGGTGTATTTCTCTTCAGGCGTGGCTGCCAGCGCGGCCTTCAGCGTCGGGTTGGTGGTGATGGTATTTTTGATGGTTTCCGCGGCCAAATAGGCGCCGGTATGTGACCAATGGGTATCGAGGTGCAGAAACAGCGAGGTGTCGCTGTTTTTGTGCTGGCTGTTCAAAAACGGTTGATTCAAATTGACCACATTGAGCCCCAGCGCAGTCAGCGATTTCACGGCAGTTTCATATTTGCCAGCGGTGTAGCTGTCAAGCGGCTTGTCGGCAGGCAGTTGCTCCGCATTGATCCTGATCTTCGACGGGACAATGGCCAACGCCAGGGCGATCCCCTTGCGCTCGAACAGCTTGTTGACCTTGCCAAACAAGTCAATGGTGGCCTGGGTGTCCTGGGCGTCGGCCGGGTCCGCAAACTCGTAGCGGGTGAACAGCCAGTCATCCTTGCCAATCAGCGCAGAAGACGTTTGGGCCAGGGAGTAGGCGCTGGCACAAATCAGGGTGCTGGCCAGTACGGCTTTTGTGACCAAGGTGGTGATGGAATTGGTTTTCATAGGGTTTGATATCTTCAAAATGATTTGCCTGTGTATCGTTCCGTTTTGTTCTGAAACACTTTCATCATGATTTTCCCGCCATGGTCAGGCAGCAGAAAAACGCTGTACGAGGAACTTTGCTTCATGTCGAGAGATGCGCGTGCCAGCGCAGACTTGTCACCCGCCTTGACGGCGATCACGTCCACCGTGATCGGATTCACCGGCAGTGCATGGATGGCGCCATAGCTGACATTGGAGAAAACCTTGGTGGTCCCGTCGGCAGTCAGGATGTCCATGGAGGCTGGGGTTTTCACCAGTGGATAGACCGCCAGCATGGCTTTGAGCTTGTTAGCACCGGTCTTGTCTTCAAACACGGCTGGCGCAGCGCTGAGTTGTGCCGCAGAAAAACCCAGTGTCGTGGCCCGGCCAGGCACGACATCCAGTGTCATGGTGCCCGTTTCCTTGGTTTTGCCGGCCATCTGCAGGCCCAGCACGTGTTTGCCAGCGGTCAGCACCATGTAGTCACTGACCTGGTTGGCGGGCAGTGACGCCACGCGCACTTTGCCGTCGACGGTGAGGGCCACTTTTTCAGCGTTGCCGGCCACCAGGACCCGAACGTAAGCCGAGTCCGCTGGCGGCTCGGGGTCGTACAGCAAGCCAGCCGGTTGGGCGTGAAGCGACAAGCTGAGTCCCGCCGCCGAACCGGCGAGCAGGCAGCGGTGCAAAAATCTTCGATGGAACATGATCATCCAGTCAACCCTTTTGTGAAAGATGGTCGCCACACCGCCTGGTGGCCGGCGCCAAGCCCGCCCACACCTGTGCCAATGTGACTGTGTGTAATTATGCGTGGAATGTGCCCGTTTGTCGCCTTGACGGCTGGCGGGCAAAATGGATGGATGACCTCCGTGCCAGAAAAACCTTTGAGCGGCCCACAGAAGGCGCTGCGCAAGCTCGGGCTGAACCGTGCCATTGATCTGGCGCTGCACTTGCCCTTGCGTTACGAGGACGAGACCCGGCTGGTCAAGCTGCGCGACGTGCGCGAGGGTGAGGTGGCGCAGGTCGAAGGCATTGTCCGGCACAGCGAGGTCAAGCTCGGCGGGCACCGTCAATTGCTGGTGACCCTGGATGATGGCACCGGCACTTGTCTGCTGCGTTTTTTCACCTTTTACCCCTCTCAGCAAAAGGCGCTGGCGGTGGGCCAGGCGATCCGGGTGCGCGGTGAGGTCCGGGGCGGCTTCGCCGGCCTGACCATGATGCACCCGGTGTTCAAACCAGCCGGTGGTGAACTGGCCCGGGCGCTGACGCCGGTCTACCCCACGGTGGCCGGTTTGCCCCAGCCCTACCTGCGTCGCGCGGTGTTGGGTGCCCTGACGCGGGCCGAGTTGAATGACACGATCCCTGCGAATTTTTTAAGCAAAATTGGCCTCCAGCCCGGATGGAATCTGCGTGAGGCGCTATTGTTTTTGCATCATCCGGCGCCGGATGTGACACTTGCCGCGCTGGAGGACCGCAGCCACCCGGCCTGGCAGCGTCTGAAAGCGGAAGAGTTGCTGGCGCAACAGCTCTCACAATTGCAGGCCAAGCGTGAGCGTGCCGGTTTTCGGGCGCCTGCGCTGTTGCCCGTCCAGGGGGCTGCGCCTGCCAGCGCAGGCTTGCTGGCGCGTCTGTTGGCGGCGTTGCCGTTCCAGCTGACGGCGGCGCAGCGCCGGGTCTGTGAAGAAATCACGCATGATCTGCATCGCCCTGTGCCGATGCACCGGCTGTTGCAGGGTGACGTGGGTTCTGGCAAGACGGTGGTGGCGGCGCTGGCGGCGGCGGTCTGCATCGACGCGGGCTGGCAGTGCGCGCTGATGGCTCCGACCGAAATTCTGGCTACCCAGCACTTTGCCAAGCTGGTGAGCTGGCTGCAGCCGCTGGGCATCACGGTGGCCTGGCTCACCGGCAGCCAGAAAACCAAGGAGCGGCGCGACATGCTGGCGTTGATTGCCAGCGGCCAGGCGCAACTGGTGGTGGGCACCCACGCCATCATCACCGACAAGGTGCAGTTCAAGAACCTGGCGCTGGCCATCATCGACGAGCAGCATCGTTTTGGTGTGGCGCAGCGGCTGGCCCTGCGCGGCAAGCTGGTGGTGGACGCCCTGGCGCTGGAGCCGCATCTTCTGATGATGAGCGCCACCCCGATCCCGCGAACGCTGGCCATGAGTTATTACGCCGACCTGGATGTCTCCACACTCGACGAATTGCCGCCGGGGCGCACGCCGATCATCACCCGGGTGGTGCACGAGGCCCGCCGCGACGAGGTGATCGAACGCATCAGCGCGCAGATTGCCCAGGGCCGGCAGATTTACTGGGTCTGCCCGCTGATTGAAGAAAGTGAGGCACTGGACTTGCGTAATGCCACCGAAACCCATGCCCAGCTCAGCGCGGCCTTGCCCGGGGTGCTGGTGGGCCTGCTGCATTCACGCCTGCCGACGGCTGAGAAAAAGGCCATGATGAGCCAGTTCACCGCTGGCCAGATGGGGGTGCTGGTGAGTACCACGGTGATTGAGGTCGGGGTGGATGTGCCCAATGCCAGCCTGATGGTGATCGAACACGCCGAGCGGTTCGGTCTCTCGCAGTTGCACCAGTTGCGCGGCCGGGTCGGACGCGGCGCGGCGGCCTCGGCCTGCGTGCTGTTGTATTCCACCGGCGACGCGCCGCGACTGGGCGAAACAGCGCGGGAACGGCTGCGCGCCATGGCCGAGAGCAACGATGGCTTCGAGATCGCCCGGCGCGACCTGGAGATTCGTGGCCCGGGCGAGTTCATGGGGGCGCGCCAGTCGGGTGCGGCGCTGCTGCGTTTTGCCGATGTGGTCGAAGATGCCGAGCTGCTGACCTGGGCGCGTGAACTGGCGCCAGTGATGCTGGACCAGCATCCGGTGCTGGCGGCACAACATGTGCAGCGTTGGCTCGGCGGCAAGGCCGAGTTTTTGAAGGCCTGAGGTGTGTCGGTGGTCATGATGCAACGTCTTGCCCAGGCCCCCAACCTCGCCATCGCCACCCTGTGGGCCGACCTGCTGCGCCAGGACGGGATCGAGGCCAGTGTCCAGCGCCAATATCTTGGCAGTGCGGCGGGGGAGCTGCCACCCGACCAATGTCTGCCGGAAGTCTGGATCCACCACGCCAACCAGCTGGCACGGGCGCAGCAATGGCTGGCAGACCTGGGAAACACACCGCAGCATCGCTGGTATTGCACCTGTGGCGAGCTGGTGGAGGGTGGTTTCGAGCAGTGCTGGCGTTGCGGCGCCTGGATGCCGCGCTGAAGGGTTTGCGCTTGGCGCCGATTCTGATATGACAATACGGACATGACCCTGACTGAACTCAAATACATCGTGGCGGTGGCGCGTGAGCGGCATTTTGGCAAGGCCGCCGAGGCGTGTTATGTGTCGCAGCCGACGCTGTCCGTGGCTGTCAAAAAGCTCGAAGAGGAGCTGGACGTGAAGCTGTTTGAGCGCAGTGCCAACGAGGTGTCGGTGACCCCGCTGGGTGAAGACATCGTGCGCCAGGCGCAAAGTGTGCTGGAACAGGCTGCGGCCATCAAGGAGATCGCCAAACGCGGCAAGAACCCGCTGGCGGGCTCGCTGGCACTGGGGGTGATCTACACCATCGGGCCCTATCTGCTGCCGGACCTGGTGCGCCAGATGATCCGGCACACGCCCGAGATGCCGCTGATGCTGCAGGAGAATTTCACGGTCAAGCTGCTGGACATGCTGCGCACGGGTGAAATTGACTGCGCCATCCTGGCCGAACCGTTTCCGGATGCCGGACTGGCGGTGGCTCCCCTGTATGACGAACCGTTCATGGCAGCGGTGCCCACCAACCACCCGCTGGCCAGTCAGACCGAGGTGACCAGTGATCAGCTCAAGACCGAAACCATGTTGTTGCTGGGCAGTGGGCATTGCTTTCGTGACCATGTGCTGGAGGTGTGCCCGGAATTCGCCCGTTTTTCCAGCAATGCCGAAGGCATTCGCAAGAGCTTTGAGGGGTCGTCGCTGGAAACCATCAAGCACATGGTGGCCGCCGGCATGGGGGTGACGCTGGTGCCACGCCTGAGTGTGCCCAAGGAGGCGCTGGCAGCCAAGCCACGCGCCAAACGCCACGAAGAGCCGTACATCAAGTACCTGCCCTTTGCCGGTGATCCACCGACACGCCGGGTGGTCTTGGTCTGGCGACGCAGCTTCACCCGCTATGAAGCGATTGCCGCGCTACGTAACGCCATTTATGCCTGCGAGCTGCCTGGTGTGCGGCGCCTGTCCTGAATGGAAAGAATCTGCAAGAGGTGTGTATGTCGGATTGTCAAAAAGCGGTGTTGGATGAGGTCCCCAGGGCCGGGCGGTATGCGTTTTTTGTGCTGGTCACTCAGCAAGTGGACGCGGTTCGCGCTAGCCTGAACCGACTGGCCAGCCTGGTGGACGGGACGCAGGTGCTGGTCGGTATGGGGGTGGAGCTGGCGCAGTTGCTGGGTGCGCAGGTGCCGGGCTTGCGCGGGTTTCAGGCCTTGTGCGGCCCTGGTGTGTCGGTGCCGGCCACACCTGTGGCGCTGTGCTGCTGGCTGCGCGGTGATGACCCCGGTGAGTTGTGGCTCCTGTCGCGGCAGTTGCAGCAGGCGCTGGCGCCGGGCTTACGGCTGGTGCAGGTGGTGGACGCGTTCCGTTACGGGCGCGGTCCTGAGGGGCATGGTCGTGACATGACGGGTTTTGAGGATGGCCTGGAAAACCCGGTGGATGACGCGGCTCGTGACGCTGCGCTGTTGCAAGGTGCCGGCCCCGGTCTGGATGGCAGCAGTTTCATGGTGGTGCAGCAGTGGCTGCATGACCTGGACGCGTTTGACGCCATGAGCCCGCAGGCGCAGGATCACATGATAGGCCGGCGCCGCAATGACAACGAAGAACTGGACGACGCGCCTGCGTCAGCCCATGTGAAACGCACGGCGCAGGAGAGTTTTGTGCCCGAGGCTTTTGCCCTGCGCCGCTCGATGCCGTGGGCCGCCGGGTTGCAGGCGGGTCTGATGTTTGTGGCGTTTGGTCGTTCTTTTGACGCTTTTGAAGCACAAATGCGACGCATGGCGGGTCTGGAGGATGGTGTGGTGGATGGTCTGTTTGCCGTGTCCCGGCCGCTGACAGGGGCGCATTTCTGGTGTCCACCGATGCGGGGTGGCCGCCTGGACCTGCGTCAATTGGGGCTGTGAGGGTGAAGGCATGACGTTCTGGCAAACCAAGGCACGTTTGTATCTGGACCTGATTCGCTGGAACCGTCCCGCGGGTTGGTTGGTGCTGTTGTGGCCCACCTTGGGGGCGCTGTGGGTCGCAGCGGGTGGTTTTCCGGGCTGGCACCTGCTGGGGGTGTTTGTGCTGGGCACCATTCTGATGCGTAGTGCGGGCTGCTGTGTCAACGATGTGGCGGACCGCAAGTTTGACCTGCATGTCAAGCGCACGGCACAACGCCCGGTCACCACCGGCAAAGTGTCCGCCAAGGAGGCGTTGGCTGTTGCAGCGGTGCTGGCGCTGCTGGCGTTTGCACTGGTGTTGACGACCAACCCGTTGACGATCAGCATGTCGTTTGCCGCGCTGGTCCTGACGCTGGTTTATCCATTTGCCAAGCGTTTTGTCTCGATGCCGCAGGCGGTGCTGGGGCTGGCCTTCGGCATGGGGATTCCGATGGCGTTTGCCGCTGCCAGCGCGCAGATGCCGGCGCTGGCCTGGGTGTTGATGCTGGGCAACCTCTTTTGGGTGCTGGCCTACGACACCGAGTACGCCATGGTGGACCGGGATGATGACTTGAAGATCGGGATCAGGACCTCCGCGATCACACTGGGGCGGCTGGATGTGCCCGTGATTCTGTGTTTCTACCTGATTTCTATAGGAATTTGGGCTATAGCCCTTAAGAAATATGCCTTTGGCGCTCTGTTTTATATAGCAATTGTGGTTGCTCTCGGGCAGGTGGTGTGGCATTTCACCCTGATCCGTGAGCGTAGCCGTGAAGGGTGTTTCAGGGCGTTTAGCCAGAACCACTGGTTGGGTTTCACGGTGTTTGTCGGTATTGCTGCCAGTTACGCCGTGGCATAAAAAACCGCCTGGGCCGGCGGTTCTTGAAATGAAGTTTGGGGCGGACTACTGAGCGTTGGCCTTCTTGGTTTTCCTGGCTTTTTTGACCTTTTTCTTGGGGTTGGTTTTGCCATTTTTGGGGGCCTGGGTTTTCGCGTTGGCTTGGCGGTTGGCCCGTGCTTTGGCCTTGGCACTGGCCTTTTTCTTGGTCGGCTTGGCGCTGCTGGCGGCGGGTTTGGCGGATTGTGCGGTGGTCTGCGCCGCTGCTTCGGTGCCGACCACGGCCAGCGGCAAGGTGATCATTGCCGCGCTGGCCAGGGCTGTGAGCCATTTTTTCAAGTTGTACATGGAGTGTTCTGCGGCGAAAAGTGGGTGTGTGGTCTGGAGAGTCAAACTGTAGCTTGTTTAGGCTGCGCCAAACTCGTCGCCAAGCTCTTTGGCGCGGTCACGGGCGGCATACATGGCGTCAATGAACAAGGCCCGCACATCGTCGTTTTCCATGGCTGAGATGGCGGCATAGGTGGTGCCCCCCTTGGACGTGACGCGCTGGCGCAGCACCTGGGGTGATTCGCTGGAGGTCTGGGCCAGCGCGCTGGCACCCGCAAAAGTGGCCACGGCGAGCTGGTGGGCTTGCTCGCGGGTCAGTCCCATCTCTGTTCCGGCGGTGGTCATGGCTTCCATGAAATAAAACACATAGGCGGGGCCGGAGCCGGACAGGGCCGTCACCACATCAAGTTTGTCCTCGGTGTCGAACCACAGGTAGTCGCCGGTGGTGGCCATCACCTGGTTGACGCGTGCCTGGTCAGCCGTCGAGACACCCGAGCGGGCGTACAGGCCGGTGATGCCCTTGCCCACCAGCGCTGGGGTGTTGGGCATGGCGCGGACCACACGTTCGGTGTCCAACCAACCGGCGATGCTGTCACTGCGGATGCCAGCCGCCACGCTCAGGTGCAGCGCACTGCTGGCGTGAGGGGCGACAGCCAGGGCAGCTTCCTTGAAGGTCTGGGGTTTGACAGCCCACACAACCAGTGCGGCACTATTGAGGAAGGCGCCAGCCTGGGCGCGCGCCTGAATGCCAAAACTGCGGTCCAGCTGGTGGCGCGCTTGGTCAAAGGGCTCCACCACGTCGATGTCTTCAGGGGGGACGCCTTGTTTGATCAGTCCGCCGATGATGGCGCTGGCCATGTTGCCGCCGCCGATGAATGCTATGTGCTCGCTCATGATGAGTGTGCAGTGATCAGACTGCTGCCGCGTTGTGGAAAACCTTGAGTCTAATCAATTGTGCTGACATCAGGCGGACATTCCTGCCGCCAACTGTCACAGCACTGTTTGGCTCACCGCGTGCTCCCAGCGAGCCATCAGATTGGAGGCCTGATCAGGCGGCATGAGGGGTTCAAAGCGGCGTTCGGCCTGCCACTGGGCGGCCAGTTCATCCAGCCCGCCGAACACGCCGGTGGACAAGCCAGCCAGGTAGGCGGCACCCAGAGCAGTGGTTTCGGTGATGGCAGGCCGGATCACCGGAATGCCCAGCAGATCGGCCTGAAATTGCATCAGCAGGTCATTCACGCAGGCGCCACCATCGACTCTCAGTTCGGTCACGGCAGCGGCGCCGGTTTCGGCCAGATCGCGGCGCATGGCCTGCAGCAAGGCCGCACTTTGAAAGGCGATGCTTTCCAGCGCGGCGCGGGCAATGTGGGCCACCGTGCTGCCACGACTCAAGCCGGTGATGGATCCCCGGGCATCGGGCTTCCAGTAAGGAGCGCCCAGTCCGGTGAATGCCGGTACCACCATGACGCCGCCGCTGTCCGGCACGGTTTCTGCCAGCGCCTGAACCTCGGCACTGCTCTGGATGGCGTGCAGGCCATCGCGCAGCCATTGCACCACCGCGCCACCGACAAACACGCTGCCTTCAATGGCGAATTCGGCTTGGGGCGTGGTCTGCGCGGCGCTGGTGGTCAGCAGGCCATTGGCCGAGGTATGAAACTTCAGGCCGGTGTGCATCAGCATGAAACAACCCGTGCCATAGGTGTTCTTGACCATGCCTGGCTTGAAGCATGCCTGGCCAAACAAGGCGCTTTGCTGATCACCTGCTACGCCGCCGATCGGGATGGCGTGGCCCAGCAGGTCGGGGCTAACCTCGCCGTAGATGGCGCTGGAGGGGCTGATGGTTGGGAGCAGGCTGGCTGGAATATCCAGCGCGTGCAGCAGTTCATCGTCCCACTGGTTGGTATGCACATTGAACAGCATGGTACGCGAGGCGTTGCTGACGTCGGTGGCGTGCACGGCGCCTTGGGTCAGTTGCCAGATCAGCCAGCTGTCGATGGTGCCAAAGGCCAGGTCGCCGCGGTCGGCCTGGGCGCGCGCGCCGGGCACGTTGTCCAGTATCCATTTGAGCTTGGTGCCAGAAAAATAGGCATCCACCAGCAAGCCGGTTTTGGTCTGGATGGTGCCGGACAAACCTTGCTGGCGCAGTTGGGCGCAAAGGGGTTCGGTGCGGCGGTCTTGCCAGACGATGGCGTGGTGGATAGGCTGGCCTGTCTTACGGTTCCATACAACGGTGGTTTCGCGCTGGTTGGTGATGCCGATGGCACGCACCTCGCGCGCTGTGATGCCGGCTTTCATCAACGCCTCGCGAGCGGTGGTGAGCTGGGTGCGCCAGATTTCAAGAGGGTCGTGTTCTACCCAGCCGGGCTGGGGGTAAATTTGAGGCAACTCCAGCTGCGCCAGTGCGTGAATCTGCCCTTGTTCATCAAAAACAACGCTGCGAGAACTGGATGTACCTTGGTCGAGAGCGAGTAAATAGGTCATGATGGTTTGAATTGGCGAATAATGTAGGCGTTCATATTTAGTTAATATTTAAATCAGCCTGACCCATGTTTACTGTACCGCAACCTCTTGCCACCGATCGCCCTGAATTGCTTCGTCGCCTGGCTGAACCAGTGCCTTATGACATGGTCATCGTGGGTGGGGGAGCAACAGGTCTGGGGGTGGCGCTGGATGCAGCCGTGCGCGGTTTACGTGTTTTGTTGATGGATTCGCATGATTTCGCCAAAGGCACTTCTTCGCGGGCGACCAAACTGGTGCATGGCGGGGTTCGGTATCTTGCCCAGGGCAACATATCGCTGGTCCAGGAGGCCCTGCGCGAGCGCACGTTGTTGCTGAATAATGCCCCGTATCTGGCCCAGCCGATGCCGTTTGTCATGCCCGCCTACAAATGGTGGGAAACGCCGTTCTATGGCGCCGGGTTGAAGATGTATGACGTTTTGGCAGGGCATGCCGGTCTCGGAAAGACCGAACTGTTGAGCCGTGGTGAAACATTGGCGTACTTGCCCACGTTACGGGAGCAGGGCTTGAAGGGAGGGGTCAAGTATTGGGATGGTCAATTCAATGACGCCAGGTTGGCGTTGGTCCTGGCGCGTACTGCGGCCGCCCATGGCGCGCTGCTGATCAATTATTGTCGTGCCACTGAGCTGACTTATGCTGAAGGCAAAGTGGCAGGTCTGTGCTGTGAAGACCAGTTGACCGGACAAAAGTATCAGGTGAGCAGTCGGTGTGTGGTGAATGCGACTGGGGTGTGGGTGGATGAGTTGCGCCAAAAAGATGGTGCGGCGGTGCCTGATTCACAGGGCCGACAGACACAGGCCATCGTGGCACCTAGTCAGGGTGTCCATATGGTGGTGGAGCGTGAATTCCTGGGCGCGGATGTGGCTTTGATTGTGCCCAAGACGGCGGATGGCCGAGTGTTGTTTGCCGTTCCCTGGCTCGGGAAGGTGATTCTAGGCACAACGGACACGCCGCGGCAGGACTTGGCCCGTGAACCCAGACCGTTTCCTGAAGAAATTGAATTTATCCTGAATGAATCTGCACGTTACTTGCGTCGCGTACCCAGCCGCTCGGATGTCAAGAGTGTTTGGGTGGGGCTGCGGCCCCTGGTCAAACCCCCGGAGGACGAAGGCGGCAACACCAAGGGGCTGAGTCGTGAACACACGATCTTGGTCAGCCGGTCTGGCTTGGTGACAGTGACGGGGGGCAAGTGGACCACCTACCGCGCGATGGCAGAAGATGTGATCGAGCGGTGTTCGCAGACTGGCTTGATTGGACAAACCAGGCAAGGGCAGACGCAAGCGTTGCGTTTGGTTGGGGCCGATGAGGGGCAGGCGGCGGTTCGCCCCATTCATGAGGCGCCAGGATGGCATTCATACGGCTCCGAGCAGAATTTCATCAGGGCATTGCCCGGTGCGACACAAGAACTGTGTCCGGGTCTGACTGAGGCAATGGTGCGTTTTGCAGTGCGGCACGAATACGCCTTGACAGTGGAAGACGTTTTGGCCAGGCGTTCACGGCTGTTGTTCCTCGATGCCCGTTTGGCCGGTGACTTGGCGCCGGCTGTTGGGCGCATTCTGCGAGAGGAGAATGGTTCGGCACCGGATGTGGAGGCGTTTCAGGCGCTGGCAGCAAGTTATTTGCTGTGATTGAAATGATTTGTTTGACGGCAGTCTATTTTTGGTGCATAATACAGGGCTTCGCTTGAAAAAGTATGAAGTGTCTGCCCAAAGCTAACGATGTGAGTGGTTCATGTCGGGTGTAACGGGCCCAAGACTGACTGGAATAAAGATCTGCGTTGTGTGGGTTGATTTTCTGGTGCAAGTTGGGAAATAAACAAATGATCCAAACCGAATCTCGACTAGAAGTTGCCGACAATACCGGTGCTAAGTCCGTTCTGTGCATTAAGGTGCTGGGCGGATCCAAGCGTCGCTACGCCAGTGTGGGTGACATTATCAAAGTGAGCATTAAAGAAGCTGCTCCTCGTGGCCGTGTTAAGAAGGGCGATGTCTACAGTGCGGTAGTGGTTCGCACTGCAAAAGGCATTCGTCGTAACGATGGCTCGTTGGTTAAATTTGATGGCAATGCGGCTGTGTTGCTGAATGCCAAGTTGGAGCCGATTGGTACGCGTATCTTTGGGCCGGTCACGCGTGAATTGCGTACTGAGAAGTTCATGAAGATCGTGTCTTTGGCCCCTGAAGTTTTGTAAGGACGTCTCATGAACAAAATTCGCAAAGGCGATGATGTTATCGTGCTCGCTGGGCGTGATAAGGGTAAGCGTGGCAAGGTGGCGTTGCGTAAGGATGACGCTCATCTTGTGGTTGAGGGTGTTAATCTGGTCAAGAAGCATGCTAAGCCGAATCCCATGAAGGGTGAGGCTGGCGGCATTGTCGAGAAAACTATGCCTATTCATCAGTCAAATGTTGCTATCTTTAATGCGGCTACTGGCAAGGCGGATCGGGTTGGTATCAAGTTGCTGGCAGACGGTAAGCGTGTTCGCGTTTACAAGTCAAGCGGCGAAGAAATCAAGGTGGCATGAACATGGCTCGTTTGCAACAACTTTATCGGGAAAAATTGGCGCCGGAGCTGATCTCCAAATTTGGCTATAAGTCACCCATGGAAGTTCCGCGTTTGCTCAAAATCACTTTGAATATGGGTGTGAGCGAGGCTGTCGCTGACAAGAAGGTGATGGATCATGCGGTTGGTGATCTCACTAAGATTGCTGGTCAGAAGCCGGTGGTGACCATGTCAAAGAAAGCTATTGCGGGTTTCAAAATTCGTGAGAATCAGGCTATTGGCTGCATGGTGACTTTGCGTGGTGCGCAAATGTATGAATTTCTGGATCGTTTTGTTACTGTGGCTTTGCCGCGTGTGCGTGACTTTCGGGGTATTTCGGGGCGCTCGTTTGATGGTCGTGGCAACTACAACATCGGCGTCAAAGAGCAAATCATTTTTCCTGAGATTGAGTATGACAAGGTGGATGCCTTGCGTGGTCTCAACATCAGTATCACAACAACGGCCAAGACTGATGATGAGTGCAAAGCGCTTCTCGCAGGTTTCCGTTTCCCCTTCAAGAACTGAGGTGATCTGTGGCTAAGATGGCTTTAATCGAGCGAGAGCTCAAAAGAGACAAACTGGTTGCCAAGTACGCAAAGAAACATGCGGAATTGAAGGCAATTTCAACTGATGCCAAGCGCACGGAAGAAGAGCGTGCTGCGGCTCGTTTGGGGTTGCAGATGTTGCCGCGTAATGCTAATCCGACGCGTCAGCGTAATCGCTGTGCAATCACGGGTCGTCCGCGTGGAACTTTTGCTCAATTTGGGTTGGCTCGGGCAAAGATTCGTGAAATGGCTTTTGCTGGTGAAATCCCTGGCATTGTCAAGGCAAGCTGGTAAGCGGCAGGAGACATAGATATGAGTATGAGTGATCCGATCGCCGATCTGTTGACGCGCATTCGTAATGCGCAGATGGTGGCAAAAACTTCTGTTCGCGTTCCTTCTTCCAAAGTGAAGGTTGCGATTGCCCAAGTATTGAAAGATGAAGGCTACATTGATGCGTTCAAGGTGAACACCATCGATGGAAAGCAAGAGCTCGAAATTGCTCTGAAATACTATGCTGGACGTCCAGTTATTGAGCGCATTGAGCGTGTCAGTCGTCCTGGTTTGCGTGTGTATCGCGGTAGTGGTGCAATTCCGCAAGTTCAAAATGGGCTTGGTGTAGCGATTGTCACAACACCCAAAGGTGTGATGACTGATCGCAAGGCGCGTGCTACCGGTGTTGGTGGTGAAGTGCTTTGTTACGTCGCCTGATGCGTGACATTTAGGAGTAATAAATATGTCTCGTATTGGAAAAATGCCCGTTGTCATTCCGGCTGGAGTGGATGTAGTGCTCGGTGAGCAGCAAGTTAGCGTTAAAGGTGCTGGCGGCTTGTTGTTGGTGGCGCAAAATGGTTTGGTTAAGGTGAGTAATGAGGGGGGCAAGTTGAGTTTTGCTGCCACCAATGACTCTCGCGAAGCTGATGCAATGTCTGGTACTTTGCGCCAGTTGGTCAATAACATGGTGGTTGGTGTCAGTAAGGGTTTTGAGAAGAAGCTGACACTGATTGGTGTTGGTTACAAGGCCCAAGCACAAGGCAGCAAGTTGAATCTGGTTGTGGGGTATTCACATCCTGTTAACAAAGATATGCCGGAAGGTATTTCTGTGGCTACTCCAACGCCGACCGAAATTGTGATTAAAGGCGCAGATCGTCAACGTGTTGGTCAGGTCGCGGCTGAGATTCGTGCTATTCGTCCTCCCGAGCCGTACAAGGGTAAGGGCATTCGATACTCGGACGAAAAAGTCGTTATCAAAGAAACCAAGAAGAAATAAGGAGCCGCACTATGTTGAGCAAAAAGGAACAGCGTCTTCGCAGAGCACGTCAGACACGTATTCGGATCGCCAATCAAGGTGTTGCCCGTTTAACGGTCAACAGAACCAATCTGCATATTTACGCCAGTGTTATTTCTGGAGATGGCGGCAAAGTAATCGCAACAGCTTCAACAGCTGAAGCTGAAGTTCGCCAATCGTTGGGTGGTTCTGGTAAGGGTGGTAATGTGGCTGCAGCTCAAGTAATTGGAAAGCGCGTGGCTGAAAAAGCAAAAGCTGCTGGTATTGAAAAAGTAGCCTTTGATCGCGCCGGGTATGCCTACCATGGCCGTGTCAAGGCACTGGCTGATTCAGCACGTGAAGCTGGCTTGCAGTTCTAAGCAGATCGGAAACTAAGATGGCAAAAGTACAAGCGAAAATGCAGGGCAAGGCAGAAGGTCCTGAGGACGGTTTGCGCGAAAAAATGATCGCGATCAACCGTGTGACCAAAGTGGTCAAGGGGGGGCGTATTCTGGGTTTTGCTGCACTGACCGTCGTCGGTGACGGTGATGGTGCCGTTGGCATGGGCAAGGGCAAATCGAAAGAAGTGCCTGCTGCCGTGCAAAAGGCTATGGAAGAGGCGCGTCGTAACATGACCAAGGTGTCACTGAAAAACGGGTCGATCCATCACAAGGTCATTGGACACCATGGTGCTGCATCCGTCATGATGGCACCAGCACCGAAAGGAACGGGCATTATTGCGGGTGGTCCTATGCGTGCGGTGTTCGAGGTGATTGGTATTACAGATATCGTCGCAAAGAGCCATGGCTCAAGCAATCCCTACAACATGGTTCGGGCCACGCTTGACGCTCTCTCTCACGCAACAACACCTTCCGTGGTGGCTGCCAAGCGTGGTAAGACCGTTGAAGAGCTGTTTGTCTGATCGGAGTACATACACATGACAACCGAAAAAAAGGTCACAGTCAAATTGGTCCGCAGTCCTATTGGCTGCGCAGAATCTCATCGCGCAACTGTTCGCGGCTTGGGCTTGCGTAAGATGCATAGCACCAGCGAATTGGTGGATACACCAGAGGTGCGTGGCATGATTAACAAGATCAGTTATCTGGTCAAGGTGCTCTAAGAGGTGCATGATGGAATTGAACGGCATTAAACCCGCTGACGGTGCGAAG
>NZ_JAQTWM010000035.1 GCF_028689305.1 Rhodoferax sp. | reverse complement strand
GCTGGACGATGTAAAACCCAATGAAGCCAAAAGATGCGCCGTACTTCACTGCAGAAATGGTGGCGACCGGCTCGTCGTCCAGCAGCCCGACCAGAAAACCACCGTGATCAGCCGCGTAAAACGCATCGGCATCGTGCAGCCCCGGGTTCCAGCCTTCGGCAGCTGCCCAGTCAATAGCGATGTTGACCTCAGGGCGGGTCATCGGGCGGATGGTGTATGTGTTGGGGGACATGGTCATGCGCCCATTTTGCCCGAGCCAGGTTTCAGTTCAAGCTGCTGACTGGCGCGAGGCCGGGTGAGGTGCTGGGCCTGTGCTGGGACGACATCGTTGCCAAGTGGCATAGGTTGACGCTTCCGCCGCGCCTTCTCCTTTTGACGCAGCTCGCGCTGCAGGACTTCGTGCTGGCCTTGCAGTTCACGCAGGGTCGATTGGGCATGCTGGAATCAGGTGCTGTCGCGCTACAGAACGGTTCACGCCCAGCCTTGGGTTGGTGTTCGAAAACCCTTTTCGCGGCACCAGGCATGCAAGTCTTCTTCCGACACAGGGCAGGTGTCTGGTTCAGTGCCAGCTACGCTGGGCGGGGCCCTAAGATTGAGCTGGCAAATCAGTCGGCAGCTGAACCTCAAATACTGACACAGTGGGTATCACGAAGGTTTGCCCTTGTTCTGTCGGTATGCGCCTGCTCATGCCTGCTAGAGGTCTGCATTGAGCTTTTCCTCTTTATGAGGCCAGATATGTCATCAGGCACCCTCACACCAGGCTGACGCATGGGCCCGTCCGGGCCGACGTCAAGTGTCAGTGGGCAGCAGGCGTCTGATGTGTCATCAACCGGTCGGTATAGGCAATCGCCATGGCCGAGAGCAGGAAAGTGATGTGGATCGCGGTTTGCGCAATCAGCACCTTGTTGTCGTAGTTGGCGGCGTTGATGAAGGTCTTGAGCAGGTGAATCGAGCTGATGCCGATGATGGCGGTGGCGAGCTTGACTTTGAGCACCGAGGCATTGACGTGGTCCAGCCACTCCGGCTGGTCGCGGTGGCCTTCGAGGTCCATGCGCGACACAAAGGTTTCATAACCGCCCACAATCACCATGATCAGCAGGTTGGAGATCATCACCACGTCAATCAGCGCCAACAACACCAGCATGATGATGGTTTCATTCAGGTGCGTGATCTGGACGTCACTCTTGTAGCCGATGCTCTCGATCAGGGCTGCCAGGGCGGCCTGGTTGCCAAACGCCGCCTCCAGCAGGTGCAGCAGTTCCAGCAGAAAGTGGTATACATACACGCCTTGCGCGGCAATCAAGCCCAGGTACAGGGGCAGTTGCAACCAGCGACTGGCAAAAATCAGACGTGGAATCGGGCGCAGGACCGGACTTTTCTCGGAGTTGGGGGACGACATGGTTTCTCAATCAATAGAACTGGGCGGCAAGTTTATCGTGATCGTGTGTCCGGTGTTTGGCAGTCAGTGGCATGTAAGTGCCAGCCTGGACATTATTGCGTGCATTTAATTTAACTAGAGGAGATTGATCTGTGAGCACACAACCGTCTGCAATTGAATCCGTGTTGGTTGAAAACCGCGTTTTCCCGCCCAGTGATGCCGTCGTCCGGGCCGCCCGCATTTCCGGCATGGACGGTTATCACGCCCTGTGCGCCGAAGCCGAGAAGGATTTTGAAGGGTTCTGGGCTCGTCTGGCCCGTGAAAACGTGGTCTGGAACAAACCCTTTACCAAGACCCTGGACGAGTCCAACGCGCCTTTTTACAAGTGGTTTGAAGACGGTGAGCTCAATGCCTCGGCCAATTGCCTCGATAAACACATGGGCACGGCCAATGAAAACAAGGTCGCGGTCATTTTTGAAGCCGATGATGGCAGCGTCACCAAAACCACCTACAAGGAATTGCTGGCCCGCGTCAGCCAGTTTGCCAATGCGCTCAAGGCGCGTGGCGTCCAGAAGGGTGACCGTGTCCTGATTTACATGCCCATGACCCTCGAAGGGGTGATCGCCATGCAGGCATGCGCCCGTATTGGCGCCACCCACAGCGTGGTGTTTGGCGGTTTCTCGGCCAAGGCGCTGCAGGAGCGCATCATCGACGCCGGTGCGGTGGCGGTGGTGACGTCGAATTTCCAGATGCGCGGTGGCAAGGAGTTGCCGCTGAAGGCGATTGTGGACGAAGGCCTGGGTCTGGGTGGCTGCGAGTCGATCAAGACTGTGCTGGTGTACGAGCGCACCGCCACCCCCTGCAACATGGTGGCAGGCCGCGACATCACCTTCACCGAAGCGCTGGCCAGCCAGAGCACCGAGTGTGCCCCGGTGATGGTCGGGGCCGAACACCCGCTGTTTGTGCTCTACACCTCGGGCTCGACTGGCAAACCCAAGGGGGTGCAGCACGCCACCGGCGGTTTTGTGCTGTGGTCCAAGCTGACGATGGACTGGACGTTTGACCTGCGCGCTGACGACGTGTTCTGGTGCACGGCCGACATCGGCTGGATCACCGGTCACGCCTATGTGGCCTATGGCCCGCTGGCCGCTGGCGCCACCCAGATCATTTTTGAAGGCATCCCGACCTACCCGAACGCTGGCCGCTTCTGGCAGATGATCGAACGTCACAAGTGCAGCATTTTCTACACGGCTCCGACGGCGATCCGCTCCTTGATCAAGGCGGCTGAAAGTGATGAAAAGGTTCATCCTGACCGCTCGGACCTCTCCAGCCTGCGTATCCTGGGCTCGGTGGGCGAACCGATCAACCCCGAAGCCTGGATGTGGTACTACAAGAACATCGGCAAAGAGCGTTGCCCGATTGTGGACACCTTCTGGCAAACCGAGACCGGCGGTCACATGATCACTCCGCTGCCCGGCGCCACACCGCTGGTGCCTGGCAGCTGTACCTTGCCGCTGCCCGGCATCATGGCCGCCATCGTGGACGAAGCGGGTCATGACGTGCCCAACGGTTCCGGTGGCATGTTGGTGGTCAAGCGCCCCTGGCCATCCATGATCCGCACCATCTGGAACGATCCCGAGCGCTTCAAGAACAGCTATTTCCCGCCGGAAATGGGCGGCAAGCTGTACCTGGCTGGCGACGGTGCCGTGCGCAGTGCCGACCGGGGCTACTTCCGCATCACCGGCCGTATCGACGACGTGTTGAACGTGTCGGGTCACCGCATGGGCACGATGGAAATTGAATCAGCGCTGGTGGCCAAGACCGACCTGGTGGCAGAAGCCGCCGTGGTGGGTCGCCCCGATGATTTGACGGGTGAGGCGATTTGCGCCTTTGTGGTGCTTAAGCGTGGTTGCCCGTCCGGAGATGAAGCCAAGGCGATTGCCAAGGAGTTGCGTGACTGGGTGGCCAAGGAAATTGGCCCGATCGCCAAGCCGAAAGACATCCGTTTTGGTGAGAACCTGCCCAAGACCCGTTCCGGCAAGATCATGCGCCGTCTGTTGCGTTCGCTGGCCAAGGGTGAGTCGATTACCCAGGACACCTCGACGCTGGAAAATCCGGCGATCTTGAGTCAGTTGGGTCAAACCTACTGATGTTGTAAAAAAGCCCGCAATTGCGGGCTTTTTGTTGTTGGGCCGAGGGATGACGCTATTTGAGTGACAACACCCAGCGGACCAGGGTGTCGGCTTCGGCCTGGTTCACCTGCGGGTTGGCCGGCATGGGCACGGCACCCCAGACCCCCGAGCCACCTTTCATGATTTTGGTGGCCAGCTTGGCACTGACGTTTTGCCCCGCGTATTTCTGGGCGACATCCTTGTAGGCGGGGCCGACGACTTTTTTGTCAACGGCGTGGCAGGCCATGCAGTTCTTCTTTTGTGCCAGGGCTTGGTCGGCCAGCACCGGTGTGGTCACAACCGTGGCGGCAACCAGGGCAAAAAGCGTGCGTTTCATGGTGTCATCCTTTGAAATAACAAACAACAAGTCATTAACGGCATTGTACGGATGGGCGTTGACAAGCTTCGGCGGCAAATACCGGTTACCCTTGGGGAATCTGTGATTTGTGCCGGGAGAGGGTGTCATGTACCTGTTGGTTTTGGGACTGGTTTTGTTGGGGCTGAAATACATCGAGTGGGGCCCGGTGGCGCTGTGGCCCTGGTGGCTGGTGCTGGCGCCGTTTGCGCTGGCGGCGGCCTGGTGGGCCTGGGCCGACAGCTCGGGCTACACCAAACGCAAAGCTATGGAACGTGAAGACCGCCGACGTGATGCGCGCCGGGCTCGTACCAAGGAAGCGCTGGACAACAATTTTCGCAAGAACCACCGTCGCTGAATTGAGCACTTTGCAGGTGTATTGACCTGCCTGACCCCGCTGGTGAACCTGTGGGACATAATCCGAAACGCACTTTTTGCTCCTGTCTTCCCCTTTTTTTGACGATCAATCACCATGCCCACCTACCGTTCCAAAACCTCCACCGCTGGTCGCAACATGGCTGGTGCCCGTTCACTCTGGCGCGCCACCGGCATGAAGGACGACGACTTCCAGAAGCCCATCATCGCGGTGGTCAACTCTTTCACCCAGTTCGTGCCCGGCCATGTGCACCTGAAGGACCTGGGCCAGCTGGTAGCGCGCGAGATTGAGGCGGCCGGCGGCGTCGCCAAAGAGTTCAACACCATTGCCGTGGACGACGGCATCGCCATGGGCCACGACGGCATGCTGTATTCGCTGCCCAGCCGCGACATCATTGCCGACTCGGTCGAGTACATGGTCAACGCCCATTGCGCCGATGCCATGGTGTGCATCTCCAACTGCGACAAGATCACCCCTGGCATGCTGATGGCCGCGATGCGCCTGAATATCCCGGTGGTGTTTGTCTCCGGCGGCCCGATGGAAGCCGGCAAGACCAAGCTGGGTGTCATCAAGCTCGACCTGATCGACGCCATGGTGATGGCCGCCGACAGCAAGGTGAGTGACGCGGAAGTGGCCGAAGTGGAGCGTTCTGCCTGCCCGACCTGCGGCTCCTGCTCGGGCATGTTCACCGCCAACTCCATGAACTGCCTGACCGAGGCGCTGGGTCTGGCCCTGCCGGGCAATGGCACCGTGGTGGCCACCCATGCCGACCGCGAGGCCTTGTTCAAACGCGCCGGCCACCTGATCGTTGAGCTGGCCAAGCGTTATTACGAGCAGGACGACACCACGGTGCTGCCGCGTTCGGTCGGCCCCAAGGCGTTCGAGAACGCCATGACGCTGGACATCGCCATGGGTGGCTCCACCAACACCATCCTGCACTTGCTGGCCATTGCCCAGGAGGCCGAGATTGACTTCACCATGAAAGACATTGACCGCTTGTCACGTGTGGTACCGCAGCTGTGCAAGGTGGCGCCCAATACGCAGAAATACCATGTCGAGGACGTGCACCGTGCCGGTGGCATCATGGCCATCCTGGGTGAGCTGGACCGTGCCGGCAAGCTGCACACTGACGTGCCCACGGTGCATGCCAAAACCATGAAGGACGCGCTGGACCAGTGGGACATCCTGCGCACCCAGTCCCCCGAGGTGCACACGTTCTATCGGGCCGGCCCCGCCGGCAAGCCCAGCCAGGTGGCGTTCAGCCAGGCCACACGCTGGCCCAGCCTGGACACGGACCGTTCTGAGGGCTGTATCCGCTCCATCGACCACGCCTTTTCACAAGAGGGTGGCCTGGCGGTGCTGGTGGGCAACATCGCGCTGAATGGCTGCGTGGTGAAAACTGCAGGTGTGGATGATGCTCTGCTGGTGTTTGAAGGCCCGGCCCATGTGACCGAGTCGCAGGACGAGGCCGTGGAGCATGTGCTGAATGACCAGGTCAAGGCCGGTGACGTGGTCATCGTGCGCTACGAAGGACCCAAGGGCGGCCCCGGCATGCAGGAAATGCTCTACCCCACCAGCTACATCAAGTCCAAGGGCCTGGGCAAGGCCTGCGCGCTGCTGACCGATGGCCGCTTCTCCGGCGGCACTTCGGGCCTGTCGATCGGCCACGCCTCGCCCGAGGCGGCGGCCGGTGGCGCCATCGGCCTGGTGCGCAACGGCGATCGGATTCGCATCGACATCCCGAATCGCAGCATCAACGTGCTGCTGTCGGACGAAGAACTGGCCAAACGCCGTGCCGAGCAGAATGCCCTTGGCTGGAAGCCCGCCAAGCCGCGCCCGCGCAAGGTGTCGGCTGCGCTCAAGGCCTATGCCAAGCTGGTGATGTCGGCCGACAAAGGCGCGGTGCGCGACCTGTCGCTGCTGGACGACTGAGTTTTTGAGTCGTTGACCGCTTGACCCCATCCATGCACTTCATGCGTTTGCTGAAGTGCATTTTTGTTTTGAACCCATGTTGATCCATCCTGACATCCATCCTGTGGCCCTGCAACTCGGGCCGGTGGCCGTGCACTGGTACGGTCTGACCTATCTGGCGGCATTTGGCTTGTTCATGTGGCTGGCGAATTTGCGCCTGCGCCATGAACCGTTTGTCTCCCTCACCGGTGCTCAGGCCTGGAGTCGCAAGGATGTGGAAGACATTTTGTTCCTGGGCGTGATGGGGGTGATTTTGGGCGGACGCATTGGCTACTGCCTGTTTTACAAACCGGTCTACTACGCCGCCCATCCGCTGGAGGTGTTTGCCGTGTGGCAGGGCGGCATGAGTTTTCATGGCGGCATGCTGGGCGTGGTGGTGGCTGAAATCTGGTTCGCCTGGTCGCGCAAACGCCCCTTGCTGCAAGTGGCAGATTTTGTCGCCCCCTGTGTGCCCACCGGGCTGGCCATGGGGCGCGTGGGCAACTTCATCAATGGTGAGTTGTGGGGCAGGGTGGCCAGCCCGGATCTGCCTTGGGGCATGGTGTTTCGCGGGGCCGGAGACCTGCCGCGTCATCCGTCGCAGATCTACCAGTTTTTGCTGGAGGGCCTGTTGTTGTTTGTGGTGTTGTGGCTGTATGCCCGCCGGCCACGCTTGCCGGGCCAGGTGGCCGCGGCCTTTTTGTTCGGTTATGGTGTGCTGCGCTTCACGGCGGAGTTTTTCCGCGAGCCAGACGCCCATTTGGGCCTGCTGAGCCTGGGCATGAGCATGGGCCAGTGGCTGTGTGTGCCGATGATTCTGGGCGGCGCCGGTTTGTGGCTGTGGACGCGTGCGAGGTTCACGGAAAAATAGGAAAAATCGACCTCTAGCCCGGATATCCATTGCCTTGTTAGCTATCAAAATGAGAGTAAATCATGCCGGCGCGTATTGAGCTGCGGCAGCAGCAAGGGGTGGCGCAGGTCACCCTGAGTCATCCCCGTCGATTTAATGCGATGTCCCGCGCCATGTGGCGCGACTTGCGCAGCGTGTTTGAGGGTATCCAGCGGGATGCCACTGTGCGTTGTGTACTGGTGCTTGGCCATGGCGCGCATTTTTGTGCTGGCGGTGACATTTCGGAATACGCCAGCTTTCGTTTTGAAGAGGCCTCCTTGCGTGAATTTCATGAAGAGGATGTCTGGGGCGCTTTGAACGCCATGCTCAACTGCGATGTGCCGATGGTGGCGCAAATCACTGGCAATTGCATGGGCGCGGGGGTCGAGATTGCCAGTTGCTGCGACATCCGGCTGGCGGCCGAATCGGCCCAGTTTGGCGCACCGATTGCCCGCCTGGGGTTTCCGATGGCGCCGCGTGAGGCGGCTTTGGTGGGGCGCGAAGTGGGTCTGGTGACGGCGCGCCAGATGTTGCTGGAGGCGGCGGTGTTCAGTGCGCCGGAGATGGCGCAGCGCGGCTTTTTGAGCCGGGTGGTGGCAGATGTGGACCTGGCCACGCTGGCGCAGTCCACGGTGCAGCGCATGGCCGGGCTGGCGCCGCAAGCTGCGCGCCTGAACAAACAGACACTTCGGGTACTCAATAGCCATCCAGCCCACGTCAATCAAGCGCCGGTAGCTATGAATTCTGTCACAGACCCAGACCCGCTGGCAGCCTTGTTGCAACGTGCTTATGCCTACGCTGACAGTGCTGAGCAGCGCGAAGGCATCACCGCGTTTCTGGAGAAGCGCCCGCCGCGATTCTGACCTTGGCCGAGCGCCACCTTGTACGAGAGATGCCATGACCAACCCGTCTTCCAACCTGTATACGGCGCTGCGCCGGGCCTTTCCCGCTGATCTGGAACACACCGCCATCGAGACTGACAGTGGCCTGTTTTATACCTGGCGCGACCTGGAGAGCGGCACCGCCATGCTGGCGAATTTTCTGCAATCGCTGGACTTGCCCGATGGCGCACGTATTGCCGTGCAGGTGGAAAAGTCGGTTGAGGCGCTGATGCTCTACCTGGCCACCTTACGGGCCGGTTATGTATTTTTGCCGCTGAACACGGCCTACCAGAGCGCCGAGATGGACTACTTCATCCAGGATGCCGAGCCTGCCGTGGTGGTGTGCAGCGCGGCCAACTTTGGCTGGGTCAGCAAGCTGGCGTTCCGGGCTGGAACCCCGTGGGTGTTCACGCTCAATGATGATCGCAGCGGCAGCCTGCTTGAGCGCGCCGCCCACTGGCCGGATCAGCATCAGGTGGTGGTCAGGCAAGCCGATGATGTGGCGGTGATCATCTACACCAGCGGCACCACCGGCCGCTCCAAGGGGGCCATGCTGACCCATGGCAACATGCTCAGCAACGCGCTGGTGCTCAAGGATTACTGGGGCTGGCGCTCTGCCGCCGAGGGCGGTGATGTGTTGATTCATGCGCTGCCAATTTTCCATGTGCATGGTCTGTTTGTGGCCATCCACGGTGCCTTGATCAACGGCAGCAAGATGATCTGGTGCGCCAAGTTCGATCCCCGGCTGGTGTTGCGCAAAATGCCCGAAGCCACGGTGTTCATGGGGGTGCCGACGTTGTATGTGCGGCTGCTGGCCGAACCCGGCCTGACGCCCGCGCTTGCCAGCCACATGCGTCTGTTCATTTCGGGCTCGGCACCTTTGCTGATGGACACTTTCGAGGCCTGGCAGCAGCGCACCGGCCACACGATTCTGGAGCGGTATGGCATGAGTGAAACCATCATGTTGACCTCCAACCCCTACGTGGGCGAGCGCCGTGGTGGCACCGTGGGACTGCCGCTGCCCGGTGTGAGCCTGCGCGTGGTCGGTGGTGACGGGCGGATGCTGGCGCCGGGTGAGATTGGCGACATCCAGGTCAAGGGGCCGAATGTGTTTGCCGGCTACTGGCGCATGCCGGAGAAAACCGCCCAGGAGTTCACGGCCGACGGTTTCTTCAAGACCGGTGATGTCGGCAGACAGGCGGCTGATGGGTATGTGACGATTGTGGGTCGCAGCAAGGACCTGATCATCAGCGGGGGGTACAACGTCTACCCGGCGGAGCTGGAGAGTGTCATCAACGACCTGCCCGGTGTGGCCGAGAGCGCGGTGGTGGGGGTGCCGCATGCTGACTTTGGCGAGGTTGGGGTTGCGGTGGTGGTGCCGCGTGCTGGCGTGTCACTGGCGCCGGCAGCCATTCTGGCCAGGCTCAAGGCCAGTGTGGCCAATTACAAGGTGCCCAAGCAATGTTTTGTTGTCACCGATCTGCCACGCAACACCATGGGCAAGGTACAAAAAAATGTGCTGCGTGACCGTTACGGCGTGACACAAGGCGGCTAGCATCCAGGTTAGCACTACCGGAGACTGTCTTGAAAGTGATTCAATCTTTGCTGCGCCATGAGATTGATCTGGCCACTGCTCTGGACACCTGGCGCGCTTTCCAGCCGGACTTGATCCTGGTGTTTGGCCCGGCGGACTGGTTGCGCACACTGGCGCAACCGCTGGCCACCCACTTTGGCCATGCCTGTTATCTGGGGTGCACCACGGCGGGGGAAATTTCTGCACAGGGTGTCAGCGACGGTACTTGTGTGGTGACGGCGCTGCGTTTTGAGTCGGCCCGGGTGCAGATGACCAGCACGGTTCTGATGGACATGTCGGATTCGGCGGCAGCGGGCGCCAGGCTGGCGCAGCAGCTGCCGGCACCGGGGTTGCGCGCGGTGTGGGTACTGGGGCAGGGCGTCGGTATCAATGGCAGTGCCATGATTGCCGGTATGACCGGGGTGCTGGGGAGTGGGGTGTTGATTGCCGGTGGTCTGGCAGGTGATGCGGCGGCATTCAAGGAAACCTTTGTCCTGGATGGAGCCGGCGTACATGCTGATCGGCTGGTGGGTGTGGGCCTGTACGGGCAGGCGCTGGAAGTGACCCATGGTTCGTTTGGCGGCTGGGCGCCTTTTGGCCCGGCGCGCAAGGTCACTCGCTGTCGTGGCAATCTGTTGTATGAACTCGACGGTGAGGCCGCGCTGGATGTTTACAAACGTTATCTGGGTGAACATGCCAAGGACCTGCCGGCCTCGGGTTTGTTGTTTCCATTTGCCATGCTGGGCCGTGACCGCTCCGAGGTCGGCTTGATTCGCACCATCCTGGCGGTGGATGAGGCCCAGGGCAGCCTGACCCTGGCCGGTGACATCGACCCTGATGGTTATCTGCGGCTGATGCATGCCAGTACCGATGCGCTGGTGGATGGCGCTGAGGCGGCGGCGCAGGCAGCTTTGACGAAGTCATCCGGTGGTGATCCGGGGTTGGCCTTGCTGGTCAGTTGTGTCGGGCGCAAACTGGTGATGGGAGGGCGGGTGGAGGAAGAAGTGGAGGCGGTCGCCGAGGTGTTCCACCAGCACGCGGTTCTGGCCGGCTTTTATGCCTACGGTGAGATCAGTCCGTTCACGGGTGAAGTGACCTGTCGTTTGCACAACCAGACCATGACGATCACCTACGTGACGGAAAACACTTTGCCAGCCTGACATGAGCGCCTGTGTATGCATAAGTTATTGAGCCGCCAGGCCCGGCGTCTGCTGGGGGTGGAAGAGAGTCAGCTGCCGGTGGTGCTGGCGGAACTGGGGCAGTTGGCTCAGTTGCCAGGCCAGTCTGAGGCTACCCGACGGTTCCTGTCGGGGCTGGGTGGTTTCCTGGCCCGCGTGGAAGAAGCCTACGAACAAAATGACCGGGATCTTGACCTGAAAACGCGCAGCCTGCAGCTGAGTTCGGTCGAGTTGTCACACGCCAATGATCGCCTGCGCCAGGAACTCGACAGCCGCACCCGCGCCATGGATTCGCTGCGTGAAACAGCCAGCGGCTTGATGCAGCAGTTGAACCCTGAAACACCGGTGCTGCGCGAGGACAGTCTGGAGTCCCTGTCACGGTTGATGTCGGAGCTGGTCCGCCAGCGTGAAACCAGTCAGCGTGAGTTGCAGGTCGCATTGTCGGGCCTGGCCAAACAGAAATTTGCGCTGGACCAGCACGCCATTGTCAGCATCACGGATGTGGCGGGCAACATCACCTATGCCAATGACAAGTTTTGCCAGATCAGTGGTTACTCGCGCGAGGAGCTGCTTGGACGGAACCATCGCCTGATCAAATCCGGGGTGCTGCCCTCGGCCTTTTTTGCCCAGTTGTGGCAAACCATTTTGTCGGGGCAGGTCTGGCACGGCGAGATTTGCAACCGGGCCAAGACCGGGGTACTGTATTGGGTGCAGGCCACGATCGTGCCGCTGCTGGATGACCGCGGCGCACCTGAACAGTTCATTGCCATCCGAACCGACATCACGGCGCGCAAACAGATGCAGACGGCCATGGCCGAGGCCGAAGACCGCCTGCGTCGCATCACCAATGCGGTGCCGGGGGTGGTCTACCAGTGTGTGGTTGGTCATGGCCAGGTCCGCTACACCTTCCTGAGTGAGCGGCTGGCCGAGGTGCGTGGCCTGGATCACGAGGCCCTGCTGGCCAATGGCCGGCTGGCGTTTGAGCAAATTGTCGAGTGGGACCGGGAGCGCTGCTTTGCCGAGGTGCTGGCTGCCGGTGAGCGGCGTGAAGGCTGGGCCAGGGATTACCAGATCCGGTTGCCTGATGGCCGCTTGCGCTGGATTCGCTCTGAAATCTTGCCGGATCCGCTGCCGGCTGCCGATGGTTCAACAGTGTTTACCGGCATCTGGCAGGATGTGACGCAATTCAAGGAAGCGGATCAGCGCTTGCGCGAGGTGACGGAGAGCATCCCGGTGGTGGTGTTTCAGTATCGGCTCTGGGCCGATGGCCGTCAGAACTTTCCATTTTGCAGTTCGGTGGCGGAACAGATTTGTGGTCTGTCACCGCAGGCGGTGATGGCCGACCCGGCAGAATTTTTCCAGCAGATTGTTCCGCAGGACAGGGAGGCCTTTGTGCAGGCTTTCAAGGCGTCGGTACACACGGGTGAGCGGATCTCGCTGGACTTCAGGATGAACCACAAACATACCGGTGTCCCGATCTGGGTGCATGGTGAGTCCATGCCACAAAAGGCGGCAGACGGCGGGGTGCTCTGGAATGGTTATCTGGCCGACATCTCTGCTGCCAAGCAGGCTTCACAGGAGTTGCGCCGGGCCAAGGAGGCCGCCGAAGTGGCCAACCGGGCCAAGTCCGATTTCCTGGCGAACATGAGCCACGAAATCCGTACCCCCATGAACGGGGTCATCGGCATGACCGAACTGGCGCTGGATACCGACTTGACCGCTGAGCAGCGTGAATACCTGGAAATGGTCAAGACCTCGTCTGACGCTCTGCTCAGAATCATCAACGATATTCTTGATTTTTCAAAAATCGAGGCCGGCAAGCTTCAGATCGAAAAAATAGCCTTTGATCTTGGCAGGATGGTGAATGACACCGTCAAGGCCCTGACGGTGCGGGCACAGGCCAAAGGTATTGGGCTGGTTTGTGAACTGGCGCCAGGGATGCCCTTGGCCGTGATGGGGGATCCGGGCCGTTTGCGGCAGATTTTGATGAACCTGGTGGGCAACGCCATCAAATTCACGGATCAGGGCCAGGTGCTTGTTCGTGTCAGTGCCCAGGCGCGTAACCCACAGCAGTATCTGTTCAGCTTTTCGGTCAAGGACACCGGCATCGGCATTCCAGAATCCAAATTGCACACCATTTTTGAGGCCTTCTCACAAGAGGACAGCAGTATCACGCGACGCTTTGGCGGTACAGGCCTGGGCCTGTCGATTTCTTCCCGATTGGTGGAGGCCATGGGTGGCCAGATTTCGGTTCAGAGTGAATTGGGGCGTGGTAGCCAGTTCGACTTTTCGGTGGTGATGGAGCTGACAAAACAATGGCCGGCTTCGCCGTCTGGTTTGCCAGCGGCTATGCGTGAGGTGGAACAGGGAGTGCCACCGCGAAAAGGCCTGGCTGCGCTGGACATTCTGCTGGTGGAAGACAACCTGGTCAATCAAAAATTGGCGGGCGCCTTGCTGGCGCGTGAGGGACACCGGGTTTCGCTGGCTGGTGATGGGCAGGTGGCCCTGGACATGTTGGCACAGCACCGCTTTGACCTGGTTTTCATGGACATGATGATGCCTGTGCTTGACGGGTTGGAAGCCACCCGGCGTTTTCGTGCCAGCGAACTGGGTAGCCGCACGCCGGTGGTGGCCATGACCGCCAATGTCATGTCGGGTGACCGTGAGCGTTGTTTGGCTGCAGGCATGGATGACTACCTGTCCAAACCCTTGTCGCTGGCCGAGTTGCGCCGTGTCCTCAGCCGTTTTGGCGAGGAGCAGGTGACCAATATCGCGACCGGGTCACCCGGTGACCAGCCGGTAGTCACCGGCCCGGCGGCGGAGCCAGGTTTTGACTATGTCACGGCGCTGGCTGCTGCAGATCAGGAAATTGTTGGCATCATTGCCGGGATTTTCATGGAGCAATGGCCCCTGGATCTGCAAAAAATGACCAAGGCCCTGGATTTGGGGGAATTTGCCCCGCTGGTGCTCACTGCACACGCTCTCAAGGGGACGCTCGGGATGTTCGGAGCGCAACCTGCGGTTGAGTTGGCTGCCGATCTGGAGCGTCTGGCTTCTGCGCCGGGAGTGAGCGGCCCTGGCCCCGCCGCCGAGCCCATGCGAGCCAAGCTGGCGGCGTTACAGGCGCAGGTCACACATTTGCTGACGGCTTTGCTCAATCGGCCCGCATGACGGACAGAACTCAACCCGAAGAGCTATAAAAAATATAGCTTCCTGGGGTTGTTTGATGCGGGCTAGCGTCGAATTTAACGCAGTACAAGCACAGGAATGTGAGAATGGGTCAGCACCTGCTGGGTTTCGCTGCCCAGCAACAGCCGCTTGACACCCCGGCGGCCATGAGAGGCCATGACAATCAGGTCACATTTGTGTTTTTTGGCTGCGGCAATCACGGCGTCCGAGACGATGTCCGACTTGATGATCAGGGCGCGGGTCTTGACACCCTGCAGCTCGGCTTTTTTCTTGACATCATCTACCACCGCCTGCCCTTCATCGGCCCATTGTTTTTCAATGCGGCCCACCTCGGCGGCCTGCAAGGCCAAACCACCTTCAAAATAACTCTGGGGATAACGCGGCACCACCTTGAGAGCTACCAGATCAGCACCGGTCAGCGCAGCCAGGGAGATGGCACTGGTGACGGCTTTTTTTGACAGGTTGGAGCCGTCCGTGGCAACGAGAATCTTTTCGTACATGATGGTGTTCTCCTTGAAGTGAATGGTCGCAGCATAACCCCATACTTTGGCTCGACATTGATCTAGATCAGGTATTTTGGTGGCTCAGCCGGTTACCCTTCACCCATGTCTCTGTCCAGTCCTGCCTATTCTTCCTCAAGTATGAGTGCCCCCCTTGCAGCGGAGCCGGCTGGACTGAAGCCGGTGGATTCGCTGGAAACACTCCAGATGCTGGATGATGTGCAGGAGTGGTCGGTCTTCAGTCGGCCCGATAGCACGACCGAGGGCTGCTGGGAATCGAACGTCATGATCGAGGGCATGCACTGCGCCGCTTGCGCCTTGACGGTGGAAGATGCCCTCAAAAGTGTCCCTGGGGTGATGTCTGCGGCGGTCAGTGCCGGCAGCCAGCGCGCACGGGTGGTCTGGAATTCCCAGTCCGTGGTGCCGTCGCGCTGGATGCAGGCGGTGAGCCAGTCCGGGTATCGGGCGGTGCCAGCCAATGACGCGTTTACCCGTGAGCGCCGCAAGGTTGAGTCGCGCAAGGCCCTCTGGCGCATGATGGTGGCGGGGCTTTGCATGATGCAGGTCATGATGTACGCCTATCCAGCCTATGTGGCTGCACCCGGTGAACTGTCCATGGAGATGGAGCAGTTGCTGCGCTGGGCGTCCTGGGTGTTGACCCTGCCGGTGATCTTTTTCTCCTGCGGGCCGTTTTTTGGCAATGCCTGGCGTGACATTGTGCACCGCCGGGTCAGCATGGACTTGCCGGTTGCGCTGGGTATGCTGATCACCTTTGTGGTGAGTACGGCCGGTACTTTTGATCCTGCGGGCATTTTTGGCCGCGAGGTGTATTTCGATTCGCTCACGATGTTTGTCTTCTTTTTGCTGGCCGGGCGCTGGTTTGAGCTGCGCCTGCGGGATCGCACTGCCGGGGCGTTGGAGTCGCTGATGAACCGCTTGCCTGAAAGTGTCGCACGGCAGACTGGTGATGGGCAGTTTGAACGTGTGCCGGTCAGGCGTTTGCAGGTGGGCAACGTCATTCGGGTGCTTCCTGGTGAGGCATTTCCTGCCGACGGGACGGTGGTGCGGGGACAGACGTCGGTGGATGAGTCTTTGCTGACGGGAGAGTCCCGACCTGTGGCCCGCAATGTGGGAGATGAAGTGATTTCCGGCAGTCACAACCTGGCGGCGGTGGTGTTGGTCAGGGTGGAGCGGTTGGGGGCTGAAACCCGATTTGCCCAGATCGTCAGCTTGATGGAAAGTGCCTCAACAACAAAGCCAAAGCTCGCCAAGCTGGCCGATACCATCGCCAAGCCGTTTTTGATTGGCGTGCTGATTGCCGCAGCCCTGTCGTGTGCCTTCTGGTGGCATATGGACCCGGAACGGGCGCTGATGGTGGCCGTGTCGGTGTTGGTGGTGACTTGCCCCTGCGCGCTATCTCTGGCCACGCCCGCAGCCATGTTGTCGGCGGCAGGTGCGCTGGCACACCGGGGGGTACTGGTGCGCCGTCTGGACGCTTTCGAAGCCTTGGCGGCGGTTGATACGGTGATGTTCGACAAAACCGGCACGTTGACGCGTGATGCCATGGTGCTGGGTAAAACCACGGTGCGTGGAGGCTCGGATTCGCAGCAAGCGCTGGCCATGGCTGCGGCGTTGGCGCAGCATTCACTGCATCCGGCATCCCGTGCCTTGATGAGTGCTGCTGATCAGGGCCGGCTGATTGGTTTATGGCGTGCTGCGGATGTGAATGAAATTGCCGGGCAGGGGTTGAGTGCTGCGGTTTATCCTGAAAGCCAGCCTGACCAGGCTGCGCCCATGCGCCTGGGTTCCGCCAGCTTTTGTGGCGTGGCACAAGCCGGCTCTGGGGTTTTGCAAGTGTTTCTGAGTGATCAGCTGGGTTGGCTGGCCACGTTTGAGTTGCAGGAAGATATTCGACCGGATGCTGTCACGACGGTTTCTGCGTTGAAAGCGGCCGCATTGGATATTCACCTGCTGTCTGGTGATGCCAGCGATGCTGCCCAGCGTGTCGCCAATCAGGTGGGCATTGCCGCGTATCGGGGGCAGTGTTCGCCCCAGGACAAGCTGGACTTTTTGCGCAACGCGCAGTTGCAGGGGCACAAGGTGGCGGTGGTGGGGGATGGTCTGAACGATGGACCGATTTTGGCCGGAGCTCATGCCTCTTTTGCCTTTGGTCAGGCGGTTCCGCTGGCGCAGGCGCAGGCGGATTTTCTGGTTTCAGGCAGTCGGCTGACGGATGTCGCCGAGGCCATCGCCCTGGCGCGGCGGACGCTGGCCGTGGTCAGACAGAATTTGTGGTGGGCAGCGATCTACAACGCGACCTGTGTCCCCTTGGCCGTGGCGGGTATGTTGCCTGCCTGGCTGGCCGGTATTGGTATGGCCAGCAGTTCCCTTCTGGTGGTGCTCAATGCGTTGCGTCTGTCTGGCGACCGGTTACGAGAAGGAAAACTCTGATGGATATCCTGTATCTGCTGGTTCCGCTATCGGTGGTGCTGGTCTTTTTCATCATTGGCGGCATTTGGTGGGCCATTCACAAAGGCCAATTTGATGATATTGAGCAGGAGGGGGAGCGAATTCTTAAGGATTGATAAGATTTTTGGTGCCAATTTGATTTGTATCAAATGATACATGGATGGGATAAACGACACTGCGCGAGAACAAACTGAGAAGAGGTGAATATGGCATTTTCAAATTCGCAGGCAACTACCTTTAACGACAAAGTCGTTCGGCAGTTTGCCATCATGACCGTGGTATGGGGGGTGGTGGGCATGCTCGTTGGCGTGATCATCGCTGCCCAACTGACTTGGCCCGAGCTCAACTTGGGAATATCGTTTCTTTCCTACGGTCGATTGCGGCCTCTGCATACCAATGCGGTGATTTTTGCATTTGGTGGTTGTGCTCTTTTTGCCACTTCGTACTATGTGGTGCAGCGAACCTGCCAAGTGCGTTTGTTCAGTGACAAGCTGGCGGCTTTTACCTTCTGGGGTTGGCAGCTAGTCATTCTGTCGGCTGCGCTGTCCTTGCCGCTGGGGTTCACCGCTGGCAAGGAGTATGCCGAACTTGAATGGCCCATCGATATCTTGATCACGCTGGTCTGGGTGGTTTACGCGGTCGTGTTTTTTGGCACGATCGGTACCCGCAAGGTCAAGCACATTTATGTCGCGAACTGGTTCTTTGGCGCCATGATCATTGCGGTTGCGCTGCTCCATCTCGGTAACAGTGCGGCCATCCCTGCAGGTGCGTTGAAATCGTATTCAGCTTATGCCGGGGTGCAGGATGCCATGATGCAGTGGTGGTACGGCCACAATGCGGTGGGCTTCTTCCTGACGGCTGGTTTCTTGGGCATGATGTATTACTTCATTCCCAAACAGGCGGGTCGTCCGGTTTACTCCTATCGCCTGTCCATCGTTCACTTCTGGGCGCTGATTTTCACCTACATGTGGGCGGGTCCTCACCACCTGCACTACACCGCTTTGCCGGACTGGACGCAGTCGCTTGGTATGGTGTTCTCACTGATCCTGTTGGCTCCGAGCTGGGGCGGGATGATCAACGGCATCATGACCTTGTCTGGTGCATGGCACAAACTGCGTGACGATCCGATTCTGCGATTCCTGATCGTGTCCCTGTCGTTCTACGGCATGTCCACGTTTGAAGGTCCCATGATGTCCATCAAGACAGTGAATGCCCTGAGCCATTACACCGATTGGACAGTGGGTCACGTGCACTCTGGTGCCTTGGGCTGGGTCGGCCTGGTGACCATGGGCTCTATGTATTACCTGATTCCACGCCTGTTTGGTCAGAAACAGATGTACAGCGTCAAAGCTATTGAAATTCACTTCTATACGGCCACCATTGGTATCGTGCTGTACATCGCTGCATTGTGGATTGCCGGTGTGATGCAAGGTTTGATGTGGAGGTCTATCAATGCAGACGGCACCTTGACATACACGTTTGTTGAGTCGGTGAAGGCCAGCTTCCCGTTCTATGTGCTGCGTCTGGTGGGTGGTCTGCTGTATCTCAGCGGCATGCTCATCATGTTGTGGAACACCATCAAGACAGCAACAAGCGGTCGGTCGGTGACTGTGACCATTCCTGCTGTTACGGCTCACGCTTGAGGACAAATATTATGGCTAATACAAATAAAGAAGGCGGTTTCTCGCACGGTACGATTGAGTCGAGCAATGGCTTGATGATTGTTCTGATTTTGATCGTGTTGTTGTTTGGTGGTTTGGTGGAGATTGTTCCGCTGTTCTTCCAAAAATCGACAACTCAGCCCGTTGAGGGTTTGAAACCCTATACCGCGCTGCAGCTCGCCGGGCGTGACATCTATACCCGCGAAGGTTGCTACAACTGCCACTCGCAGATGATTCGGCCGTTCCGAGCTGAAACCCTGCGTTACGGTCACTACTCCATGGCTGGTGAGTTTGTGTATGACCATCCTTTCCAATGGGGGAGCAAGCGTACTGGTCCTGATCTGCATCGGGTTGGTGGCAAGTACAGCGACCAGTGGCATGTGACTCACCTCAATAATCCGCGTGACGTGGTTCCAGAGTCAAATATGCCAGCCTATCCGTGGCTGATGAGCGCTCAGGTGAACGCCGCTGTGATGCCGGCTCATATGAGTGCCTTGCGTAAGGTGGGGGTGCCCTACACGGACGCTGACATTGCGGGCGCCGTTGAAGCGGTCAAGGGTAAGACTGAAATGGAAGCTGTTGTGGCTTACCTTCAGGTTCTTGGAACATTGGTCAAGTAAACCGGAGACCTTTCATGGAATTCGATGTCAACACTTTGCGTTCATTGGCCACCGTGACCAGCTTTATCACTTTCGTCGGCATCATTGGTTGGGCCTATGCCCGCAAGAACCGATCCGAGTTTGATAAGGCTGCCAACTTGCCGTTTGAGCAGGATTGACGAATTTATCCAATAGGAAAAAAAATGAGCGACTTCACAAGTAATTTTTGGGCGATGTATGTCGCCGGCATCACCGTTGTCAGCATCATTGCCTGCCTGATCTTGTTGATTGTGACGGGCAAGGCCAAAGCCATGACGGCTGCAGACAATACGACCGGCCACGTTTGGGACGGTGACCTGCGCGAAATGAATAACCCGCTGCCTCGGTGGTGGAGTTATCTTTTCGTGATCACGGTGCTTTTTGCATTGGGATATCTGGCCCTCTACCCGGGTCTGGGTAGCTACCCAGGTCAACTGGGCTGGACTTCACGTGGTTTGCATCAGGCCGAAGTTGATAAGGGCAACGCAGAAACAGCGCCTATTTACGCCAAGTTCATGGCGATGAAGCCGGAAGATGTCGCGAAAGATGCACAAGCGATGGCGATTGGTGAGCGTTTGTTCAGCAATAACTGTGCTCAGTGCCATGCTTCGGATGCACGTGGTAATAAGGGTTTTCCCAATCTGACCGATGGTGACTGGTTACACGGTGGTACACCGGAGAAGATCAAGGAAACGCTGACACAAGGTCGTGTCGGTAACATGCCACCTATGGCTGCAGCGATTGGTGGTGCTGACGACGTCAAAAATGTGGCCCAATATGTGTTGAGTCTGTCGGGGAGCCCGCATGATTCAGCCAGAGCTGCTCTGGGTAAGGATAAGTTTGCTGCTTGTGCTGCTTGTCACGGTGCTGATGGCAAGGGCATGCAGCCGCTTGGCTCGGCCAACCTGACTGACAACATCTGGCTCCATGGGTTTGGCGAGAAGGCGATACTTGATATGGTGAACAACGGTAAAACCAACGTGATGCCTGCGCAGGCTGGCAAGTTGACTGAAGCCCAGATTCATGTCTTGACCGCTTATATCTGGGGCCTGTCTAACAAATCCTGATCCACAGGATGAGCGACGCCGCGAGGCGTTGTTTTTTGGCAGGTGAATAAGCAGCTCCGCTGCCAGGATTTGGGTGATCTATTGGGTCACCCAATTTTTTTTTGTGAAATGGTCGTTACAGCGACAAAACGGGCTGGTGGCCCTAGATGTGGAGAAGTTTGAATGCACAACAGTGGTGTGAAAAATCCCGATGCCTGGTGGCGGTTTGGCCATGTTTGGCTCGTGATTGCCGGTCCGGCCATCGTCATCGTGGCCGGATTCGTCACTTTGTACCTGGCAACGTCCAGTCCGAATGAAATTGTGTCGGACGAGTCCTATCGGCAAAGCATCGAGGCGCACAAAAAGCAGGGATTGGAGACTGTGCAAGGCAGCAAAGCACCTGCCCTGCAAGGTCGAAATCATGCCGCTACAGGCACTGTGCCTATTTCAAAGTAACACCAATGTTCCGCTCCAGATTCCGGTGGCGGGTGATTACTTCGGGTTGACGATGTCCTGCAATGCTGCCGTGTTGAGAATGTGGACGTGGCGCTGCTTGACATCAACAATGCCTTCATCCACAAATCTGGAAAAGGTGCGGCTGATGGTTTCCAGCTTGAGGCCCAGATAACTGCCGATTTCTTCGCGGGTCATACGCAGAACCAGTTCGGACTGTGAAAACCCACGCGAATGGAGGCGCTGTGCCAAATTCAACAGGAAAGCAGCCAGACGTTCCTCTGCGCGCATGCTGCCCAGCAGCAGCATCACACCGTGTTCGCGCACGATCTCTCGACTCATGATCTTGTGTACGTGGTGCTGCAGTGCGTTCACTTCACGCGAAAGGTCTTCAATCTGTGCAAATGGCATGGCGCAAATTTCAGCGTCTTCAAGGGCTACGGCGTCACAAGTGTGGTGGTCATTCACGATACCGTCCAACCCGATGATTTCGCCGGCCATCTGAAAACCAGTGACCTGGTCGCGACCATCCTCAGAGATGATGCAGGTTTTGAAAAAACCTGTCCGGATGGCATAGAGATTGGTAAAACGTTCCCCGTTGTGAAAGAGCGTTTCCCCACGTTTGATTTTTCGGCGTGCACCAATGAGCTCGTCAATCCGGTTCAACTCTTCGTGACTCAGGCCGATTGGCATGCAGAGCTCACGCATGTTGCAGTTCGCACAGGCAATCTTGATGGTGTCGGGATTCATGACTGCGATTTTGACATTGTTCCGCTCAAACTACTGATGTGAGTCAAAGTGGATGGTGATGATTTTTACCGCTTAGTTGATCAGGATCAAGATTTAGTCGCAATTTAAACGGCATATTCAACCAGTCTGTAAAGGAATATTCATGATCGCGAGTGATGTAGTGCCAATTTCTGAGAGCCTGATTCGACAATATGATGTGTCGGGGCCGCGCTATACCTCCTATCCAACTGCAGACCGCTTCGTTGAAGCCTTCACGGCAGAGGATTACATCCAGGCGCTGGAACAACGTCGTTCAGGGGCCGCTGCTTTGGCATTGCCGCTTTCGCTTTATGTTCACATTCCATTTTGTGAGTCGCTTTGTTATTACTGTGCCTGCAACAAGATCATCACCAAACATCATGATCGTGCCGCAGCTTATCTGCGATACCTGAGCCGGGAGATTGATTTACATACCCGCCACATGGGCGTTGGTCAAGCCGTTTCGCAGCTGCATCTGGGCGGTGGATCTCCTACCTTTTTATCCGATGCCGAACTGCGTGAGCTGATGGATATGCTCCGTCGCAGCTTCAGTCTGTCTGCCGGCGGCGAATACTCCATTGAGATCGACCCACGGACCATTGATGCCGGGCGGCTCGATGTGCTGGCTGAATTGGGTTTTAACCGCCTGAGTTTTGGGGTACAGGACTTTGATCCTGCCGTGCAGAAAGCAGTGCACCGCATCCAGCCAGCAGAGCAGGTGTTTGCCCTGGTTGATGCGGCGCGACAACGTGGTTTTGAGTCGGTGAACGTGGACCTGATTTATGGCTTGCCGGAGCAGACGCCCGAGTCGTTTGACCGGACCTTGGCGCAAATTACCGAACTCAAGCCTGATCGGATTGCCCTGTATGCCTATGCCCATTTGCCCGAGCGATTCAAACCCCAGCGTCGGATCTCTTCAGTGGAAATCCCAACAGCTGCGGCCAAGGTGTCGATGTTGGCGCGGTCCATGGCCGCTTTCATGGCAGCGGGTTACGTTTATATCGGTATGGATCACTTTGCCTTACCCAATGATTCTTTGGCAATCGCCAAGCGCCAGGGGCGCCTGCACCGCAATTTCCAGGGTTACAGCACGCAGCCTGATTGCGATCTGATCGGCCTGGGCGTGTCTTCCATTGGCCGTGTGGGGGCCACCTACAGCCAGAATGCCAAAACGCTCGAAGAATATTACGACTTTCTCGATCAAGGGCAGTTCCCGGTAGTGCGGGGGTTGGCATTGTCGCGGGATGATCTGGTCCGTCGCGCCGTCATCATGGCCTTGATGTGCCAGGGTCGCGTGACCTACGAATCCATAGAGCTGGCGTATTTGGTGGATTTCAAACAATATTTCGCCAAAGAAATGGAGACGCTGGCGGGACAGGCCGAGCAGGGCCTGGTGGAGTTCGACGCCGCCGGCATCCAGGTGACAGCCAAGGGTTGGTTCTTCGTCCGGGCAGTAGCCATGGTATTTGATCGTTATCTGCAAACTGACCGTACGCGCGCCAAGTTTTCCAAAATCCTTTAAATTTGCCTGATGCAAACTTCTCTGGCGATGACCGCCTTGCTGATGGGCTTGGCGGGTGGTCCGCACTGCATTGCCATGTGTGGTGCAGCCTGCGCTGGCATTGGGCAGGCGGCGGGCGACAAAAAGTCCTTCGCCATGTGGTCTTTTCAGATGGGGCGTGTGATTGGCTACTCCGCTCTGGGCGCACTGGCTGCGGCATCCATGCAGGGGCTGGGCTGGTTAACGGTTCAATCCGCTGCTCTGCGTCCGGTCTGGACCCTGTTTCATGTTGCCGCCATGGTGCTGGGCTTGCTGCTACTTTGGAAAGCCCAGCAACCCGTCTGGCTCGAGCAGGCTGGTAAAAGGCTGTGGCAGGGCGCGCGTGGCCTGGCGTTGGGCCGGGGCCGTGGTGCGCCGTTGATCATTGGTGCCCTGTGGAGTTTCCTGCCTTGTGGCCTGCTGTATTCGGCCTTGCTGGTTGCCGGCCTGACCGGACACGCTCTTGATGGCGCCGTGGTCATGGCACTGTTTGCGGCCGGGACCAGCGTGTCCATGATGCTGGGTCCCTGGCTCTGGCTGCGTCTCAAGGGCAATGGGTCCGGCGACTGGGGGGTGCGGCTTGCCGGACTGGCGCTGGCGGCCAGTTCCGTCTGGGCCTTGTGGATGGCCTACGCGCACAACAATGCCCCCTGGTGCGCAGTGCCCTGAACGTCTGGCCGACGTGTGCCACTGGGCATAATTCTGCCCATGCTTCCATCCCCACCTGTGAACTCCGAGCGATGGCGCGTGTCTGTCGCGCCAATGCTCGATTGGACCGACCGTCATTGCCGTTATTTCCATCGACTGCTGTCGCAGCGGGCGCTGCTGTACACCGAAATGGTGACCACGGGCGCACTGATTCATGGCGACGTGACCCGTCACCTCCAATTCAATGCTGAAGAGCAACCGGTGGCCCTGCAACTGGGCGGCAGCGATCCGGCAGATTTGGCCCACTGCGCCAAGCTTGGCGAGCAGTGGGGTTATACGGAGATCAATCTCAACTGTGGCTGCCCGAGCGAACGGGTGCAGCGTGGTGCTTTTGGCGCCTGTCTGATGACGGAGCCACAACTGGTGGCTGACTGTGTCAAAGCCATGGTGGACAGGGTGGACGTTCCGGTCACGGTCAAGCACCGCATTGGCATTGACCAGGTGGAGAGTTATGAGTTTGTGCGTGATTTTGTTGGCGCGGTGAGCCAGGCCGGATGCGGCACTTTTATCGTGCACGCCCGCAATGCCTGGCTCAAGGGCTTGAGCCCCAAGGACAACCGGGAAATCCCGCCATTGCGTTATGACTGGGCCTACCGGCTCAAACGCGACTTTCCCCATTTGGTGGTCGTGCTCAATGGGGGTGTCACCACCACGGAACAGATGCAGACACACCTGGCCCAGGTTGACGGTGTCATGCTTGGCCGGGAGGCCTATCACAACCCCTGGTGGCTCAGCCAGTGGGATGCCGCTTTTTTCGGCGAGGCACAGTCTGCCCCCCTATGCCGGGAGACCGTTGAGCAACAGATGGTGGACTACATGGTGCGCGAAGCCGCCGCCCATGGCACCCTCTGGCCCACAATAGCCCGCCACATGCTTGGCTTGCGCCACGGTCTGCCCGGCGCACGACACTGGCGGCGGGTGTGGAGTGATCACAGCCTCAAGCGCTTGCCGCCGGGCCAGGTGATGGCCTTGGCGCGCGCCAGCTGAACAAAGCCAGCGCCCGTGTGCCGATACGAGGGCACGTTATCATGATGGTTTGCCGCGCAGCCCCGGCCTGACGGGGCCGGCGGCTGCAAATTTGCCGCTCTTCCAGCTTCACCAACTCCTGTGCGTCTCAATTCGATCAAGTTATCCGGCTTCAAGTCGTTTGCCGAACCCACCAACTTTCTGCTGCCTGGCCAGCTGGTCGGGGTGGTTGGGCCCAACGGCTGTGGCAAGTCCAACATCATGGATGCGGTGCGCTGGGTGCTGGGCGAGTCCAAAGCCTCGGAACTGCGCGGCGAGTCCATGCAGGACGTCATTTTCAACGGCACCACCACCCGCAAACCCGCCAGCCGTTCCAGTGTTGAGCTGGTGTTTGACAATGATGATCACCGTGCCGGCGGCCAGTGGAGCCAGTTTGCCGAGATTGCCGTCAAACGGGTGCTGACGCGTGACGGCAACAGCAGTTATTACATCAACAACCAGCCGGTGCGTCGCCGGGACGTGCAGGACGTGTTTCTGGGTACCGGCCTGGGTCCGCGCGCCTACGCCATCATCGGCCAAGGCACCATCAGCCGCATCATCGAAAGCAAACCCGAAGAACTGCGCCTGTTTCTCGAAGAAGCCGCCGGTGTCTCCAAGTACAAGGAACGTCGCCGTGAAACCGAAAACCGGCTGGGCGACACGCGAGAAAACCTGACCCGCGTCGAAGACATCCTGCGCGAGCTCAACGCCAACCTGGACAAGCTGGAAAAACAGGCTGAGGTCGCGCAAAAGTACAACACCCTGTCCGCAGCCGCGTCGCTCAAGCAGCAGCAGCTCTGGTTTTTGAAACGTGCCGAGTCGGAAGCGGAACAGGCCAGGATCAGGACCGACGGCCTGGGTGCCGTGAATGCGCTCGAAGCCCGGATGGCCGACCTGCGCCACATCGAGGCCGAGCTGGAAACCGTGCGCCAGGCACACTATGCGGCAGGTGACCAGGTCAACCAGGCGCAGGGCCTGCTGTACGAAGCCAGCACCGAAGTCGGCCGGCTGGAGGCAGAAATCCGCTTTGTGGTGGAAGGCCGTCAGCGGGTCGAACAGCGCCTGGTGACCCTGAAAGAGCAGAGCGCCCAGTGGGCCACACGCAGTCAGGACGCCCAGCTGGAGCTGGAAAACCTGTCCGAGCTGGAATTGCTGGGTGAAGAAAAAAACGAGTTGCTGGCCGCTCAGGTGGAAGACCAGGCCCAGCAATTGCCGGAGCTCGAGGAGGCCTTGCGCCAAGCCCAGCGCGCCTCCAGCGAACAGCGCACCAGCGTGGCGCAGGTACAGCAGCAGATTGGTGTGCTGGCCGCCGAACAGCGCAGTCTGGACGAGCAGTCGCGCCAATTGGGCACCCGCCGCGAGCGGCTGCAGCAAGACCGCCAGACGCTGACCGCACCGGATGAAGCGCGTCTGATCAACCTGCAAAACCAGCTGGCGCAGGCGCAGGAGGCGGCCGAAGTGGCGCAGGCGCGCCTGGCCGAGCTGCACACCAGTGCACCGGAACTCGATGAAAACCGCCGCCAGCAGCAGCAGGTGGTCAACAGCGAATCAGCCCGACTGGCAGACCTGTCGGCCCGCCTGGAAGCACTCAAGGCCTTGCAGGCGCGCGTCAAGACCGACGGCAAACTGCAACCCTGGCTGCAAAAGCAGGGCCTGGACCATCTGCAGGGGCTGTGGAGCCGCCTGCACATCGAACAGGGCTGGGAAAACGCGCTCGAAGGCGCCTTGCGCGAACGCCTGGGGGCACTGGAAGTCAGCCGCCTGGACCTGGTGCGGGCTTTTGCGCAGGATGTGCCGCCGGCCAAACTGGCGTTCTACAGTCCCCCGGCAGCCGGTGCAGCTGACGGCGCTTCGCCGCTGCCGCGCCTGGCTGACCTGCTGCGGGTGCATGAGGCCAGCCAGAAAGCCGTGCTTGACGACTGGCTGCAGGGCTGTTTCACCGCCAACAGTCTGGAAGAGGCGCTGGCCCAGCGCGACAGCCTGCAGCCCGGGCAACTCATCTACGTCAAAACCGGCCATGCGGTTGGGCGTTACAGCGTCAGTTTTTATGCGCCGGATTCTGAGCAGGCCGGCTTGCTGGCCCGTGCGCAAGAGATTGAAAACCTGGAAAAACAGCTGCGCGCCCAGACCCTGATCGCCGAAGAAGCCCGCGCCGCGCTGGTGCGCTGCGAGTCCGCTTATGCCGACGTGTCGCAACGGTTGGTCACGGCCCGGCGCGAGGCCACCGAAGCCCAGGCGCGGGCCCACAGCCTGCAGGTGGAAACCCTGCAACTGGCCCAGGCTGCCGAGCAGGCGCGTCAGCGCAGTGAGCAGATTGCCAGCGACCTGGCCGAGGTGGACGCCCAGTTGGAAGAACTGCAGGAGCGCCGTGTCAGCGCTGAAGCGCGTTTTGAAGAACTCGACATGCAACTGGCCGACACCCAGGAACGCCATGCCCAGCTGGATGACCGCGTGATCAGCGCCGAACGGCGCCTGGCTGAATGCCGCGAACAACAGCGCGCGCTGGAGCGCCAGGCGCAGGAAGCCACGTTTGCCATGCGCAGCCTCGGTGCACGCCGGGCCGAGCTCTCGCGTGCTATCGAAACTGCAGCGCAACAGGCAGATTCCGTCCGGGCTGAGGCCCAAAGAGCCGAAGAAGAATTGCTCCGCCTGAATGATGCCGCGGCGCAGGGGGGCCTGCAGCAGGCGCTGGCCGTGAAGCTCGAGCGCGAGAAACACCTCGGTGCCCAGCGCAGCCAGTACGATGACTTGACCGCCAAGCTGCGCGCCAGTGATGAGCGGCGCATGCAACTGGAGCGCGAGCTCGACCCCTTGCGGGCCCGCATCACCGAATTCCAGCTCAAGGAGCAGGCGGCCCGGCTTGGTTTTGAGCAGTACACCCAGTTGCTGGCCGATGCGCAGGCCGACCTGGAGGCGTTGGCCGCCTCGGTGGCCGATGGTGCCGTGCGCCTGACCGGTCTGCAGTCGGACATCGACCGGCTCAACCGCGACATCACCGCGCTGGGTGCCGTCAACCTGGCGGCGCTGGACGAACTGGCGGCCGCGCGCGAGCGCAAGCAGTTCCTGGACGCCCAGACCGCCGATTTGATGGAAGCCATGAACACGCTGGAAGACGCCATCCGAAAGATTGACGGCGAAACCCGCGAGTTGCTCTCGGGCACCTTCAACACCGTCAACGGCCACTTCGGCAAGATGTTTCCCGAGCTGTTTGGCGGGGGCAATGCGCGGCTGGTCATCACCGGCGACGAAATCCTGGACTCGGGCGTGCAGGTCATCGCCCAGCCGCCGGGCAAGAAAAACCAGAGCATCGCCCTGCTGTCGGGGGGCGAAAAGGCGCTGACCGCGATCGCGCTGGTGTTTGCCATCTTTCAGCTCAACCCGGCACCGTTTTGCCTGCTCGACGAGGTGGACGCGCCGCTGGATGACGCCAACACCGAGCGTTACGCCAAGCTGGTGTCGAGCATGAGCAAGGAAACCCAGTTCCTGTTCATCAGTCACAACAAGATCGCCATGGAAATGGCAGAGCAGCTCATTGGTGTCACCATGCAGGAGCAGGGGGTGTCACGCATTGTGGCGGTGGATATGGATGCGGCCCTGAACATGGCCGATCAGGGGTAATCAGACGATGAGTCCATTGCAATTGGGTCTGGGCGCACTGGGTGCCGCCGTTTTGCTGGTCATGGTGATCTATAACCTGTGGCTGGCCCACAAGAACCGGCCCCGTCTGCCGGATGCTGCGCCGATCAACCTGTCTGAACCCTTTGGTGGGCGCGAGCCAACGCTGGACGCGGATGCCCTGGACGACGGCTTTGCCCTGCCGGTGCCCGAGAAAAAGCCCGGGCTGGATGCGCTGATTGACGTGATCGCGCCGATCGCGCTGGAAGCGCCTGTGTCGGGGGACGCTGTTCTGGCCACGCTGCCGCCGACCCGGCGCGTGGGCAGCAAACCCTTTGCTGTCGAAGGGCTCAACACGGCCACCGAACTGTGGGAGGCTGCGCGCGCCGGCCAGCGCTACAGCCAGTTGCAGGCGGGTTTGCAACTGGCCAACCGTGCCGGTGCGCTCAACGAGATCGAGTTTTCCGAATTTGTCATCAAAACGCAGGCCTTTTGTGATGCCCTGAACGGCACCCCCGACTTCCCCGACATGCGCCGCGAGGTGGCGCGCGCGCGCGAGCTGGACCAGTTTGCCAGCGACCATGATGCCCAGATCGGTTTTGTGCTGCGTGCCCGGCGGGCTGCCTGGAGCCCCAGTTATGTGCAGCAAATGGCTGCCCGCCAAGGCTTTGTGGCCGGCTCCATGGCCGGGCGCATGGTGTTGCCAGCCGGTGTCGCCGGCTTGCCGCCGGTGCTGAGCCTGAGTTTTGACACCCAGGCGGCGCTGGCCGATGACATGTCGCAGTCTGCCCTGCGGGAGTTGAACCTGGCGCTGGATGTGTCGCAGGTGGATCGTGGTGAGCATGCTTTTGCCCGCATGTGCGAGATCGCCCAGACCCTGGCGGCCGAGATGGACGGCATGCTGACCGATGACAACGGTGTGCCGCTGCCGGCCGAAGCCATGACCGTCATCGGCGCCGATCTGGAACAGCTCTACGACACGCTGGACCAGCATGAACTCGGCGCCGGCTCTGCGCTGGCGCGGCGCCTGTTTTCCTGAACGGTGGCCCGATGCTGACCCAAGACCTGTTTGCCACCCCACCGGACGCCGCCGCCCGCGTGGCCGAGCTGCGCCAGACCTTGCATGAGCACGCCCATCGTTATTACGTGCTCGATGAACCCAGCCTGCCCGACGCGGAATACGACCGCCTGTTTCAGGAACTGCAAGCCCTGGAGACACGTCACCCGGAGCTGATCACGCCTGACTCCCCGACCCAACGGGTTGGCGGCAAGGCGCTTGATCAATTTGCGGCCGTGCGCCACGCCGTGCCCATGCTGAGCATCCGCACCGAGACCGACACCCAGGCCAGCGGTGCCGAAAATTTTGACGCCCGCATCCGCCGTGAGCTTGAGCTGACCGAAGGGGACGCCCCGGTCACCTATGTGGCCGAACCCAAATTTGACGGTCTGGCCATGAACCTGCGTTACGAGCAGGGGGTCCTGGTGCAGGCCGCCACGCGCGGCGACGGCGAAACCGGCGAAGACGTGACACAGAACATCCGCACCATCGGCCAGATCCCGCTCAGGCTGCCGCCCGATGTTCCTGCGGTGCTGGAGGTCCGCGGTGAGGTCTACATGCGCCGCGACGACTTTGAAGCCCTCAACGAGCGCCAGCGCCAAAAAATCGCCGCCGGCGCCAAAGGTGAAAAAACCTTTGTCAACCCGCGCAACGCCGCCGCCGGTGCGGTGCGCCAGCTGGACCCGGCCATTGCCGCCCAGCGGCCCCTGAGCTTTTTTGCCTATGGCCTGGGGGAGATCACGCCGGTGCCGGACGGCGGCCCTGAATTTGCCACCCACTACGAGCTGCTGCAGACCCTGAAACATTGGGGTTTTCCGGTCTCTGCCCACGTCAAACGGGCATGTGGTGCTATTGAATTGGTAGCATATTACGAAACCATCGGTCAGCAGCGTGATGGCCTGGGGTTTGACATTGACGGGGTGGTTTACAAGGTGGACAGTCTGGCGCTGCAACGCCGCTTGGGTTTTGTCACCCGCGAGCCACGTTGGGCGGTGGCGCACAAATTCCCGGCGCAGGAGATGCTCACCACCGTGCTGGCGATTGACGTGCAGGTGGGGCGCACTGGCAAACTCACCCCGGTGGCCAAGCTGGCGCCGGTGTTTGTCGGCGGGGTCACGGTGACCAACGCCACCTTGCACAACGAAGACGAAGCCCGGCGCAAGGATGTGCGCTTGGGTGACACGGTGGTGGTGCGCCGCGCTGGCGACGTGATTCCCGAAGTGGTCTCGGTGCTGCCTGACAAACGCCAGCCGGGAACCGAACCATTCACCATGCCGCACACCTGCCCAGTGTGTGGCAGTGCAGCGATACGTGAAGAAGGCGAGGCCGACTACCGCTGCACCGGCGGTCTGTTCTGCAGCGCCCAGCGCAAGCAGGCCATCCTGCATTTTGCCCAGCGCCGCGCGGTCGAAGTGGAAGGCCTGGGTGACAAGCTGGTGGACCAGCTGGTGGACGGCGGCATCATCCACACCCTGCCGGACCTGTACCGGCTGGGCCTGACCGCCCTGGCCAATCTGGACCGCATGGCCGACAAGTCCGCACAGAACCTGCTGGATGCGCTGCAAAAATCCAAACAGACCACCTTGCCGCGTTTTCTGTTTGGCCTGGGCATCCGCCATGTGGGCGAGGCCACGGCCAAGGCGCTGGCGCGGCATTTTGGCCAGCTCGACGCCATCATGGCCGCCACCGAGGAACAATTGCTCGAAGTGGCTGACATCGGCCCCATCGTCGCCCAGAGCCTGCGCACCTTTTTTGACCAGCCGCACAACCGCGAGGTGGTGGAACAACTGCGCGCCTGCGGCGTGACCTGGGAAGAGGGGCCGCCGCTTGAGCGCGCGCCAACCCCCTTGAGTGGCAAAACCTTTGTGCTCACTGGCACCCTGCCCACGCTTGAGCGTGAGCAGGCCAAAGCCTTGATCGAAGCCGCAGGCGGCAAGGTGGCGGGTTCGGTCAGCAAGAAAACCAGTTTTGTCGTGGCCGGCGCGGAGGCTGGCAGCAAGCTCGCCAAGGCGCTGGAACTGGGGGTGGCGGTGCTGGACGAGGCGGGTTTGCACGCCATGCTGCAAGGAGTGGACGAATGACCGTGCGTGAGATTCTCAAGATGGGTGACCCGCGCCTGCTGCGGGTGGCCCAGCCGGTGACGCAGTTTGATTCGGACGAGCTGCACCTGCTGATCACCGACCTGCTCGACACCATGCACGCTGCCGACGGCGCCGGGCTGGCCGCGCCCCAGATCGGGGTCGATCTGCAGGTGGTGATTTTTGGCAGCGGTCTGCCCAACCCGCGTTACCCGCAGGCGCCGCTGGTGCCGCGCACCGTGCTGATCAACCCGACCATCACGCCGCTGGCGGACGCTGACGGCCTGGTGACTGAGCTGGAAGACTGGGAGGGCTGCCTGTCGGTGCCGGGCCTGCGCGGCAAGGTGCCGCGTTTTGCACGCATCCGTTACACCGGGTTTGACCCGTTTGGCGACCCACTGACGCGGGTGGTGGAGGGCTTTCACGCCCGGGTGGTGCAGCATGAATGTGACCACCTGATCGGCAAACTGTACCCGATGCGCGTGCGTGACTTCAGCCAGTTCGGCTTTACCGAGGTGTTGTTTCCAGGTCTGGACGCCCCGGCGGACGACTGAGCTGGCCGCTCCGGCCCTCACGGGTAAAACCGGACCATATCACGACCACTTTCCTTGGCCTGATACATCGCGGTATCGGCGCGTTTGAGCACATCATCCTGCGTGAACTCATGTCCCCTGAACAACGCCACCCCGATGGACGCTGTGCAGTGGTGTTCAACCCTGCTGGCTGCAGCGCCTTCATGCTCGATGCTGAAGGTATAGGGCTGGGCCAGGATCGCACGAATCTTTTCGGCAGTCATGGCGGCTTCTGCGGCTGAGCGGGTTGGGTCGGTGTTGAGCTGGCCGACCAGCACCACAAACTCGTCGCCGCCCACCCGGGCCACGGTGTCTGTTTCACGAACACAGCTTTTCAGCCGCCGTGCCACTTCCACCAGCAGCAGGTCACCGGCGTCGTGGCCGTGCAGATCGTTGAGTGGCTTGAAGTTGTCCAGGTCCAGCAGCATGACGGCCCCGTATTGACGGTTGCGCTTGCTGGCTGCCATGGCCTGTTTCAGATGCTCATGCAACATGCGCCGGTTGGCCAGTTTGGTCAGCGGGTCAAAAAAGGCCAGATGTTTGATTTCATCCTCGGCTTTCTTGCGTTCGGTGATGTCGCGCGCGGCGGCAAAAATGCCTGCTACTTCACCGGCCTCATTGCGGTAGAGGCTGGCGTTGTAGAGCACTTCGGTGATGGTGCCAGAAACATGGCGGATGGCCAGCGGGTAGTCCTTGACGCTGCCTTCGGAAAACACCTTCTGGTAACCCCGGCTGGCTTCACCTGGGTCGGTGAAATAGCTGGAAAAGTCACTGCCGATGAGTTCTTCACGCAGGCGGCCGGTGACGGCTTCGGTGGCCCGGTTGACGTCTGTGATCTTGCCCTCGGGGCTGATCGTCACCAGGGGGTCAAGGCTAGCCTCGATCAGGCTGCGGGCGTAGAGGGAGGCCCGGCGCAGCGCCTCTTCAGCCTGCTTGCGCTCGGTGATGTCGCGCGCGGCGGCAAAAACGCCTGCCACTTCACCGGTTTCGGTGCGGTAGAGGTTGGCGTTGTACAGCACCTCGGTGACGGCGCCCGAGACATGGCGGATGGCCAGCGGATAGTCCTTGACGCGGCCTTCGGAAAACACCTTCTGGTAACCCCGGCTGGCCTCGCTTGGGTCGGTGAAATAGCTGGAAAAGTCACTGCCAATGAGTTCTTCACGCAGATGGCCGGTGACGGCTTCGGTCGCACGGTTGACG
>NZ_JAQTWM010000034.1 GCF_028689305.1 Rhodoferax sp. | reverse complement strand
TGGCGATTCCTGATATGGACAAGGCTGCTGCCAGTGGCTGGAACGTGTTTTTTGTGACGCTGGACGCCGTGCTGCCGGTGTCGCTGAAAGTGGTGCTGTACGTGTTGATTTTTGTCTGCCAGTTGTTATGCGGCCTGGCCACGGTGACCTCGGCCTCGCGCATGATCTTTGCTTTTTCACGTGACGGGGGGCTGCCCGCCTCCAGCGCACTCAAGCGGGTGCACGCCACCTTCCGTACACCGGTGGCGGCGATCTGGACCGCCAGCATCGTGTCGATTGCTTTCACGCTTTACACCCCGGCCTACGCCACGATTGTGTCGGTCACGGTCATCTTCATTTTTCTGTCGTATGGCCTGCCGGTCATTGCCGGCCTGTTTGCCTACCAGCGCAGCTGGACCAAGATGGGGCCGTGGGATATGGGGCCGATGTACCGGGTGGTTGGCGTGCTGACGATGGCTGCCATCGCGCTGGTGTTTTATCTGGGTGTGCAACCTCCCAATGACGCGGCCTTGTGGATCACGCTGGTGTTCCTGGCGACCACCTCGGTCATCTGGTTCGGCTTTGAGCGCCGCCGCTTCAAAGGCCCGCCGATGGGCGAAGAAGTGGCCCGTCTGCAGGCCGAAATTGCCGCCGCCGAAAAGGCGCTGGCCGCCGCCGAGCAGACCAGCCATGGGTGAGCGGCTGCGCCACCGGGTGGCCCTGATCTCAGGTGGTGCCACCGGGGTGGGCGGTGCGGCGTCCAGACTGTTTGCGTCGGAGGGTGCGCGGGTGGCCATTCTGGACATCAACGCCGCAGAGGCTGAGCGTACCGCGCAACAGGTGCGTGATGCCGGCGGCCAGGCGCTGGTGGTGGTGGCGGATGTGTCTCGCGCCGCGGCTGTCGAACAGGCGGTGGCACAGGTGGTGCAGCAGTGGGGCACGATCGACGTGTTGTTCAACCACGCTGGTTCGATTGTGGTGAAACCCTTTCTGGAGACCACCGAAGATGATTGGGATCACCTGATGGCGGTGAACGTCAAGAGCATGTATCTGGTGACCCGGGCCGTGTTGCCACACATGCTGGTCAAGGGGAGGGGCGCAATCGTCTGCACCTCGTCCATCTCGGCAGTGGCCGCTACCCCGGGTGAGGTGCTCTATGACACCACCAAAGGGGCTTGCCACATGTTTGCCCGTGCCATTGCAGTGGAGTACCGTGACCGCGGTATTCGCTGCAACGCGGTATGCCCGGGGTTCATCCGCACGCCGCATGGTTTGCGTGAGGTCGATGCGCTGCAAAAAATGGGTGTGGACGTGTCTGATGCCGCCATGGCGGCTGCTCAAGGCCGCATGTGTGAACCAGAGGAGGTGGCCGCCGCGGCGCTGTTTCTGGTGAGCGACGAGGCTAGCTTCGTGAATGGTGCCCAGCTTTTTGTGGACAACGGGTTCACCGCCGTCTGAGGCTGCATTTATCAACGAAACATGCCTCTAGCCCGGTTGAAATATGCACATATTGCTATTAATTAGATAGCGATATGTGTGTGTTTCTGGTGCCTGGCTACCAGCCGCCCTGTCACAACCAGATACCACCACAAGCCTTGGCCAGCGGACAAGAATGGGCTCCCGTTCAACAACCAACAGGAGACCGATATGGCAGCCAAGAAGATCTTGATGATTTGTGGTGATTACTGTGAAGACTACGAAACCATGGTGCCGTTCCAGACCTTGCTGGCGGTGGGGCACACGGTGCACACGGTCTGCCCGGACAAAAAAGCCGGTGACCAGATCAAGACCGCCATCCACGACTTTGAAGGGGCGCAGACCTACAGCGAAAAACCCGGCCACAACTTCACGCTGAACGCCACTTTTGCCGACATCGCGGCGCCAAACTACGACGCCCTGGTGATCCCCGGTGGCCGCGGCCCGGAATACCTGCGCAGCTACCCGGCGGTGGTGGCCATGGTGCGCCACTTTTTTGACAGCAACAAACCGGTGGCCGCCATTTGCCACGGCGCTCAGCTGCTGGCGGGTGCGGACGTGCTCAAGGGCCGATCCTGTTCGGCCTATCCGGCCTGCCGCGTTGAGGTGGAGCGCGCGGGCGGCACCTATGCCGACATCGCCATTGATGGTGCCTTCACCGAGGGCAACCTGGTGAGCGCCCCGGCCTGGCCGGCGCACCCGGCCTGGATGGCCCAGTTTCTGGCGCTGCTGGGCACCCGGATCACGTTGTGATGTCCCCCGGCCGCGGCGGGCCTCTGGTTTGTCCGCATTGACCGGTGTTTGCCGCGTCGGCATGCTGATCACCTCATGCCCACCGACGGAGCCGCCCCATGTGCCAGGTCTTTATCAACGCCGACCCCCATTTGTACGACTGCCGCGCCCGCTCGGTGCGCCTGCATGGTGTCGCCACCAGCATCCGGCTGGAAAACCTGTTCTGGAACGTGCTGGACGACATTGCCCGGCGCGACGGCATGAGTGTGCCGCAGTTGTGCACCAAGCTCTATGACGAGCTGATCGAGGCGCGTGGTGCGGTGGACAACTTCGCCTCGTTCCTGCGGGTGTGCTGCGGGCGTTATCTGGCCCTGTTGTTGTCTGGGGGCATTCCGTCGGACGGCTCGATCCCGATTGCCAGCCTGAATGCCCAGCGGGTGTTGGCCAGCGAATGCTGGCCATTGGCGATGGCGCCGCGGCAGCGGCCGGTGGTGCAGGCGGCCTGACGACCGCCCCGGCGCACGGCAGGCCGGCTGCGCCAGCCCGGCTCAGTTGAGCATCATGCTCAACTTGCGCCGGTAACTCGATACCAGGGCCGCCTGCGGGTCTTCCTGCACGGCGGTCTTGCCCAGCACCTCGATGCCGCCAGCGGTCTTGCCCGTGGCCTGGCTGACCGTTTTGGGTTTGGGCGGTGTCAGCAGTTCCAGAATGGCGACAAAGGCCTTGCGCGGAGCCTCTTCGGCCCACTTCTTGTCACGCATGATGATTTCCAGCAATTCGTCCATCGCGGCGGTCCACTCGCCCAGCGCCATCAACAGGCGGGCCTTGGCAAAGCGGGTGTCAAAGTCGCGTTTGTTGGCCGCAATCTTGTCATCAAACTGCTCGACCGCCCAGGTGGCATAGTCACTGGTTGCGATGAATTTGATGGCGCTGAGCCACTGGTTCAACGCCTCAAAACGCAACTGGCGCGGAATTTCGCCGAGTTTGGCGGCCAGGGCGGCCTCGGCCTCCTCATGGCCACCGAGTTCGATCAGCAGGCGGATGTAGTCATAACGGGTGTCGTCATTGCCCGGGTCGGTGGCCAGCGCGTCGGCCAGTTTTTCCAGCGCCGCCTGTGGGTCGCCGGCCTGCAGCAGCGCCTGGGCGGCGTCGGTTTCGGCTTCGGCGGCCAGTTCCCCCTCGCTGGGCAGGTGTTTGTCCAGAAAGGCGCGCACCTGCGCCGCACCTTGCGCGCCGGTGAAACCATCTACCGGTTTGCCACCGATCATCAGGATGCAGGTGGGAATGCTGCGGATACCAAACGCCTGCGCCAGTTGCTGCTCCTCGTCGGAGTTGATCTTGACCAGGGTAAAACGGCCCTGGTAAGCCTCTTCCACCTGCTCCAGAATCGGGCCGAGCGACTTGCACGGGCCACACCACGGCGCCCAGAAGTCGATCAGGATCGGGGTGGTCATGGAGGCGGCAATCACCTCGGTTTCAAAGTTTTGCAGGGTCACATCAATCATGGTGGCTCCGGGTATCGGGGGTCAAACGTAAAATTCAGGAATGAACTCAATTCAAATCGGTGTGCTCATGGGCTCCAGCTCGGACTGGGACACCATGCAACACGCAGTCCACATTCTCCAACAGTTCGGCATCACGCACGAGGCGCGGGTGGTATCGGCCCACCGCATGCCCGATGACATGTTTGCCTACGCGGAAACGGCGGTTGGCCGTGGCCTCAAGGCGATCATTGCCGGGGCGGGCGGGGCCGCGCACCTGCCAGGCATGCTGGCAGCCAAGACCACGCTGCCGGTGCTGGGCGTGCCGGTGGCCAGCAAACACCTCAGCGGGGTGGATTCGCTGCACAGCATCGTGCAGATGCCCAAGGGCATTCCGGTGGCCACGTTTGCCATTGGCGCTGCCGGGGCGGCGAATGCGGCCTTGTTTGCCGTGGCCATGCTGGCCAACACCGACATCGTGCTGCGGGCCCGGCTGGAAGACTTCCGGGCGGCACAAACCCAGACGGCGCGCGACATGACGCTGCCGCCCGCCTTATGAGCCGCCAGATTCTGTTGCCAGGCAGTGCGGGTGTCAGCGGCGACCAGCAGACCACGCTTGGCGTGATGGGCGGTGGCCAACTCGGGCGCATGTTTGTACAGGCCGCGCAGGCCATGGGCTATTTCACCGCGGTGCTTGACCCGGATGCCATCAGCCCGGCCGGGCTGGTCAGCCACTACCATGTCCAGACCGACTACCTGGACCAGCAGGGCCTGGCCCAGCTGATGCAACGCTGCGCGGCCATCACCACCGAATTCGAGAACGTGCCGGCGCCGGCCCTGCGCACCTTGGGCGCCGTGCGTCCGACGGCACCGGCAGCGGACGCGGTGGCGATTGCCCAGGACCGCATCCAGGAAAAGGCCCATCTGGCCCGCGGCGGCGTGGCGGTGGCGCCTTATGCCGTGATTGAAAACGCCGAGCAACTGGCAGCAGTGCCTGAGCAGCTGTTGCCCGGCATCCTGAAAACCGCCCGCCTGGGTTACGACGGCAAGGGCCAGGTGCGGGTAAGCAGCCGCGCCGAGCTGACCAGCGCCTGGCAGGCGCTCAACGGTGTGCCCTGTGTGCTGGAGCAGATGCTGCCGCTGGCCGCCGAGTGTTCGGTGATCGTGGCGCGTGGCTGGGACGGCGCGTGTGTGAACTTTGCGCCGCAGCTCAACCTGCACCGCCAGGGCATTCTGGCCGTTACCCAGGCTTATGAAGGAAATCTGCCCCCAGCCCAGGTAGAACAAGCAGTTCTAGCTACCAAATCAATAGCTGAAGAATTGGGTTACGTGGGAGTCTTGTGCGTCGAGTTTTTTGTGCTGGCCGAGGGTTCGCCCGAGCGCGACGCCCTGGGTGCCCTGGTGGTGAACGAAATGGCACCACGCCCGCACAACAGTGGCCACTACACACTGGACGCCTGTGACGTGTCGCAATTCGAGCTGCAGGTGCGTACCCTGACCGGGCTGCCGCTGGTGCAGCCACGCCAGCACAGCGCGGCGGTCATGCTCAATCTGCTGGGCGACCTGTGGGTCGACGGGGTCACACCGCCCTGGGACCAGGTGCTGGCGCTGCCCGGCGTTCACTTGCACCTGTATGGCAAGCTCAAGGCCAGCAAGGGCCGCAAGATGGGCCACCTGACAGTGACCGCCGAGAGCGCCAGCCAGGCCCATGCCACAGCGCTGGCAGCGGCCCGCGTGCTGGGCATCGAGGCGTTCTGAGCATGCGGCTTGGCAACCAGGTGGCCGCATGATCCTACCCGGAAATGCTTCTGAATCAATAGCGGCTTGTGTAGACGCTGTCCGGGCTGGAAGGTTGTTTGGCTTACCAACCGAGACGGTGTACGGCCTCGGCGCCGATGCGGACAATGATGCTGCGGTGGCGCAGATTTTTGTCGCCAAGGGGCGCCCGGCTGACCACCCCCTGATTGTGCATGTGGCTGATGCCACAGCGGCTGCCCATTACGCGGCACACATCCCGGACTTTGCCGCTGCACTGATGGCGGCTTTCTGGCCTGGCCCGCTGACCTTGATCCTGCCGCGCCGCCCGGGTGTGGCCGCAGCCGCCGCCGGGGGGCAGGGCAGCATCGGCCTGCGTTGCCCGTCGCACCCGGTGGCGCAGGCGCTGCTCAAGGCCTGCGCTGCGGTCGGCGTGTGGGGGGTGGCTGCGCCCAGCGCCAACCAGTTTGGCCGCGTCAGCCCGACCACGGCCGAGCACGTGGCCGGTGAATTTGGCGATGATTTGCTGATTCTCGACGGGGGGCCGTGCAGTGTGGGGATTGAGTCCATCATCATCGACTGCACACGTGGCCAGCCGGTGTTGCTGCGTCCGGGGGCCATCACGACCGATCAGGTTCAGGCCGCGTGTGGCCTGCGGGTGCTGCAAAAAGACGAGGTGACTGCACTGGCCCAGGCGGCGCCCAAGGCCTCCGGCACGCTGGCATCGCACTACGCCCCGCGTGCCAAGGTGCGGTTGATGGTGGCACCGGCCTTGCAGACTGCGCTTGACCTGCTGGGCCACGATACAGGCCAGGCCGACGGGCGTCCGGCCATCGGCCTTTACTGTCGTGGCGGGACGGGCAGCCCCTCCCGTCATGTGCTGTATCGGCGCATGCCTGACGACGCGGTCAGCGCGGCGCAGCAGCTGTTTGCCGTGCTGCGTGATTTTGACGCCCAGGGTGTGCAGGTGATCTGGATCGAGACGCCGCCCGACACCCCGGCTTGGGCTGGCGTGTGTGACCGGCTGCAGCGCGCAGCCAGTTGAGGCCTTGGCGCGGCATGGCGTCCGGCACCGTCATCCAGCCCGGCTCCTGGCAAGCGTGGAAGGCGGCCTTTCGGCCCGCCAGCCTGCCGCTGACCGTGGGTCCGGTAGCGGTTGGGGCGGCCATGGGGTTTTGGCGCACCGGGGAGCTGCCGGTGGTGTTGACGGCTTTGGCGCTGGCTGCCGCACTGCTGATGCAGATCATCACCAATTTGCAGAACGACATCGGCTTCACCGCCCGTGGCGGTGAGCGGGTCGGGCAACGCATCGGGTTGCCACGTGCCACCGCCGAGGGCTGGCTGCGTCTGTCCACGGTGCGCCGGGTCATTCTGGGGCTGTGTCTGCTGGCGACCGCGCTGGGGTTGACGTTGGTGGTCTGGCGCGGCTGGCCGGTCCTGGCCATTGGTGTGGCTTCCCTGACGGCGGCGCTGGCCTATATGGGCGGGCCTAAGCCGATCGCCTACACGCCCTTGGGAGAGTTGACGGTGCTGCTGTTTTTTGGTCTGGTGGCGGTGCTCGGCACCGACTGGCTGCTCACCGGTGGCGCCAGCGTCGTCAGCGTGTTGGCGGCGCTGGCGGTGGGTAGCCTTGCGGCGGCGGCGCTGGCAGTGAACAACCATCGTGATCTGGAACACGACCGCCAGGTCGGACGGCGTACGTTCGCCGCCCTGTTTGGGGTGCGGGCCTCGGCTTGGCTGCTGGCCGGGCTGTTGGTCGGCCCGTTTGTCCTGGTGTTGTTGATGGCGTCGGCCGGCTGGCCCCTGCTGCTGCCGTGGCTGCTGGCACCGACGGTGGCCGGACTGTACCGCGACTTCCGCCAGTGTCAACCAGGACCGGCTTACAACACCATCCTGTTTCGGGTGTTCCGGCTGGAACTGGGTTTTGCCGTGCTGCTGTCGGCCGGGGCGGTGCTGGCGCGGCTGCTGGGCAGTTGAGTGACCGCCGGCTCAGGCGCCAATGGCCGCTTAGTCGTAAAACGCTTCGACCTGGCCCTTGAGCTTGATCATCAGCGGCTGGCCCTTGCGGTCCAGCGTCTTGCCGGCCGGCACCTTGATCCAGCCTTCGCTGATGCAGTATTCGGCCACGTCCATGCGGGGTTTGCCATTGAAGCGGATGCCCACGTTGTGTTCGAACACGGCGGCCACATGGTGTGGGCTGCGTGGGTCAATCGAGAGGTGGTCAGGCAGCGGGGGATAAGTGGTGGTGTCGGTCATGGGAGGCGGTTTTTTCAATCAATGCGAACAGGGGTGTATTTTCAACCATGTCAGCAGCCCAGTTTCCGGTAGTCCTGGCGCAGGCGCAACAAGCGGGCCTGGACGTCTGCCAGGGCCGGCGGTGGGGCCAGCTTCTCCTCTTTCTCTGCAGCAGGTATCTGGGTGTCCAGCCGGGAACACGTTTGTTGCGTGCCGGCGGTGAGTTTCATGCGTCGGCTCAGGGCGTCGAGCTGCCTGGCATCCATGCCGGTGAGCGGACGCACGGCGTCGGCAAAAATCTCCCGATGGTGTTCGCGCTGGACATCGCGTCCGATGACCTCGCGGCCAGAGGTTTTGTTGAGGCCGCGTGTGGGTTCCACTTCCAGCCGCTGGGCGCCTGGACAGGGTGAATCGGAATAGACCATCTTGCCGGCTACTTGGCACTTGAACACGGTTCTCGATGTTGACGGCAACGGTTGTGCGCCCACTGGGGTCGACGTCAAGCCAAGAGACACGCCGACTGCAGCCACACAAAGAAGAAAAAAATGCATCACGGTTGATTGGAAGGCGACAGGATCACTCTGCGGAGTCCGGACTCTGTCGTCGAGGCATTCTAGAAGTCGCCTGGCCGCGTGCCTATCCCCCATTTGGGGGAGTTGGAGGCATAAAAAAAGCCCCGGTAAGCGGGGCTTGGATCAGCCTGCGTTGCAGGCTTTGCTGTCGGGAGGATGTCTCCCTTGAGGCTGGCTGGGTCAGAACCAGCCGACTTGGGCCATCCGTCTGGTCACCAGTTGAGCCAGCAGTTTGTAGCCATAAGGCGTGGGGTGAACGCCATCCGCAAAACCGTAATGCGACACGTCACCGGCGATGACGTTATTACCGTTGCAGGTCAGTGAACTGCCCAGCGGGTTGGTCGGCGCACTGAGGTTGCAGGCCGGAACGGTGACGTTGGTCAGCCCATAACTTGCCGGGCTGGCCGCCTGACTGCGATGGTCAGCATAAGCGTCCACGATGAGCACATTGGCGTTTGCCAGACCGGCTTGCAACTGGGTGTTGAAGGTAACCACCATGGTGTTGATCAGACCCTGGGTGGCCGCATCCTGGGCGTAGGCGAACGGGGTCTTGCTGACGTCGGGCAGGTTGACCACCACGACGTATCTGGCACCTTTGCCAAGGATCTGGGTTTTGGTGTAATTCGCCAATTCGGCGCCCGCTGTGCCCATGGCGGTCACGGCGGCGGTGGATGCCTGGTTGGTTGCGTCTGCGACACTCATGCCACTGGCTACCAGCGCGGAGACGGTGGGGCTGATGGTGGCCAGATTGATAAAGACATCATTGCCACCCGCCATCACGGAGACCAGTTCGGTACCACTGAAACTGCCACCTTTGGCGCTCAGGTGATTGGCGATCTGGGTGACCACCGGAACAGTGAGCTGTCCCAGGATGGCATTGCTGCCACCCAGCAATTTGTTACCTGGCCCCACCGGGTTGGTCACACGGGCGCCACCTTGGGCGTAACCATAACAGCCGGTGTGGTTCACCACGGGCACCTTGAAGCCCTGGGCGGCGTCACCGTCAAGGCCGGTCTGTGCCGGGCAAGGTGCTGGCAAACCAGCCTGGGCAGCAATCAGCTCGGTCCAGTTATTGGAGGGGGTTGGCTCGGCACCGATGGCGCCGCCAATGCCGTTAACGATGTATTTGCCGCCGCCCAGCGCCGCCACAGTACCCACCTTGTAGGTGCCGACGTCACTCAGGCTGTCTCCAAAGGACACCATGGAGGTGAATTTGACGGGGCCGTTATCTCCACCACCGCAAGCTGCTAACAGTAGCGCTGTACCGAATACCGCTCCCCAAGTTGACAAATGCCGCATAAATTCTCCAAAAAAGTTTAAAAGAACGATCGTGCTATTTCTGTAACAGGATGTTAGCGTTGGCGGCCGGTATCGGGAATCGGGTAAACCCGCGGCGTTGTGCCAATGACGCAATACCGGCAGCCATCAATCCCCCAGCACCAGGTGTGGTAAGACTTCCACGAAGGGACGTGGTGCGCCCTCGTCCTGGCCGTCGATGATCTGGAAGGCGGCTTCCATCAGACCGCTGACATCCTGACGGGTCATGTGCACCGGGAAACGCAGGTAGCTGGCAAACGGGTTCCAGTCACAACAGCAGAACACACAACGTTCCAGCTCCTCAAGTGGCAGGGTTTTCAGGTAATTGATGGCCCCTTCCAGCACCACAGATGACGCAAACACAATGCCCCGGGGTAGTCCGCCGAGGCTGGCACACAGCTGTCGCAAGTCGGTTTCTGCCAGGGCGGCGTCGTAGCCACAATTGCGGATTTGTTGCGGCTCAAGGGGCCATTGCTGGTTGACGGTATCGGCAAAACCCTGTACCCGTCGGCGGGTGGCGTAGTCACCGGCAATACCACCGATGAAATACAGCCGGTCCCGCAACGGGGGGTGCTGTGGCCGGGAACGGGCGATCAGGATGGCGGTCAACTGTGCCGCGCCCCAATAGTTGTCGCTGGTCACAGAGGGCGCCAGTGTGCCCGGCAGGTCGACGTTGACGTGTTTGACCCCATGGTGCTGGCAAACCTCGCTGACAGCGTCGGGCGCCGTGGCGCCAGCGACCACCAGATACTCGATCTGGTAACTGATGAGAGTGGCCACCGTGGCCACTTCCAGTTCAGCGTCACGCAGCGTGCTCACCACAATGGGTTGCAAATGGCGCGTCCGTGCCATTTCGTCAAACACCTGCGACATGCTGCCAAAAAAGTGGTCCTCATGGGTCGGGATGATCATGCCGATCAGGCCGGAGCGGCTCTTGCGCAAGCCGCTGGCCTGGCGATTCACGCTGTAGCGGTGTTCCAGGGCCAGCGCCTGCACCCGATTGGCCGTTTCTTCACTGATGCGGCGCTGCCGCCAGGTGCCGTTCAGAATGGCGCTGACGGTGGAAGAAGACGTCTGCGCCAGTTCGGCCAGGGCATAAATGGTGGTTTTCCGGTCGCTGGCTTTTTTCATATCAAGCACCTTGTGCATCGGATTTGAGTTCCAGCAGGGTTTTCATCACCAGGGACAAGTCAGCGGTTGAGGTGACGCCACCAAACGCGTCATGCAAACGGAGGTAAAGGGTGTAGAGCAGATCGTAGCGATCCCGGTTCCTGGGGTCAGGATGATAAGCGGTGTCCCGCAGTCCGGTCATGGCCATTTGCGCGGTACGTAGATCAGGGTGCAGACCAGCCAGTACCGTGGCGGCGATGGCGGCGCCCAATGCACAGGCCTGGCTGGAGCGGGCGAGCCGCATTTCACAGCCGGTGACGTCGGCATAGATCTGCATCAGCAAGGCGTTTTTGTCGGCGATACCGCCTGAGCACACCACCCGGCTGATCGGCACGCCATATTGGCGCAGGCGTTCAATGATGACGCGGGCGCCAAAAGCGGTGGCTTCAATCAGGGCCCGGTAGATGTCTGCTGGTGTTGTGTGTAATGTCTGTCCGAGCAACAGGCCGGTGAGGCGCTGGTCCACCAGCACTGTGCGGTTGCCATTGTTCCAGTCCAGTGCCAGCAGGCCGGACTGACCGGGTCGGAGTGCCGCGGCCTCCGCAGTGAGGCGTTCATGCCGGGCTGCGTCGCCACCCAGCACGCCTTCGACCCACCATTTGAAAATGTCGCCGACGGCTGACTGGCCAGCTTCAATGCCGTCATAGCCCGGCAGGATGGCGCCTCGAACGACGCCGCAGATGCCCGGAATGTCAGCCACAGATTGGTCGGACGCAACGACCGCACAGTCACAGGTCGATGTACCAATGACCTTGACCAGGGTGCCTTCGTCCACGCCGCAGCCAATGGCCCCGAAATGGACATCCAGTTCACCAACCGCAATCGGCAGCCCCACAGGCAGTCCGAGGCGTTGCGCCCAGTCCGGGCACAGGTGGCCGGCGGCAACGGAGATGTCATGCGCTTGCGCATACAGATGGTCGCGCAGCGCCGCCAGCCTGGGGTGCAGGGCGGCCAGAAATTCGCCATCTGGCAGGCCGCCCCAATCTGGCGCATACAGCGCCTTGTGGCCGGCCATGCAGATACCGCGCCGGATCAGACGTGGATCGGTGATGCCGCACAGTGTGGCGGGCAGAAAGTCCGCCAGCTCCACCCAGGAAAAGGCGGCATCAAACACGTCGGCATCCACCTGCAGGCAGTGCCAGATCTTGGCCCAGAACCATTCGGCCGAATAGGTGCCGCCGATCCTGGCCAGATAGTGAGGGCGCTGCGCCTGCGCCGTGTGTGTGATGGCCTGGGCCTCGTCGATGCTGGTATGGTCTTTCCACAGCCAGCACTGTGCATTCAGGTTGCCGGCAAACCGCGTGTCGCAGGCCAGCGGCTGGTTGTGCCGGTCCACTGGCAGCGGACTGGAGCCGGTGGCGGCGACGCCGATGCCACGCACCAGGGCAGGTCGAAAAGCCGGCGTGGAGGATTGAGCGTCCTCAAGCGCCAACACCCCCGCCTTTTCCAGGGCCAACAGGTGATCGGCAGGGCGCTGCCGGGCCAGGTGATGTTGTGCCGGATCCAGCAGGATGCCGTCGTGTCCCGACGGGTAGGCCACCACAGCGCTGCCGATTTCCTGCCCGTTGGCACTGTCAACCACCACGGCGCGTGCCGAGTTGGTGCCGAAATCAAAGCCAAGTGTGTAGGCCACGGCGGGGTGCGCCATCGGGTTCTTGGGGTGGCGGATCAGCCGGCAAACCCTTGCGGCAGGCCTTCGAGATTGGTATGACTGGCCTGCATCGAGGCCAGTGACACGCCTTTGCGTTCAATGAGCATCATGGCAATGATGTCGACCAGCAGGAACAGGGCCTGCTCCAGCGACGAGGCCATGGGTTGAACTGAAGGCAGTTCCTGGCCGGTGCCAAAAATCTGGCCTGGCACCAGCACACACAAATCGGCCAGCTGGCCATGGGTGTTTTCCGGATGAGCCGTCAGCAACGCAACGCGGGCGCCAGCCTGCTTGGCGCAGGTGATGACATTGAGTTCCACATTGGTGACCGCGCAGTGTCCGATCAGCAGGTCACCGGCACCGAGGTAGGGTGAGGTGGTGTCGTAGACGACATAGGTGTCAAAGCCCATGTGCTTGAGGCGCATGGCGAAGGCGCGCACCGACAGTTGCATGCGACCCATGGCGTAGAGCTGGATGGTCTTGGCGCGCATGATTTCGTTGATCAGCGCTTCGATTTCTTGCGGGTTGACCGCGTTCAGGATGGCGGCGTTTTCGGCAATGACAGTCTGGGTAAGTTGACGGTAGTCCATGGGGGCCTTTCTCGGGTGGGACAGCAACGCAGGTGGGGGAAGGGCGTCATCCGTGGCTCGGCCACTGGAACTGGACGTGGGCCTTGTGGCGTGCAGCGGCAATCAGGCGGGCATTGGGTTCATCGGTGTTGCTCACCCAATCAACGGCGGCCTGATGGCTACGGCCAAAAAATTCATGCCGCTGCACCAGTCTTTCCCGGCGCAGGTGGTCATCGACGTCGACGTACCAGATTTCATCGAGCAAAGCCGCGACGTCGGCCCAGTAACCTTCGTGGTGCAGCAGGTAGTTACCCTCGGTGATGACCAGCCGGGTTGCCGCGCTGACGGCAATCGCGCCGGCAATCGGCTCTTCGATGTCGCGTCGAAATTCCGGGGCATAGACGGTTTCTGTCCCGGCCTGCTGGCGCAAACGCCGCAGCAACGCCACGTAGCCGGCGCTGTCAAAGGTATCGGGCGCTCCTTTGCGCTGAGCACGGCCCAGGCGTTGCAGTTCGGCATTGGCCAGGTGATAGCCGTCCATCGGCACCAAAGTGGAAACCGCTGGAAATTGCTGGTGCAAGGCTTGCGCCAGCGTGGATTTGCCCGCACCGGGTGGCCCCACCAGACCGAGCAGCTTGCGTTGTCCGCTGGCCAGCAACACCTCAATCCGGCGCAGATAAGAGGCCGGAATTTCCGGCAGCACGGCGGGCATGGTTGGGACTCCCGGGCGTTCAGTGGTGGGAGTGCGCCATGGCTGCTGCGTGCAGGCCATTGGCCATGTATTCGCGGGCGTGCACGGCGAGGTTCATGCCATCGTCCCACAGGTTGCGCCAGATGGCCAGGGCATTGGAGAGGTCTTCGTTGACCACGGTGGAGGAAAAGCTCTCGAACGTGATCACCCCCTGATAGTCGATCAGCGTGAGTGCCTTGAAGAACTGCGCGAAATCCACGGTGCCCGAACCCAGATAACCCCGGTTGCTTTCGCCGATATGCACATAACCCAGACGCTTGCCGCAGGCCAGCACGGGCTGCATGAAGTCGGCTTCTTCGATGTTCATGTGGTAGGTGTCCAGATGCACCACCACATTGGGGGCGTCCACCTTGTCGAGCATCTCCAACGCCTGCAGGGCCGTGTTGAGATGGTTGGTTTCATAGCGATTGACGACTTCAAGACCCAGGGTCACGCCCTTGGTCAAGGCATAGTCGGCCATGCGTTTGACGGCATCAACCGCGTTTTGGCGGCCCTTGGCGCTCAGGGGACCCGGGTACTTGGCCATGGCACCGTAGAGAATGCCGCCAAAATACTTCCCGCCCAGAGCGGCCGTGACGTTCACACCTTCTTCGAGCAATGCGATGCCACGTGCCACGCAGTCCGGGTCTTCGCTGGAGACGTCAGCGGCAAAGGTCAGCCCGCGTGAGCAGCCCAGCTGCAGGCCGTACTCCTGCAGCAGATCCCGCGTCAGCGCCAGATCCATCACCTTGGGGCCGTGCAGTGACAACTCGACGAGATCGAAGCCGGCTTGTTTGGATTGACTGATGACCTTGCGGGTGGACTCGGGGGTCAGGTCACCCGCCCAGACGAGGGCGTGTACGCCAAGGGGATTCATGGGTAAATTCCTTTCAGGTGGAAGTTCAGGTCAGGACAAAAATGGCAGTTAATGCCGGGGTTGGTTCTTGCGGGAGGCCAGGTAACGACCGGCCATCACCAGAATCATGGTGCCGCCCCACATGGCCTGGGTCAGCTGGGGATCAACACCGAGCAGATTCAGGCCACTGGAGATCACCTGCAGCACGATCAGGGCAATGAACAGGCCGGACACCTTGCCAAAACCGCCAAAAGGGTCCACCCCGCCCAGAATGGCGGCCAGTACCGTCACCAGCAGATACGACTGGGCGTAACCGGCGCTGGCCGAGTTGAAACGGGCCATCATCAAAATGGCGGCCACCCAACACAGCAGGGTGGAAATGGTGTAGACGCTGATGAGCACCCAGCGGGTGTCCACCCCGGAGTAGCGGGTGGCTTCCAGGTTGGAGCCCACCATGTACACCGCCACCCCATGGCGGGTACGCGAGAGGTACAGGGCGATGGCTACCGTGGCCAGCAGGAAGATCCAGAACGGCAGCGGAACGCCCATGATCAGGGTCGAGCCAATCAGCTGGAATTCGGCCGGGAACCCGGCAATCGGTTTGCCCCGGGTGAGCAGCACGCAGGTGCCGTTGACGATGGACATCACCCCCAGCGTGACCAGAATGGGGTGCGCGTTGACGGAGGCCACCAGGTAGCCGGTGATCAACCCCACCAGCAGTGTCAGCAGTGCCCCCGCCAGCAAGGCGGCGCTGATGGTCAACGTCACATGGCCGACCGGAATCACCCCGCTGGTCAATACCCAGGCCATAGCCAGTGCCGCCATGTTGGTGCTGGCAATGATGGACAGGTTGATGCCACCGCTGATCAAGGGCAACAACATGGCCAGCGCCAGCAGACCCAGTTCGGGCACCTGAAACAGCATGGACCGGATCGTGTCCTGGGTCGCAAAACGGCCGGGCAAGGCGACGGTAAAGCCCAGGCACAACACGGCCAGCAACAGTACCAGGCCGGCGCCGTTGCTGCGCACCAGTCGCTGCCGCAACGGGGTGACCCAGGCAGGCAAGCCGCCAGGAGCCGGGGTGTCGATGGGGTGGGTCATTGGCATGGGGTCCGGGAGGTTCATCAACGGCGGGACTTGAGGCCCGACATGGCGGCGGAGGTGAGGATCACAACACCCAGCAGGATCTGGAAAAAGTAGGGTGAAATGCCAATCAGATTGAGCCCGTTGCGCAGCATGGCCAGCAGCAAGATACCCAGCATCACACCACCGACACTGCCGCGTCCGCCCATCAGGCTGGCGCCCCCCAGCACAGCGGCGGCCAGCACAAACAGCTCGCCGCCCACCATGGCATTGGGCACGGCCTCACCCACACGGTTGGCCTGAACCAGTCCGGCCAGCCCGGCCAGCAAGCCCAGGTAACCGTAGGCGAACACCTGAATCACCGTCAGGTTGATGCCGGCCCGTTTGGCGGCCTCGGGATTGCCACCCACTGCAAACACCTGTCGCCCCAGCGCCGTCCGGTTCATGATGAACGCGGTCAACGCCGCAACACTGAGCATCACCAGTACCGGCAGTGTGATGCGTACCGTGCTGTCACCCTGGCCGGCAAATTCAAGCAGCACCACCGCGTCGCTCAGCCAGGCGGGCAGACCATAGATGTATTTGCCTCCTGAAAAGTACATCAGCAGGGAAAAGTACAGGCTCATGGTGGAGATCGTGATGATGATCGATGTCGCCCGCAGGCGGTCAATCAGCCAGGCATTGATGCACCCCAGCACGGTGCCGGTCAGCAGGTTGATCAGAATGATCAGTGGCCACGGAATTTGCGAACGGGTGGCGCAATAGGCGGCCACATACTGTGCCACTGACGCCGTGGCGGCAAAGGAAATGTCAATGCCACCCACCACCAGCACGACAAACAGGCCGATGGCCAGGATCGCGGTGACCGAATCGCCTTCGATCAGGTCGACAAAATTGCCGATGGTGAGGAATTCTGGGGCCTGCACACCAAAATAGGCGGCCATGATGAGGATCACCAACACCAGGTAGCCGGTGGAACTGCGCGGCAGCATCCGGCTGACAGCGTTACGCATAAACCGACTCCATGATCTGGGCCTCGCTGGCGACACCCGGGACAAAGGATTCAATGATCTCGCCGTCGCGCATGTGCAGCACGCGGTCGCAGGTGTAGTACACCTCGGGCACTTCATCCGAGATCATCAGCACGGCAACACCCTGCCTGGCCAGATCGTGCACGATCTCGTAAATGCCCTGCTTGTTGCCGATGTCGACGCCCACTGTCGGTGAATCCAGGATCAGCAGCTTGGGCTTGGTGGCCAGCCACTTGGCCAGCACCACGCGCTGGGCATTGCCCCCCGAGAGCTGGCTGACGGGGGCCGTCAGTGACGGAATTTTGATGTTCAATGTGTTGCGCCAGGCACGGGCCATGGTTTCCCTGCGCTCGGGGGTCAGCCAGCCGGCCCAGGCGCTGATGCGGTTGAGCACCGCCAGCACCATGTTGTCCTGTACCGATTGGCGCATGTTCAGACCCAGGCTCAACCGGTCCTCGGACACATAGGCAATGCCGGCATCAATCGCTTGGCGATTGGTGCGCGCCAACATCGGACGGCCCTGCAGCAGCACTTCACCACTGTCGGGTGGGTTCATGCCAAACAGGCTCAATGCCAGCTCCGTGCGGCCGGCACCCAGCAGGCCGACCAGGCCAACCACCTCGCCCTGGCGGACTTCCAGGCTGAGATGGCGGTACTGCCCCTGGCGAGTGAGCGCGCGTACCTGCAGCACCGGCATGGCCTGGGTGCAGTCGCGGGCATGGACGTGGTGTTCAATATCCAGTCCCGTCATCAGTTCGGCCAGGCGCTTGTCATTGAGCCCCTCGGCGGGGTAGGTGCCGAGCTTGTTGCCGTCACGCAGCACCGTGACGCGGTCGGCGATTTCCACCACCTCGTCAAGCTTGTGGCTGACAAACACCACGGCCACACCATCAGCTTGCAGGCGTCGCACCACTTCCAGCAGCGCATTCACTTCAGAACGGGTCAGTGAGGCGGTGGGTTCATCCATGAACAGCAGGCGGGCATCGGCGGCCATGCCGCGGCAGATCGCCACCAACTGGCGGGTGGCGATCGGCAGGTCGCCCACCAGGGCGTCCAGCGGCAGGTTGACGCCAAGCCGTGCCATGGTGGCTGCCGCGCGTTCACGCATGCGGGGACGGCTGATGACACTGGCATAACTGCCCAGTGCCTCCTCGATTGAAATGTTCTCAGCCACGCTGAGGTTGGGGAACAGCGACAGATCCTGGTAGATCACCTGGATACCCAGCTGTTTGGAGAGGTGCGGCGTCAGGTGCTCACGACGCTGGCCATCAATCTCGATCACCGCCCCGGGTTCGGGCTGATTGACCCCGGAGAGCACCTTGATGGTGGTGGATTTGCCGCAGCCGTTTTCTCCAATCAGGCAATGCACCTCACCCGGCAGAATGTCCCAGTCCAGGGCATTCAAGGCCGTCACACCCGAGAACTTCATGGTCACGCCGGACACGCGGACAAACGGCGCGTTGCCCTGGACATTGCGGTCGCTCATGTTGCGGTACGGTGAAGCGGTGGAGAAAAGTCGGGCGCCACCAGGCCCCCGACGCTGAGAGGCAGGGCCGTCTTACAGACCCATACCGACGAGCTTGTCGATGGTGCCCTTGTTGATTGGCTCCAGCTTCTGGCCCAGGATGTTGCGGGTGGTCTTGTTGACACTGACCTTGCCGACGCCGGGAATGTCCATGCCGTCGGTCGGTGCCTTGCCTTCGGCCACGAGTTTGGCCACACGCACAATCACCTCACCAGCCAGGCTGGGGTTCCAGATGTAGCCTTCAACAATGCCGCCATCCTTGATCAGTTTGGCGCCCTGGCCAGGAGAGAAGGGGCCGACCACGGCCAGCTTGCCCACCAGTTTTTTCTCAAGCACCACGCGGCCAGCGCCGATCGGGCCCTGGCTGCCGAAGGCCAGCACGCCCTTCAGGTCGGGGTTGGCGCGCAGCAAGTCCTGGGTGGTGCGAGCGGAGTCGTCCACACTTTCGGCCACGCCAAAGCGGTCGGCCACCAGTTTCATGTCAGGGTATTTTTTCTTCTGGTAGGCAATGGCGGCATCGGCCCAGGCATTGTGCAGCGGCACGGTCAGGGAGCCGACATACAGCGCGTACTTGCCCTTGCCGCCCATGGCTTTGGCCAGTGCTTCCATGTGCATTTCACCAAAACCGGCCACGGTGGTCAGCTCGATGTTCCAGTCGTTGCCGACTTGCTCCGGCGACTCGTGGGTGATGACCTTGATGCCGGCGTCATGGGCACGCTTGAAGACCGGCTCCAGGGCTTTGGCGTCATTGGGTACCACAGCGATGACCTTCACCTTGCGGGCAATCAGGTCTTCCACGGCGCGCACTTGCTGGGCGGCGTCAGCCACGGTCGGGCCAACCATCCAGGCTTCGCTGCCGAGTTCCTTGCCAGCCTTCTTGATGCCGGTTTCCATGGCGTTGAACCATGGAATACCACCAATCTTGACCACCACAGCCACGTCATTGGCGGCCATGGCCGTCTGGGCGGCCAGGGTCAGAACACCAATGCCGATCAGGCTGGCGATGCGCTTGAGTCCAAATTTCATAAGGCGTCTCCTCAGAGTAATAGGGTACAAAACCGAAAGATCAACTCCCGGAAAGTTTCCGGAGTTACTGCAGCCAAGGGTGCCATCAGCGCTCTTTAGCCTATCGATGCTCATTTCTGGATCAATGCACAATCGATTGCGCGATGGTAGGTGCAGCAACGCACAGAGGCATTGGTGCTTACCCTAATCAGGTCTTTTGGTAACGCAGTTTCATCACCAGGATGGTGGCCGCCAGGGCCAGCGTGATGGCATTGGCGATGATGATCGGCCAGGCGCCCAGCAGCAGGCCATAGGTCAGCCAGCAGGCAATGCCCACGGTGAACACGCTGTACATGCCCAGTGAAATGCCGCGAACATCCTTGGTCCGGAAAGTGTGCAGGGCCTGTGGCAAAAAGCTGACCGTGGTCAGGGTGGCGGCCACGGTGCCGAAGAAATCAGTCAGATTCATGGGTGAACGGGGAGTGGGATACGCCAGATTGTCGGCGAACTGGACGATGGGCCGCGTGCCGGCGCGCGCCATGGCGCACCGGATGTGGGGGCTTCAGTGGGCCGATGCGCTGCCGACGGCCCAGTCCACCAGCGCTTCCAGTGCGGCTTTGGCGTCGCTCGCGTTGGCATGGTTGATGATGGCTACCAGGCAGACTTGTTTGCCGCCCGCCCCATGCACATAACCGGCCAGGGCCAACACGCCGTTGAGGCTGCCGGTCTTGAGGTGCGCGCCGGCCGGGGTCGCCCGGCTGCGCTTGAGTGTGCCATCCAGCCCCACAATCGGCAGCGACGACATCAGCTCGGGCATGTATGGGGAGGCCCAGGCCACCTGCAACAGCCGGGCCAGCGCTTCGGCACTGATGCGCTCCTGGCGTGACAGGCCGGAACCGTTGTCCAGTATGGGCGCGGGCAAGGACGGCAACGTGGCCAAGGCCGGGCTGATGCGCTGCTGCCACCATTGGCGCAGCACCTCACGCGCGGCCTCCTGTGTGGCGGCGGCCGTAGCCTTGCCATTGCCATTGCCATTGCCATTGCCATTGCCATTGCCAGTGCCAGTGCCAGTGCCAGTGCCAGTGCCAGTGCCAGTGCCAGTGCGGTGGGCTGCCAGTGTCAGGAACAGCTGCCGCGCCATCACGTTGTTGCTGAACTTGTTGATGTCGCGGATCACCTCGGCCAGTGTCGGCGACTGCGACTCAAAGGTGGCCGCGGTGGCGGGGGCGTTGCCCTCGCGCACCCGGCCGGTCAATTGGCCACCCATGCTGTGCCACAGGCCTTGCACGGTGCGGGCGGTGTAGCTGGCGGGGTCGACGTAGGCCACTGGCCAAACCTTTTCACCGCAACTGACCGGGTAGCTGCCAGCCAGCCGGATGGATGCCGGGTCGGAGAAGTCTGCCTTGAGCGTGCCCCGGTAGTCGCCGCAGACTTTGCCGTTGCTCAGCGGCACCGTGGCCGGCACCTGCACGCCCCACAGCGGCGGGTCCAGCTGGACCCGTGCGACGCCATGGGCCGGGTCTGGCACCAAGGTCAGAACCACCGATTTGAAGTTGATCAGCAGCGCGTCGGGCGTGGCGTTGTAGGGGCGCAGCGGTTCACCGTCAAAGTCACCCGGATGCCCCTCCAGCGGGGCAAAGGCCTGGCGGTCGAGCACGATGTCGCCCTCGATCTTGCGGATGCCCAGGCTCTGCACCCGATGCAGCAGCAGCCACAGGCGCTCCAGCACCAGCTTGGGGTCGCCCTGGCCCTGAATCACCAGATTGCCCTTGAGCACACCACGGTTGATCTGGCCGTCCAGCCACACCGGCGTGCGCCAAGTGAAGCCGGGACCCAGCAGGTCCAGCGCGGCGTAGGTGGTGACCAGTTTCATCACCGAAGCCGGGTTCATGGCCTGGTCAGCGCGGTGGCTCAGGCGCGGCGCCGCCTGGCCGTCGGCATCTTGTACCAGCACGCTGATGGCGTCCAGCGGTACCCCGGCCTGGGCCAGGGCCGTTGTCACGCTGGCGGGCAACGGCGCCGAAGCGCCGGGTCGCAGCGTTTGCGCCCCGGCCAGGGCGCAGGCCAGCGTCAGTGCGAGCAGGAGCCAGCGCCGGCTCCGTCTGGGTTGGATCAACATGGTTGAATTATGGGGCGCCGCGGATAATGGCCCCCTGTCTGTCTGTTGGCCGGATGCTTCTGGATAACAGGATGCTATTAAAATAGTAGCTTACTATATAGTCAATAAATAGGCTGGAGCCTGATTTGATCCTTCAATGTGTTGAAATAAATGGCCTGACTGCGAAAGGTGGCGCATGAATCTGCTGGCCCTGGATACCAGCACCGAATCGATGTCGATTGCCGTGCAGCGCGGTGACGGCGCTGGCGCGCACCTGTGGCAACACACGGCGGCGGGTGGGGCGCTGACCTCGACCCACTTGATCCCCGAGATTCAGCGCCTGATGGGGCTGGCTGCGTTGGACTTTGGCCAGCTGGACGCTGTCGTGTTTGGCGCCGGACCGGGGTCGTTCACCGGTCTGCGTACCGCCTGTTCGGTGGCGCAGGGGCTGGCTTTTGGCGCGGCGCTGCCGGTGCTGCCGGTGGACACCCTGCTGGCCGTGGCGGAGCAGGCACGCAGCCAGCTCCAGGCCACGGACAACTTGGCGGTCACCGCCTTGCTGGACGCCCGGATGGATGAACTGTATGCCGCCAGTTACCAGTGGGCGCACGGGCGCTGGTCGCAAAGCACGGACTACCGCCTGATCAAACCTGAACAGTTGGCTTGGGACGGCGTCGGCGTGCTGGCTGGCAACGTGTTTGCCGCTTATGGCGCGCGCCTGCCCGATGGCCCGGGCCGACGGGTGCCGGCCTGGCCGACGGCGGCGGCCCTGTTGCGTCTGGCGCCGGCCCTGCTGGCGGCGGGGGCGGCTGTCAGCGCCGCGCAGGCCTTGCCCACTTACATCCGCGACAAGGTGGCGCAAACCACGGCGGAACGGGCGGCGTTGAAACCGGCCGGGCCGACGGCATGAGTGCGTTCAATGCCGCTCCCGAGGCGCGTTTTGAGCCGATGCTGGCGTCCGATCTGGACGCCGTGACGGCGCTGGAGCAGCAGGTGTACCCCTACCCTTGGCAGCGCCACCACTTTGCCGACTGTCTGGCCAGCGGTTACCAGGCGCAGTTGCTGATGGCCGGGGACAGCATGCTGGGGTATTTTGTCGCCATGAAGGGGTTTGAGGAGGTGCACCTACTCAACATCGCCGTGGCCCCGGCCTACCAGCGCCAGGGTTGGGCGCAGGTCATGCTGGACGCCTTGACGCTGTGGGCACGCGGGCAGGGGTTGCAGTGGGTCTGGCTGGAGGCACGGGCCAGCAACACCCGCGCCATCCACGTCTACAAGGCGCATGGTTTTCGCACGGTCGGTCAGCGCAAGCAGTATTACCCGTGTGGCGGCGGGCCGCGTGAGGACGCCGTGATCATGAGCCTGCCGCTGCCGCAGGCCGGCAACCCGAGTCTGTGAGAATCACCCCATGAGTCTTGATCTGGATGACCGCCAACGCGCCATGCTGGCTGAGATGGGGGTGCACGTCTGGGCGCCGCAGACGGTGGCGGAGCCACCAGCACCTCTGGCGGTAGCGGTCAAGGACTGGCAGACCGACAGTGATCGGCAAAATGCTATTGAAAATATAGCTTCAAATGAAGATTTCACCTGGGCTGAAGAGCAAAATGCCATGCAGGTTGAGGCGATGTCGCCAGCACCTGTGGCAGCCCCGTCCACCCAGGCCGCCCATGTGCGCCAGCCGGCTGCGGGGCCACGGCCAGCTGCTGCCGGGCCGTCCCCCACCAGCTTGTTGCCCTTGCCGCCGGGCATCGGGCAATTGGACTGGCCGGCGCTGCGCCGCACCGTTGACACCTGCCAGGCCTGTGCCATGTGTTTGGGCCGCCGCCTGCCGGTGCTGGCGGTCCCGCCCGAAGCCTTGCGTGCCGACTGGCTGGTGCTGGGAGAGCCGCCCGACGATGCCCAGGAGCGCGCCAGTGTGCCGTTTGTGGGTGATGCCGGTGTGCTGCTGGACAACATGCTCAAGGCCGTGGGGGTCAGGCGGTTTGCGCCGACCGAGCCGCCGGCGCGCTGGGAGGCGGCCAGCACGGCCTACCTGAGTCTGGTGCTCAAGTGTCGCCCGGCCTTGCCGACGGCGCCCGACGCCCAGGCGGTGGCCGCCTGTGCCCATTATTTGCGCCGTGAAATCGCCCTGGTGCAGCCCAAGGTGATTCTGGCCATGGGCCGCCTGGCGATGCAGGTGCTGCTCAGTGAAGACCACCCGCAGGGCCTGAAGCTGCCGCTGGGCAAGCTGCGCGGGCAGGTCTGGCATTACCAGGGTGTGCCGGTGGTGGTGACCTACCCGCCGGTTTATCTGCTGCGCAACAGCCAGGACAAGGCCCGCGCCTGGGAGGATTTGTGTCTGGCGATGGAGGTGGTGCAGGGCGGCACCGCGGCGGCCTGAACCGGTTGGCTCAACCCGGCCCGATGGTGGCGTGGTCCAGATCGGGCCGCTTGTGCGGGTCCACATGGGTCATCAGGTTAAGCACCCGGTGGCGCTGCATCACGCGTTGGCGCGCCAGCACGGCAATGTCATGCCCCTGCTCCACACTCAGGGTGGCATCCACTTCCAGGTGGGCGTCGACCACAATCATGTCGCCCATCTTGCGGGTACGCACATCGTGCGCGTCGCGGATGCCGGGGGTTTCCAGCAGGGTGGTGCGAATGGCTTGCACCTCGGCGTCGTCGGCGGCGCGGTCCATCAGGTCGTGCAGTGCATCCCAGCCAAAACTCCAGCCCATCCGGGTCACCATGAAGCCGACGATGGCGGCCGCAATCGGGTCAAGAATCGGGTAACCCGCCAGGTTGCCGATGATGCCGACACCCACCACCAAAGATGAGGCGGCGTCCGAACGGGCGTGCCAGGCATTGGCCACCAGCATGCTGCTCTTGACGCGCTTGGCCACCGCCAGCATGTAGCGAAACAGCAGCTCCTTGGCCGCCAGCGCGCCGGCGGCCACCCACAGCGCGGTGACGTGCACGGTGGCGATCGACTCCGGGCTTTGCAGCTTGTGCGCTGCCGACCACAACATGCCCAGGCCCACGGCCAACAACAGCAAGCCCAGCACCAGTGAGGCAGCGGTTTCAAAACGCTGGTGGCCGTAGGGATGGTCCTCGTCGGCGTCCTTGCGGCTGTGGTGGTTGGCAAACAGCACCACAAAGTCGGCCACCAGGTCAGACAGGGAGTGGATGCCATCGGCAATCAAACCCTGGGATTTGGCCAGTACGCCAGCCACAATCTGGGCAACGGTCAGCAGCAGATTGACTGCCACACTGACCCAGGTGCTGCGTGAAGCCGCGGCCGAGCGTTCGGCCAGGCTGAAGGGGCTGTCTTCGGTGTTGTCGGGGAATTCGTCGGTGCGCATGGCGATGTCATCAGGAGTCAGTGGCCAAAGTGTAGGCCACTGGCGCCTGCGGCTCAGACCTTGGGTTCGGTCGGTAGGGTGTCTGCGGCCAGCTGGGGGGCAGCCACGGGGCTGGATGTCCGGGCCATCACATCTTCACCAGGCTGGACGCTCAGGCTGTAAGGGATGGTGACAAAGGCACAGAAACTCACCAGCATCAACGTGCCGAACACGATGGACAGGTACTTGGTGACAAATTGGTGCAGATCGGTATTCATGGCGGGCCTCGTTGAAGTGAGATGGAATGGGGTGAATCATCCCGCCCCGGCCTTAAGCCCGGCTTAGCCCTTGCTTAAGGCTGGCTTATCAGTGGCGACCTGCCTGGAAAACTTTAGCTATAAAAAATATAGCTAAATGTGCATATTTCATCCGGGCTGAAGGCCTGTTTTTCTGGTAAGAACGTCAACCCATGCGGGCCAGCAGCCCTTCCATTTCCTTGAGCATGGCCTCCAGGCCTTCCTTTTGCGTCTCATCCGCCGGGAAACATTGATGCAATTCCTGCTCCATGAAACACATGGTCATGCGCAAATAGGTGCTGTCGAGCGCCTTGCGGACCGCAGAGAACTGCTGGCTGATCTTCAGACAGCTCTCGCCCTCTTCGATCATGCGTTGCACGCCGCGGATCTGGCCTTCGGCCCGTTTGAGGCGATTGATCACCTCGGTACGTGCCGCCTCATTCGTCAATACCGTCATAACTTTGTTCCTGTGGTCAGTGGCTGATGCCCGCGGCCCTGGCGCCGGCCGGATGCCGCGAGCGTGTCTGGCTTAACGAGCGCAACCTGCCTTGTCTTCCGGTACGCCCAGTTTTTTCAAAATGACGCCCAACGGACAAAAATTGGTGAAGCCCGACTGGAACAGGTTGGCGCCGACAAAAGCCGTGAAGGCCAGCGCCCATTTGCTGACAAACAGCGGGCTGCCTTCCACCCCCAGGGCCAATGAGAGCATCACAAAAAGTCCGGCGAATACCAAAATATAACGTTGCACTGTCATTTCAAAACTCCTTGGTTGATCACTTGTTCAATCGGTTGATACCCAGCAAGCCCATGATGTATTTCTCATAAATGGGCTCGGAGGTGCCTTTTTTCAGCTTGCGCATGAAATATTTTTCGTACGCCACCTTGGCCAGATGGACCCATTTGCCCTTTTTGAACCAGTTCACATTGCGTGGCGGGATCTGCGGCAAGGCCACAAACGCGGCGCCGGTGTCGCCCATGTCGGCCAAGCAAACGGCATTCCAAGTGCCTTTGGCCACGGCGGGTTTGCCGGCCAGATCGTCCAGGATGTTGTGGCAGATCGCCGTCATCATGCTCTCGATCATGTAGCCGGTTTTGGGGGTGCCGGTGGGCACCGGCGTCACTTCGACCGGTGGGATCGCCACACAGACCCCGGCCGAGTAGATGTTGCGGTAGGCCTTGCTGCGCTGGAACTCGTCAATCAGCACCATGCCACGCGGGTTGCACAGATTGGGCACGGCGGCCACGGCATCCACCCCCTTGAAGGCGGGCAGCATCATCGACAGTTTGAAGCCGACTTCATGCTCTTTCAGCGTGTTGCCATGGTCGTCCAGCTGGGTCACAAACATCTTGCCCTCTTCCACCCGGGTGGTCTTGGCATTGGTGATCCACTTCATGTCGCGGCCGCGCAGCTCGGACTCCAGCATCGACTTGCTGTCACCCACGCCACCCAGGCCCAGGTGCCCGATATAGGGTTCACTGGTGACGAAGGTCATCGGCACCTTGTGGCGAAGTTTGCGCCGGCGCAGATCGGTGTCTACCACCATGGCGAATTCATAGGCCGGGCCGAAGCAGCTGGCACCCGGCATGGCGCCGATCACGATCGGCCCCGGGTTTTGCAGGAATTTTTCATAATCGGCAAAAAAAGCCTGGGCGTGGTCCACGTGGCAAATGGAATGGGTGAAACCACCGCCGCCAGACTTGACCGGCCCGGCGCCGGGCACCTCATCAAAAGCCAGCTTGGGCCCGGTGGCGATCACCAGGTAGTCGTAAGCCAGAGTCTCACCATCGACCAGCGTGAGTTGGCTGGCAGTGGCGTCAATCGCCGTCACCGCTTTGGGGATGAAACCGATTTTCTTGCGTGCCAGATAGGGGGCAATCGGCAGCGTCACGGCGTCACGGTCACGCCAGCCGACCGCGACCCACGGGTTGCTCGGCACAAACTGGAAGTAGTCGGTGGTGTTGACGACGGTGATGCGGTGCTCCGGGGGCAGCATTTCACGCAATTCGTAAGCTGCGGGCATGCCACCGATGCCAGCACCCATGATGACGATATGAGCCATTTTGTCTCCTGTTGATCAAGTTGAAGGAAGGTTTCCGTTGGGGCCTGCCGCATCTGCGTGCGGCTCTATACGTCGCCGATAAAGCGCGTAATACAGGACGGGTATCACCACCAGCGTCAGCACGGTGGACACCAGAATGCCAAAAATCAGGGAGATGGCCAAGCCATTAAAAATGGGGTCATCCAGAATGAAAAAGGCGCCAATCATCGCGGCCAGTCCGGTCAGCGCAATCGGCTGGGCACGCACCGCTGCAGACTGGACCACCGCCAGCTTGAACGCCATACCCTGAGAAACTTGCAGCTCGATAAAGTCCACCAGTAAGATGGAGTTGCGCACGATGATGCCCGCCAGGGCAATCATGCCGATCATCGACGTGGCGGTGAATTGAGCCCCCAGCAAGGCGTGCCCCGGCATGACCCCGATGATGGTCAGCGGAATCGGCGCCATGATCACCAGGGGGGTCAGGTAGCTGCGGAACTGCGCCACCACCAGCAGGTAGATCAGCACCAGGCCCACCGCGTAGGCCGCCCCCATGTCGCGGAACGTTTCGTAAGTGATCTGCCACTCGCCATCCCACTTCAGTGCGTATTGCCGATACGGGTCCGACGGCTGGCGGATCCAGTATTCCCCCAGGGCGCCGGTTCCTGGCAAGGCGGCACTTGCCAGGCGGTCACGAATGGCAAACAGGCCATACAAGGGCGAATCCAGCTTGCCGGCCATGTCGCCATAGACATAACTCACCGCCTGCAGGTCTTTGGTGAACAAGGGCTTGTCGGCCACACCATGCTCCACCTGCACCAGTTCGGACAAGGGCACCATCTGCCCGTTGGCGGCACGCAAAGGCAGCGCCAGAATGGCGTCCAGCCCGACCTGATCCACCAGTGGTAATTGCAGGCGCACCGGTACCGGGTATTTGGTTTGTTCGTCATGGAGATAAGCGGCATCCATGCCCGACAGGGCCATGGCCGCCGTCTGCGCAATGGCCGCCACCGGGATCCCCAGTGACTCGGCGCGCTGGCGACGTACCCGCAAATAGGCGCGCGGCGCATTGCCCTGAAGCGAGGTGTCCACCCCCACGATGTCCGGCGTCATGGCAAAAGCCTGCGCCACCCGGTCCGCCAGCTGCTGGCGGCCGGCTTCATCGGGGCCGTAGATTTCCGCCACCAGCGGCGACATCACCGGAGGGCCTGGCGGCACTTCCACCACCTTGATGCGGGCATGGTGGCGCAGGCCAATTTTTTCCAGCTCGGGGCGCAGCCGCTGGGCGATGGCATGACTCTGGTCGCTGCGATGGTGCTTGTCGACCAGATTCACCTGCAGGTCGCCCTGTTCAGCATCGGCGCGCAGGTAATACTGGCGCACCAGACCATTGAACGTGATCGGGGAGGCGGTGCCGGCATAGGCCTGCAGGTTCAGCACCTCGGGCTGCTGCGCCAAATAGCCCCCCAGCTCATGCAAGGCCGCCGCGGTGTTTTCCAGCGGTGTTCCCGCCGGCATTTCAACCACCACCTGGAACTCACTCTTGTTGTCAAAGGGGAGCATCTTCAGCACCACCCACTGCACCAGTGCCAGGCCGACCGACAACATCAGTGCGACCAGAATCCCGAGCAGCAACAGCCAACGCTTGCGGGCACTGTCCAGGAAAGGCGTCAGAACCCGGGTAAACAGCGACTGCAGCCGGGCGCCCAGGGCGCTCACCGGCGCTGCGGTGTCACCCGAGCCATGGTGCTGGCGCATGACTTTCAGGGCTAGCCAGGGGGTGACCGTGAATGCAATCCCCAGCGAGATCGCCATCCCCAGACTGGCATTGATCGGGATCGGGCTCATATAGGGCCCCATGAGTCCGCTGACAAAGGCCATGGGCAGCAGGGCGGCAATCACCGTCAGCGTGGCCAGGATGGTGGGGCCGCCGACCTCGTCAACGGCCGCCGGAATGATCTGGCGCAGCGATTCGTGGGGTTTGAGCTGCTGGTGGCGATGGATGTTCTCCACCACCACAATGGCATCATCCACCAGGATACCGATGGAAAAAATCAGGGCAAACAGCGACACCCGGTTCAGGGTGAAGCCCCAGGCCCAGGAGGCAAACAGGGTGGCCATCAGGGTCAGGATCACCGCCACCCCGACAATCACCGCCTCGCGTCGCCCCAGCGCAAAACCCACCAGCAGAATCACCGACCCCGTGGCGAAGGCCAGCTTCTGGATCAGCTTGTTGGCTTTTTCGGCGGCGGTCTCACCGTAATCACGGGTGATGGTGGTCTGGATGTGGGTAGGAATCACCGTATTGCTCAGCTCAAGCACCCGGGCGCGCACGGCACTGGCCACGTCCACCGCGTTGATGCCGGGTTTTTTTGTGACAGTCAGGGTCAAGGCCGGATAAACGTCGCCCGGCTGTCCGGCCGGTGTCGCCGCCGCGCTCGCTGCTGCTGACGCGGCCTGCCCCGGGGTAAACCAGACATAACGGGCAGGCTGGCGGGCGCCAGTTTCAATCCGTGCCACCTCACGCAGAAACACCGGAGCCCCTTTGCTGACCCCCACGACCAGATCACCCACGTCATCAGCCGAACGCAGGAACTCACCGGTTTCCACCTGGAGCATCTGCGCAGTCCTGCCGGAGCCATCAAATACCGCGCCCGAGGGCATGCTGACATTTGCACTGGCCAGCAGGTTTTTGAGAGACAACAAGTCCACACCCCGCTCGCGCAGGCGGGCCGGGTCCAGCCAGACATGCACGGCGCGTCCCGGGCCGCCGATGGTCTGCACCTCGCGGGTGCCGGGCACGCGTTTGAGTTCAGCCTCCATGGTGTGGGCCACACGCTCCAGCTCAACAGCGGCGGTCGCGTCACGGCTCCACATCGTCACCGCCAGCACGGGCACATCGTCAATACCCTTGGGTTTGACGATGGGACTGAGTGTGCCCAGATCCCTCGGCAGCCAGTCCTGGTTGGCATTGAGCACGTCGTACAGCCGCACCAGCGCCTCCGTGCGAGGTACCCCCACCTTGAATTGCACGGTCATCACCGCCATGCCCGGGCGCGCCACCGAATAGGTGTGCTCAATATCTGCAATCTGGCTGAGCACTTGTTCCGCCGGGCGTGCGACCATGTTCTGCACATCGGCGCTGCTGGCCCCCGGAAACGGGATCAGCACATTGGCCATGGTCACATTGATTTGCGGCTCTTCTTCACGGGGCGTCACCAGCACGGCAAACAGGCCCAGCAACAAGGCGACCAGCGCCAACAGCGGCGTGATGGCATTGAGCTTGAAGGCCCGCGCCAGTCGCCCGGAAATACCCAGCGGGGTTGCTTGTTTCATGCTCACCTCACTGTGCTGGCGCTGAGCCGGCTGCCAGGGCACCGGCCAGGCCGGCGTTCACCGGATGGAGCGCCACGCGGTCCGCTTCGGTCAGGCCGGCCAGCACTTCCACGCCCTGGCTGCCATGGTCGGCCCCCAAACGCACGGCCTTCAGCGCAAACCCTTGGCCTGCCACCACATACACCGCCGTCAGCTCACCACGGCGCAGCACGGCGGCGGCAGGAATCACCAAACGCCGGACCTGTCCTGCGGCAAAGCGCACCCGCAGCTGCTGCCCTGGCGTCAGCCCATTGGCTGCCTGCACTGGCAGGTCCAGGCGCCATTCAATGGTTTGGGACACCGGATCGGCACCGGGCAGCTGGCTGGTGGTCAACGGGCGGATCCACTGCAACGAGCCGTCCGCGGTGGGGACCTGGACTTCCACCGAAACACGCTCTGACAAGGACTTGGAGCGCGACACCGGCACCTGCACCACGGCCCGCATGGGAAGTGGTGCATACAGCGTCAACAGCGGCTTGCCCGGCAGGGCCAGATCACCCACTTCGGCATGGGTTTGCAATACCCAGGCATCAAACGGTGCTGTCACCCGGGCAAACCCCTGTGACAGATTGGCCTGCTGCACTCCGGCACTGGCCTGATCACGTGCCGCCTGCGCCGACTTGAGCTGCGCCTGCGCCGTGTCCATGGCGGCCTGGCTTATAAACCCCTGGCGCAGCAAATCACGCGTGCGCTCGAAGCTGGCCTGCGCGTTGTGCAGTTCGGCCTGGGCCTGCGCGACCTGGGCCTGACTGCGCTGCACCCCGCTCTGGGCTTCGCGGTCATCGATACTGGCCAGCAGTTGTCCGGCGCGCACCCGGTCGCCGGCTTTCACCGCCAGCGCCGTCAGACGGCCGGACACCTGGGACGACACGGTGCTTTGTTTGACCGGCTGCACCACCCCGTCCATTTCAAAGCCCTGTCCCACGGCCTTGATCTGCACCGCCGCGACCGGCACCGGAGCCGGTCCTTGTGCCATCACCCATGACACCGGCAACAAGGCGGCCAGCCCCAGCACCCAGCGTCGGGAATGTGCAAAACGGACCGCATGAAACGAATGTATCGTGGCCATGAAACTTCCTTAGGAAAATACCATGGGGAGTATATGGGAACTCCTTCTGATCTTGCAAGTGCCGAAAAAAAAGCCCTTGCAGATCATGTCTGCAAGGGCTGTGACCCATGCCGCCGGCGGCGGCCTCACCGGGCGCTGTTGCGGTCAGAACGGAATGTCGTCATCCATATCGTCAAAGCCACTGGCCGGGCGCGTGGGCGCCGGCGCTGGCGCCGGGCGTGGTGCTGGCGCGCTTGGGCGGGCCGCCGGCGCCGGGCGCGAGTAACCGCCGCCTTCATCGTCACCCGAAGGTTCACCCATGCCTTCACGGCCGCCGAGCAGCTGCATCTCGCTGGCGATGATGTCGGTGGCGTATTTCTCCTGACCGTCCTTGTCGGTGTACTTGCGGGTCTTGATGCGCCCCTCCACATACACCGGCCGGCCTTTTTTCAGGTATTGGCTGGCGATTTCGGCCAGCCGGCCAAAAAACGTGACCCGGTGCCATTCGGTTTCTTCAACCATCTCGCCGGTCTTGCCCTTGTAGCGGCTGCTGGTGGCGATGGTGACGTTGGCCACCGGGTCCCCGCTGGGCAAATAACGGACTTCGGGGTCACGGCCCAGGTTACCTAACAGAATGACTTTATTGACAGAGGCCATGATGGAATCCTTGATTAAATAAGCGGCAAAGAGGCTGCCCGGCAAAATTCAAGCGCACATTATCGGGCTTTGGTTGGGGCCTGTGCCGACCTGGCAGCGGGCGCAACCATGGGCCAGGCGACCAGCAGCCAGGCCAGCATCAGGCCGGCGCAGGCCGCAAACAGCCCGCTGGCGCCACCATGTTTCATCAGCCAGCCACCCGCCAGGCCGCCGGCAAAAAAACCCAGCGACTGCAAGGTGTTGTACACCCCCATGGCCGCACCGCGCGAATGGGCGGGTGCCAGCCGCGACACCATGCTGGGCTGGCTGGCTTCCAGCACGTTGAAGCCGTAAAAGAACACAAACAGCAACAGGCCCAGTTCCAGCAGTCCGGGCGCAGCCCCCACCAGCCACCAGAAGCCCAACTGCACCAGCGCCGTCAGCCCGATCGAGGTCAGGAACACGGCACGCAGATAGCCGCGTTTTTCCAGCTTGAACAGGCTGCCCCCCATCACCACAAACGAGCCCAGCACCGCTGGCAGATACACCTGCCAGTGCTGGCTGCGTGCCAAGCCGGCCTGCACCAACATGGCCGGCAAGGCCAGCCACATCGCCAATTGCACCGCATGCAACACAAACACGCCGACATTCAGCCGCAACAGGGCGGGGGAACGCAACACGTCCAGCACCCGGCCACGCGGCTGGTTCTTGTGCGCCACGGGTTCTGCCGGAACCCACCAGAGCACGGCCACCACGCCCAGCAGCGCCAGCACGGCGGTCAGCGCAAACAGGCCCACCAGGCCGATCCAGCCCGCCAGCACCGGGGCCGCCACCAGGGACAGGGCAAACATTAGGCCGATGCTGGCGCCCACCAAGGCCATCGATTTGGTGCGTACCTCGTCTCGGGTCTGGTCTGCCAGCAGCGCTGTCACCGCCGCGGAAACCGCGCCACCGCCCTGAACTGCACGACCCACCGCCAGCCAGAACAAGTTGGGCGCCAGGGCCGCCACACCACTGCCGATGGCAAACACCAGCAAGCCAAACACGATCACCCGCTTGCGCCCCAGGCGGTCCGACGCCCAGCCGTACAAAAACTGCAGCATCGCCTGGGTCAACCCATAGATTCCCATGGTCAGGCCCACCATGGCGGTGTCATCCCCTCCGGGGTAACGGGTGGCCTCCATGGCAAACACGGGCAGGATCAAAAACAAGCCCAGCATGCGCAGGGCAAAAATCGAAGCCAGCGAGAAACTGGCACGCAGTTCGGTGGGCGTCATCGCGGACGAGGGTGAGGCACTGGCCGATTCCAGCGGAACATTCGCTTGAGGCAAAGAATTTCTCCGAAAGCACACAGGCAACCCAAAGCGGGCCGCGTGCGCCGGATTGTCACTGATTCACATCGCCAGCGGCGGCGCCGCTGCAGCGGTCAAGGCCAGCAACGGCAGTTTGACTATCATGGCGGGTTTCCCGGTGCATTTTCACCTTCCACTTTTTGAGCAGGGCACGCCTTGAACCAACCCGCCGACGGCCACTCCCTCCGACCCCCAGCCGATGATGGCAAGTACCTTGCCGTGGCGTTGCAGCAACCCACCATCAGCATCCGGGGGGCACGCACGCACAACCTGAAAAACATCGACCTCGACATTCCGCGCAACCAGCTGGTGGTGATCACCGGGCTGTCGGGGTCGGGCAAGTCCAGCCTGGCGTTTGATACCCTGTATGCCGAGGGCCAGCGCCGCTACGTGGAAAGCCTGTCCACCTACGCCCGCCAGTTCCTGCAGCTGATGGACAAGCCCGACGTGGATGTGATCGAAGGCCTGTCGCCGGCGATTTCCATTGAGCAAAAGGCCACCAGCCACAACCCGCGCTCCACGGTGGGCACCGTGACCGAGATCCATGACTACCTGCGTCTGCTGTTTGCTCGCGCCGGTACACCCTATTGCCCCGAGCACGGCCTGGCGCTGCAGGCACAGACTGTCAGCCAGATGGTGGACGCGGTGCTGGCCTTGCCGGTCGACACCCGGCTGATGATTCTGGCGCCGGTGGCGCGCGAGAAAAAAGGCGAGTTCCATGAACTGTTTGCCGACATGCAGGCCCAGGGGTATGTGCGGTTTCGCATCAATGGCGTGGC
>NZ_JAQTWM010000033.1:25536-34210 GCF_028689305.1 Rhodoferax sp. | reverse complement strand
GGTTTTGTCGCCAGCCCGCAGCGGCATCTGCAGTATGCGGCCAAGGTCATGCTCAAGTTCAAGTTGCTGGAGGCCCGGCAGCTGGCGCGTGATGAGCTGCTGGCCTGGGCGCGCGGCACGCATTATCTGGAAAAGCTGTTTGCCCGGCAGTTTGCTGATCTGTCGTTTGAACAGGGGCTGGACCTGCTGGTGCAGGATCTGGTGCGCTCGGGGGCGGCCACGCTGCAGGGCGCGGTATTGCACAATGCCTGACATGGCGGCCGCCAGGATGGCACGCGACGGTAGTACCGAACTTTTGCCGCCAGAAGCAGTCGAAGCGGTCGGCCTGACTGCCGAACCTGATGTGGCGGGCTATCCATCTGACGGCATGGGGCCGTTCTGATACCGTTTTTGAGGAGTGATTTTGTTGCGAAACATCAAGTATTTGTCGTCACAGCGCTGGCCCTGGCTGCTGCTTGCCGTGGTGGCCGCGTTCTTTGAAGGCAGCGCGCTTTACCTTCAGCACCGGCTGCAGGTGGAGCCCTGCAACGAATGCATCTACATCCGCCTGGCGGTGGCGCTCATGGGGGTGGCCGGACTGATCGGAACCCTGGCCCCGAGGTGGCAGGCCGTGCGTCTGGTGGCCTTGGCGGCCTGGGGCGGTGCGCTGGGGTGGGGTTTGTACCGGGCCACCCTGTTGCTGGACCTGGAGCGCATCGTGCGCGAGGGCGGGCAGGGCAGTTGCGCCCGCTTCAAGGGGTTTCCGAACTGGATGCCGCTGGATCAGTGGCTGCCAGAGATGTTTGAGCCCCGCGCCATGTGTGGCGACGTCAGTTGGACGTTTCTGGGGCAGTCGGTCACGTTCTGGATCTGGGTGTCGATGTGGGTGCTGGCGTTGGTGGCCGGGCTGGTGTTGCTGGCCCAGTTTCAACGGTCTCGGCCCCGCCTGGTGGGTGAGCCAGCTTGAGCGCAGCACGATGATTTGATGTAGAGGAGACACAACAATGGCAATTACCAAAGGTTTTCGGGCACTGGTGGACGAAGCCATGGCCGAGGTCAGGACCTATTCCGTGGACGAGGTCCGTGCCCGTCTGGACGACCCGGCGGTGCAGATCGTGGACATCCGCGACGTGCGTGAGCTCGAGCGCGAAGGCACGGTGCCGGGCTGCATCAACGCCCCGCGCGGCATGCTGGAGTTCTGGGTTGACCCAGCTTCGCCCTACTACAAGCCGGTGTTTGGCGACGAGTCCAAGGAATTCATCTTGTTCTGCGGCGCTGGCTGGCGCAGCGCCCTGGCCACCAAGACGCTGCAGGACATGGGCATGTCCAATGTGGCCCACATCGACGGTGGTTTCACGGCCTGGGTCAAGCAGGGCGCGCCGGTCGAGTCGTTGGATGCGCACAAGGCGCGGCGTCACCCCAAGGGTTAAGCTGGTGCTGCTACTACTTTATGGATAGTTGCTTGGGCTTGGGATGCCAGGACAGATTTTTGCGAGCAAGGGGCTCAGTGCATCAATCAAGGGCTCTGGTGAGGTTTCGACATCAGACCCCGGCCAGCAGGCCTGAAATTCGGATATTTCCAGACCAATGACTTGGTTGTGAGCCAAGACGGTGGCGGCCTGCAGCTCCACGTCCCACTGGGTGGCCAATGGCGGTGCGGGAGTGCCCAGCACATCGGGTGTCAAACCAAGCCGTTGCGCCAAAGCCAGCCCCAGGCATTCAGAGCCGCGCATGGCCAGCGGGTTCCGGTCAGCCACCCGGCCCCGAAAAAGGGTGAGTGCAGCGGATTTTTCAGTGCATGGAGAGGTGTTTTGTGGATGTTTGGGCATGGGGTTGGCGCGTGGTGGGGCCGATATGATGCAAAGCACTTGGCTAGCTAGGGTACGAAGAATTGTAGGTGTTACCATGGTGTCACTAAATTGGAGCATGCCATGGCCGTCACCACCTCGTTGAAACTCTCGGACGCACTCAAAGCCACGATTGCCCAAGTGGCCGCGCTGGAAGGCAAATCGGCGCATGCCTTGATGGTGGACACCTTGCAAGCCGCCATGGACGATGCGCTGGCTCGGCAACAGTTTTATGCCGATGGCGAGGCGGCGTACCAAGACACGTTGCAAAGCAACCGGGTGTTCCGGGCCGAAGATGTGAAAGTCCATGTGTTGGCCCGCGCTCGTGGTGACAAGCCGCTGGCCCCGAACCCGGTGGCGTTTGATGCCAGCCAACCCATGCTCAAGGCATGAATGATCTGCTTTTCTCAGAGCGTGCCTTGACCGACCTGCAAAGGCTGGCTGATTTCTTGTGGGCAACCGACCCGCATGCGGCAGAGGCCACGGCCACGGTGATTTTTGATGCTCTGGAAATTCTGCTGCATAGCCCGGAGATCGGGCGCAAGGTGCGAGCAGGCAACCGGGAGTTGGTGATTTCGCGTGGGCACACCGGCTACCTGGCCCTGTACAAATTTTTGCCAACCAAGTCACAAGTGCTGGTTTTGGCCCTGCGTCATCAGCGTGAGGCTGGGTATAAAAGCCTGTGAAGTTGCGGCTGAACAATCGAAGTGAGCTATGAAATTTGAAGCCATCCTGTTTGATTGCGATGGTGTGCTGGTTGACAGCGAACCGATGACCCATGAGGTGTTGCGTGGCATGCTGGCCGAGCGGGGCTGGGTCATGACGCAGGCCGAGTGCATGCAGCATTTTGTCGGCAAGACCCTGCGTGACGAGCGTGCAGCCATTGAGGCACATACCGGGCAGCCGCTGACCGAGGTGTGGCTGGACGATTTTTACCAGCGTCGTAATGCGGCGCTGAAAGCGCATCTGCAGATCATGCCCGGCGCCCGCGCGGCGGTGCAGGCGGCCCACACGCTGGTCCAGGGGCGCATTGCCTGTGCCTCGGGGTCTGACCGTCCCAAGGTGCAGATGATGCTGAACAAGGTCGGGCTGATGGATTTTTTCGACGGACGGGTGTTCACCGGCCATGAGATGCCGCGCTCCAAACCCGCGCCCGATGTGTATCTGGCTGCAGCCGGGCATTTCGGGCTGACCGGCGCGTCCTGTCTGGTGATTGAAGACACCACGGTGGGGGTGACGGCCGGGGTGGCGGCAGGCGCCACCGTGTGGGCTTTTTGCCCACGGCCCGAATACGGCGATGCCCTGCTGCAAACCGGGGCTAGCCGGCTGTTTTCGGCGATGGCGGAGCTGCCGGCGCTGCTGGCTGCGGCGTGAGGGTGTTGGCGCGCCGGAATTCAGCCGGGGACTGCCCGGTCCAGCCCCGGAAGGCGCGGATGAAACTTTTCTCGTTCTGAAACCCGGCGGCATCGGCCACCTGTTTGATCGGGCGGCTGCTGCGCAGCAGCAGGTCCTGCGCCCGCGCCCGGCGCACCTCGTCTTTCAGCGCTTGCAGCGTGGCCCCTTCGTCCTTGAGCTGACGGTGCAGGGTGCGCGCCGACAGGTTGAGCACGGCGGCCAGATCGTCGGCGCTGTGGGTGGACTGGGGCTGGGTCAGCAGCGCCTGGCGCACGCGCTGCACCAGCAGGCGGTCGCGCCGGTAGTGCAGCACGGTCAGCGGCAGGGCGCGTTGCAGCATCTGGCGCAGTGCGGCCTCATCCCGGCGCAGCGGCAGGGTCAGATAACTTGCATCAAATTGGATAGCTGCTTGCGCTTGATTGAACTGGGCTGGAGCCTTAAAAAGCACTGAATAAGCATCCCGATGGGCCGGTGCCGCAAATGGAAACTGCGCCCCCGTCAGGGGAATGCGCGAGTCCACCAGCCAGCACGCCAGCCCATGAAAATTGCGCAGTACCGAGACCAGGCAAAACTCACGCAGCGGCCCCAGGTCGCGGTGTTCGGTGATCGTCAGGGTGGCGACAGCGCCTGAGGTGCCCAGCGTGAGGGTGATGTCGTCGGCAATCAGCCCATGGTGACGGCACCAGCGCCGCATGGCCAGGCCCAGGTTGGGTGCGCTGATGCTGGCCCGTGCCAGCATGCCGTAGCTGCCCCAGGGCAGGCGGCGGCTGAACCAGCCCAGGGCCTCGTCGTCGAGCGCCTGCATGGCCAGGCCGGAGATGGTTTCCATTTGTGCGGCGCTGATGCGCGCATCGGCATGCTCCAGAAGTTCTGGCGTAATTTGTGCCTCAGCCAATGCTGCTGACGGATCCATTCCCCGTTGTCTGTAGGCGTGAACAATAGCGCTGACAAAGGCCATCGGGGTTGCGGCGGCGGTGCTGGGGGGGCGGCTCATGGGGGCAAGTGTGTGCGAATTTGGCAGTATTTGCAACCTTGGTGACGCCCACTCGTGCGCTTGTGCTTCTATGCTCAGGCCGATCACAATGGCGCATCGTTCAACGGCTGCCACCTCAGACACACAGAAAGATTGTCATGCCTGCGTTAGAAACCAAGCTCAACCCCCGCTCTGCCGAATTTGCCGCCAACGCCGCCGCCATGCGCGCCCTGGTGGATGACCTGAACGCCAAAGTGGCCCAGATCGAACTCGGCGGCGGTGAAGCCGCCCGCGCCAAACACACGGCGCGCGGCAAGCTGCTGCCGCGTGAGCGGGTGCAGATGCTGCTCGACCCCGGCACGCCGTTTCTGGAACTCGCCCCGCTGGCCGCTTTGGGCATGTACCCGGATCGTGATGGCTCGGACAGCGCCCCCGGCGCAGGCATCGTCGCCGGCATTGGCCGCGTCAGTGGCTGCGACTGCATGATCGTCTGCAACGATGCCACGGTGAAGGGCGGCACCTATTACCCGATGACCGTCAAAAAACACCTGCGCGCACAGGAAATTGCCCAGCAAAACCACCTGCCCTGCATCTATTTGGTGGACTCGGGCGGGGCCAATTTGCCGAATCAGGACGAGGTGTTCCCCGACCGTGAGCACTTTGGCCGCATCTTCTACAACCAGGCCACCATGAGTGCCTTGGGGCTAGCGCAGATCGCGGTGGTTATGGGCAGTTGCACCGCGGGCGGGGCCTATGTGCCCGCCATGAGCGACGAGGCCATCATCGTCAAAAACCAAGGCACGATTTTTCTGGGCGGCCCGCCGCTGGTGAAGGCCGCCACGGGTGAGGTGGTGAGCGCTGAAGACCTGGGCGGTGGCGACGTGCACACGCGCCTCTCAGGCGTGGCCGACCACCTGGCGCAAAACGACATGCACGCGCTGGCGCTGGCCCGCACCGCTGTCAAGAATTTGTATCAAAAAAAGCCTCTAGCCCAGGTGGATCATGCGCCAGTAGCTCCTAAATATGCAGCAGAAGAGTTGTATGGCGTGATCCCGGTGGACACCCGCAAGCCGTTCGACGTGCGCGAGATCATTGCCCGCATCGTCGATGACTCGGACTTTGACGAGTTCAAGTCGCGCTTTGGTACGACGCTGGTGTGTGGTTTTGCGCGCATCGAGGGCATGCCGGTCGGCATCATCGCCAACAACGGCATTTTGTTCAGCGAGTCGGCGCTCAAAGGCACGCACTTCATCGAACTGTGCTGTCAGCGCAAGATTCCTCTGGTGTTTTTGCAGAACATCACCGGCTTCATGGTCGGGCGCAAATACGAGAACGAAGGCATCGCCCGCAACGGGGCCAAGATGGTCACGGCGGTGGCCACTGCGGCGGTGCCCAAATTCACCATCATCATCGGCGGCAGCTTTGGCGCCGGCAACTACGGCATGTGTGGCCGCGCCTTTGGCCCGCGCTTCTTGTGGATGTGGCCCAACGCCCGCATCTCGGTGATGGGCGGCGAGCAGGCCGCCAGCGTGCTGGCCACGGTGCGCCGCGATGGCATCGAAGGCAAAGGCGGCGAATGGAGCGCGGCGGAAGAAGAAGCCTTCAAAGCCCCGATTCGCAACCAGTACGAGGTGCAAGGCCACCCCTATTACGCCACCGCCCGCCTGTGGGACGACGGCATCATTGACCCCGCCGACACCCGCCGGGTGCTGGCGCTGGGCTTGTCGGCCAGCCGCAATGCGCCCATTGAAGACACCCGGTTTGGACTATTTCGCATGTAATGTGTATGATTTGTGAAATTTATACACATCGAGGGATTTAACCATGCGAACCAATATCGAGATTGACGACAAGTTGATGGACTTCGTCATGTCCACCGGGGACTTCAAAACCAAACGCGAGGCGGTGGAGGCGGGCTTGCAGATGATCAAGCGGCGCAAAGCCTACGATGCGCTGCTCGCCGCGCGCGGCACCTTGCATTGGGACGACTCGGACGAAGCCTGGGCCAGGCAGCGCGCTGAGGTGTCCGCTGAGGCTTCTGCTGCGCAAGGTGATGCTAAAGCTCCGCTCATCGTGCCGGAATTGGCAGTGCATGAACCTGCGACTGCGTACAAAGTGGCGAAGCCGGTGAAAGAAAAAGCCATCGACACACCCAGCAGCACCAAGCGTAGAACCAAGAAGGCGGCGGCATGATCCTGGTTGATTCCAGTGTCTGGATCGACTTCTTTCGGGGTGCCACAACCCCAGCAACGGCGCAGTTGGTCAAGTTGCTCAAGGCCGAGCAAATTGATGCAGATGTCGGCGTGGCCGACCTGGTGATTTACGAGGTCATGCGTGGTTTCAACAAACCCAAAGATCGTCAGCGTGCCAAAGCGCTGCTGCTGGATATTGCGGTCGTTGAAATTGGCGGGCTCGACAACGCACTGCTGGCCGCCGAGCACTACAGCGTATTGCGCCAAAACGGCTACACCGTCCGCAGCCCCATCGACGTGCTGCTGGCCAGCTACTGCATCACCCACGGCCACATGCTGCTGCATCGCGATGCCGACTTTGATGCGATTGAAACCTTGAGAGGACTGAAATCATGGCCACACTGAAGATTGAAACCGGCGCGGTAGCCACCGTCACCCTGAACCGCCCCGAAGTTCGCAACGCTTTCAACGACGAGGTGATTGCCGAACTGACCCAAGCTTTCACCGCGTTGGGTCAAGACCCGCAAGTGCGCGCCATTGTCCTGGCCGCAGAAGGCCCAGCCTTTTGTGCCGGGGCCGACCTGAACTGGATGCGCCGCATGGCCGACTACACGCATGCTGAAAATCTGGCCGACGCAGCGCAACTGGCCGAGATGCTGCGCGTGATCTACACCTGCCCCAAACCCACCGTGGCACGCATCCAGGGCGATGTCTACGCTGGTGGCATGGGCCTGGTGGCGGCGTGCGACATGGCGGTGAGCGTCGATACGGGCAACTACTGCCTCAGCGAAGTCAAGCTCGGCCTGTACCCCGCCACCATCAGCCCCTACGTGCTCCGCGCCATGGGCCCCCGCGCCGCACACCGCTACTTTCTGACCGCCGAGCGCTTTGACGCCGCAGAGGCTTTGCGCATCGGTTTTGTGCATGCTGTGGTGCCTGCTGACCAACTGGACGACAAACTGGCCGAGATCACCAAAGCGCTGCTTAACGCCAGCCCCAACGCGGTCAAGGCGTGTAAAACCCTGCTGCACGATGTGGCCGGCAAAGACATCGATGCCCCACTGATTGCCCACACGGTGGAAGGTATTGCCAGCATCCGCGCCAGTAGCGAGGGCAAAGAGGGGGTGCAGTCTTTTCTGCAAAAGCGCAAGCCGAGTTGGCTGGTCTGACCCAGGGCGGCATCGAATCATTTTTGGAGACAGCATGTTTAACAAAATCCTCATTGCCAACCGCGGCGAGATCGCTTGCCGCGTTGCCGCCACCGCCCGCCGTATGGGCATCCAAACCGTGGCCGTGTATTCCGACGCCGATGCCAGCGCCAAACACGTCGCTGCCTGTGAAGAGTCGGTGCACATCGGTGGCAGTGCGCCCCAAGACAGCTACCTGCGCTGGGAAAAAATCATTGCCGCAGCTCAGGCCACCGGAGCCCAGGCCATTCACCCCGGCTATGGTTTCCTGAGCGAGAACGAAGACTTTGCCAAGGCCTGCGCGGCGGCGGGGCTGGTGTTCATTGGCCCGCCCGCATCGGCCATCCAGGCCATGGGCTTGAAGGCGGAATCCAAACAACTGATGGAGCGTGCTGGTGTGCCCCTGGTGCCCGGCTACCACGGCGCAGACCAAGACCCGGCGCTGCTGCACCTCAAGGCCGACGAGATCGGTTACCCGGTGCTGATCAAGGCCAGCGCAGGGGGCGGCGGCAAAGGCATGCGGGCGGTGGAGCGTTCGCAAGATTTTCTGGACGCGCTGGCCAGTTGCAAGCGCGAAGCCATCAACAGCTTTGGCAGTGACGCGGTGCTGATCGAGAAATACGTCCAGCGCCCGCGCCACATCGAGATCCAGGTGTTTGGCGACACGCTGGGCAACTATGTCTACCTGTTTGAGCGCGACTGCTCGGTGCAGCGCCGCCACCAAAAAGTGCTGGAAGAAGCCCCTGCGCCGGGCATGACGCAGGCGCTGCGCCAGCAAATGGGCCAGGCCGCCGTGGCCGCCGCGCGTGCCGTGAACTACGTCGGCGCGGGCACGGTGGAATTCATCGTGGAGCAAGGCGAAGACGGCAGCATGGCTTTCTTCTTCATGGAAATGAACACCCGCCTGCAAGTCGAGCACCCGGTCACAGAAGCCATCACCGGCCAGGACCTGGTGGAGTGGCAATTGCGCGTGGCCAGTGGTGAGCCGCTGCCGCTGGCGCAAGACCAGCTCAGCATCACCGGCCACGCCATCGAAGCGCGCATCTGCGCCGAGAACCCCGACAACAACTTCCTGCCCGCCACCGGCCTACTTTCGGTGTA
>NZ_JAQTWM010000033.1:0-25436 GCF_028689305.1 Rhodoferax sp. | reverse complement strand
TTTGCCGGCCAGCGCACGCTGGTGAATGTGTATCGAAAAGGTGAGGTAGCCCACATCTACACTGCCCAAGGAGCTACACAAATCATAGCAATTGATTTGCTGGCGCATGCTGGTGAAGTGCACGCCGAAGGTGGTCGCCTGACCGCGCCCATGCCCGGCAAGGTGGTGTCGTTTGCCGTGCAGGCTGGAGACGTGGTCAAGAAAGGCCAGCCGCTGGCCGTGATGGATGCCATGAAGATGGAGCACACCATCGCCGCGCCGGCCGATGGCGTGGTGGCCGAGTTGCTGTATGCGCCAGGTGACCAGGTGGTGGAAGGGGCCGAACTGCTGCGTCTGGAGGCTGATGCCTGAATTCCAGCGAAAATTCGCCCATGCGAGTTGTTTATTTCAGTGCCGACCAGGACGCCGCCGCCTGGATTCCCGGTTTGCAGGCGGCTTTGCCGAACGCCGATGTATCACTCTGGGAGCCTGGGGCTCCCGCTGCCGACTATGCCGTGGTCTGGAAGCCACCGCAGCAACTTCTGGACGAACAGACCCAACTCAAGGCCTTGTTCAACACCGGCGCTGGCGTGGATGCGCTGCTCAAACTCAAGCTGCCTGTCAGCGTGCCGGTGATTCGTCTGGACGATGCGGGCATGTCGGTGCAAATGGCCGAATATGTGTGCCATGCCGTGATTCGCCACTTTCGCGAGTTCGATGCTTATGAAGCGGATACGCGTGGCGGCAAATGGTCGTTTCGCAAGCCGCGCAGCCGGATTGACTTTCCGGTCGGGGTGTTGGGGTTGGGCGTGTTGGGTGAGCGTGTGGCACGCGCCGTGGCGCAGTTTGATTTTCCGGTCAATGGCTGGAGCCAGTCGGCCAAAACCATTGCCGGGGTGCGCTGCTTTCACGGCGCCGACAAGCTTGACACCTTTTTGGCCGCGACCCGGATCGTGGTGTGCCTGTTGCCGCTGACGCCGGATACCGAAAATCTGCTCAACGCCCAGCGTCTGGCGCGGTTGCGCCCCGGCGGTTATGTCATCAATGTGGCGCGCGGCGCCCATGTGGTGGACGCCGATTTGTTGGCGGCGCTGGACAGCGGCCAGCTGGCTGGTGCGACGCTGGATGTGTTTCGGGTAGAGCCACTGCCCAAGGGACATCCCTATTGGACGCATCCCAAGGTCATCGTGACTCCCCACACCTCGGCGCGGACCCTGCGCAGCGAAAGCATTGCGCAGATTGCCCGCAAAATTGCGGCTTTGGAATGTGGCGAGCCCATTGCCGGTGTGGTGGATGTGGCTCGCGGTTATTGATTCGTTGACCTCCCTCTTGAACAGGAATCCCCCATGAGCCTTCCCTCTCACGTCAAACTGGTTGAAGTGGGGCCGCGCGACGGCCTGCAGAACGAAAAGCAGACCGTGCCCGCCGCAGTCAAGATTGAGCTGGTGCACCGCCTGCAGGCGGCTGGCCTGAAAGAAATCGAGGTCACCAGCTTTGTCAGCCCCAAATGGGTGCCGCAAATGGGTGACAACGCCGAGGTGATGGCGGGCATCAGCCGCCAGCCTGGTGTGCGTTATTCGGTACTGACGCCCAACCTCAAGGGGTTCGAGGCGGCGCTCTTGTCCAGACCCGACGAAATTGTGGTGTTTGCGGCTGCCAGTGAGGCGTTCAGCCAGAAAAACATCAATTGCAGCATCGCGGAGAGTATTGAGCGGTTTGCGCCGGTGGTGGCTGCGGCCCGCGCGGCGGGCATTTTTGTGCGCGGCGCCATGAGTTGTACCGTGGGTTGCCCCTACGAGGGGGACATCGCCCCCGAACGGGTGGCTTATCTGGCCGGGCTGATGAAAGGCATTGGTGTGCAGCATGTGGGGGTGGCCGACACCATTGGGGTGGGCACGCCGCTGAAAGTGCAGCGGGCGGTGGAGGCGACGCTCAGGCATTACGACATCAATGATGTTTCCGGCCATTTTCACGACACCTACGGGCAGGCATTGGCCAATACGCTGATCTGCCTGCAAATGGGGGTGTGGCAGTTTGACACCTCGGTTGCCGGGCTGGGGGGCTGCCCCTATGCCAAGGGTGCAACCGGCAATGTGGCCTCGGAGGACGTGGTTTACATGTTGCACGGCATGGGCATTGACACGGGTATTGACCTGGACAAGCTGATTGATGCGGGCCAGTTCATCAGCGATTTTCTGGGGCGCCCGACCAACTCGCGCGCTGGCAAGGCGCTGTGGACCCGGAGGCAAGGCTGATGTGCGGTGCTGAGCTCAAACCCTTGCCCGACGGTGTGCGGCGGGTGGCACAGGTGCTGCGCGACAAGGGGCATCCGCACGCCCCGGTGATGCTGGATGACGCGGCGCGTACCGCGCAGCAGGCGGCTGATGCCTTGGGCATTGGCCTGGGGCAGATTGCCAAAAGCATCATCTTCAAGCGCAAGCCTGATGCTGCTGCGGTGTTGGTGATCACTTCGGGTGACAGGCGGGTGGACGAGAAAAAGGTGCAGGCGCTGGTGTGCGCCGACGGTCAGAAGCTTGGACGGGCTGATGCCGACTTTGTCAAGGCGGCCACTGGGTTTTCGATTGGCGGGGTGTCGCCGGTCGGTCATGTGGTGGCCCCGGTGACGCTGATTGATCGCGATTTGTTGCGGTTTGACGAAATCTGGGCCGCCGCTGGCCATCCGCACGGTGTGTTCCGGTTGCATCCAGATGACCTGGTGCATCTGACCGGTGCGCCGGTGGTGGACATTGCTGCGCAGGAGGTCCCTTGAACCTGAACGAAAAGGCGATGAAATTTGTCGCTGCAACGGCCCGCTCCTTGAGGGAAAGTGAGCAAAGTTTTTCGCACACTGTGCCTTCGCCCTGCATGTCGGTGTGCCAAATGGATGAGGCCAGCGGCTTGTGCCAGGGGTGCCTGCGTACGATCGATGAGATCCGTGCCTGGGGCAATGCGGATGACGCGTTCAAGCGTGGTGTCTGGTGTGTCATTGAAGCGCGTCTGGCGCGTTTGACGGCATGAAACACATTGCCTTTTACCTGGACTTCATCTCGCCCTACGCTTATCTGGCGTTTGAAAAACTGCCTGCGGCCCTGATGGGCCTCAGTTACAACGTTTGCTACAAACCGATTTTGTTTGCCGGCCTGCTCAAGCACCACGGTCAATTGGGGCCTGCTGAAATTCCCGGTAAACGCGAGTGGACCTATCGGCAGGTGTTGTGGCTGGCGCACCAGCATGGGGTGGACCTGCAGTTACCAGCGCAGCATCCGTTCAACCCGTTGAGCTTGTTGCGGCTGGCCATCGCATGTAGCGCCAACGGTGAGCCAAACCGTTATGTGACGGAGACGGTGTTCCGCCATGTCTGGCAGGGTGGTCAGGATGCCGCCGACGCCCAGCGCCTGCAGTTTTTGGCCGATCAGTTGGCACCCGAACGTGATCCCGCCAGTGACGAGGTCAAAAACCGGCTCAAGACCAACACCGAAGAGGCGATTGCCCGTGGTGTGTTTGGTGTGCCGACTTTTGAGGTGGATGGCCGATTGTTCTGGGGCCTCGATGCGCTGCCGATGTTGCAGGCTCATCTGGCGGACGACCCGTGGTTGGCCGCTGCCTGGGCGGCACCGGCGCAGGTGCGAACCTATCGCTAGCGGTTTTTAACCGCCGGTTTCGACCTCAAAGGCCTTGTGTTTGTCCTGCGCCAGACACGTGGCCGCCTGGCGCAGTGCGACGGTCAGGGAGGTCTTGAGTGTGTGGGGCGGATTGATGACAAACATGCCGCTGGCGGGCAGGCCGGGGCGCACCACTTCGCCTTCTTTATCGGTGCTGAGTTTGCTGGATTTGACGGTCAATGTGGCGTTGAGCCAGGGTCGACCTTCGCGATTGGCCAGAGTCTTGAGCTTGCGTGGCAGCTCATGCGCTTCGGGACGCGGAATGATCGGGTACCACACCAGGTAGGTGCCGGTGGCAAAACGTTTGAGGGCGTCGGTCATCATGGCGACCACCCGGGTGTAATCACTCTTGATTTCGTAGCTGGGGTCGCATAACACGAGTGCACGGCGCGAAGGGGGGGGCAGGAACTTCTTCAAACCTTCGAAGCCGTCTTCCTGCAGCACACTGACCATTCGTCCGGCGTTGAGCTGGGCGATGTTGCCAGCCAGCGTTTTGGCATCGGTGGGGTGCAGTTCAAACAGTTTGAGGCGGTCCCGGTCGCGCGCTTGCAGCAAGTGGTGAATGAGAAAAGGTGAGCCAGGATACACCTTGTGGCTGCCGGGTTTGTTGAAGCTGGCCACGGTGTCCAGATAGTCCTGCAAGGCTGGCGCCTTGTTTTCCTTGGGGTTGACCGCTTCTTCAGGGGGTGAGGAGATGAGTTTCAGGTAGCCATCGGCGGCCTCACCGCTGGTTTGCGCATAGTCGCCGTCAAGCCGGTACAGACCAGCGCCCGCATGGGTGTCAAACACATGCAGCGCCGTGTCTTTTTGGGTCATGTGGCGTAGCACAGCGAGCAAGACCGTGTGTTTGAGGACATCGGCATGGTTGCCGGCATGAAAGGCATGGCGATAACTGAACATGGGTCGATGTTACCCGCTTGCTCGGGAAATTTGTATAATGCCCGGCTTCGCAGCGATTTTGTGGCTCCGCGGCGAAGTGTTTCGGTATCGTCCCAACAAAGGCGTACCGAAGGATTCACCACCTAAGAGATTCCCATCAGAGGAACGCCGACCGTGGAAAAGAGCCCAGCAAACCCTCTAGAAAAGAGAAATCTCATGTCAACTTTCAGCGCAAAACCCGCTGAGGTCGTGCACGAGTGGTTTGTGATTGACGCGACCGACAAGGTCCTCGGACGAGTAGCCAGCGAAGTTGCTCTCCGTTTGCGCGGCAAACACAAGGCCATTTACACGCCTCACGTCGATACCGGTGACTTCATCATCGTCACCAATGCAGCCCGGCTGCGTGTGACCGGTGCCAAGTCTCTGGACAAGGTGTATTACAGCCACTCCGGTTTTCCCGGTGGCATCAGCTCCACCAACTTCCGCGACATGCAAGCCAAATTTCCTGGCCGCGCTTTGGAAAAAGCCGTCAAGGGGATGTTGCCCAAAGGCCCTCTGGGTTACGCCATGATCAAGAAGCTCAAGGTGTATGGTGGTGCAGAGCACCCGCACACTGCCCAGCAACCCAAAGTGTTGGAAATCTAAGGAGCTCACATGATTGGTGAATGGAACAATGGTACCGGCCGTCGCAAATCCAGCGTTGCCCGCGTATTCCTGAAAAAAGGCTCTGGTCAAATCGTTGTCAACGGCAAGGACATTCAAAAGTTTTTTGGCCGTGAAACCTCGATCATGATCTGCAAGCAACCTCTGGTGCTGACCAACCATGTCGAAACGTTTGACATCATGGTCAATGTGGCTGGCGGTGGCGAGTCTGGTCAAGCCGGTGCAGTGCGCCACGGGATTACCCGTGCCCTGATCGACTATGACGCAACACTCAAGTCCGAGTTGAGCAAAGCCGGTTTCGTGACCCGCGATGCCCGCGAAGTGGAACGTAAGAAGGTTGGTTTGCACGGTGCTCGCCGTCGCAAGCAGTTCAGCAAGCGTTAAAAGCCTCGCGACATGTCAAACAGCCGCCCGAATGCAGGTTCTGGCGGCTGTTTGCATTTTTGTTTGGTGTGATTGCTGATGCGTCTTCGTCTATTGCTTCGCCGTCTGACAGTCAGTGCACCTCGTATGGCTGTGCGCAGCGCCTTGCCTTGGCCGTTTCGCTGGGCCATGTTGGCCATTGTGGCGGGGTTTTGTGCCGCGATTGCCTTGTGGGCGTTTGAGTTTGGCAAAGAGATTGCCGGACTGGACCGGGGGGCCAAGGAACAGTTGCAGCAAATGCGTTTCGAGAATGACACCCTGCGTGCCCAGATCGAAACGTTGACAGCAGAGCGCAACAAGGCGCAATCCGTGGCGCATACCGCCGATACGGTCTTGACGGCCGAAAAGGTGGCCCAGGAGAAGCTGGTGGATATGAACCGCCAGTTACAGGCGGACAATCAACGCCTGAAAGACGATTTGGGATTTTTTGAACAATTGATTCCTGCCGCGGGAGCCAATGCGGGTACGCTGGCGATACGCGGATTGCAGGCAGACGTGTTGCCGTCGGGCGAAATCAAGTGGCAAGTGTTGGTGATGCAGGCAGCGAAAAATCCACCGGAGTTTGAGGGGCAACTTGAGCTGACGCTGGCGGGGCTGACCAATGGCAAGTCCTGGACCGGTGGTCCACCTGGGGGGGCTTTGACCATCAAGGTCAAACAATATGGGCGGATCGAAGGCGTTTTTCGGCCACCCGCGCAGGTGCTCGTCAAGAGTATCACGGCGAAGGTTTTGCAGGGGCAGGTGGTGAAAGCGACGCAGACCGTCAAGTTATCGTGAGTGGTATTCCCCGGCCGGGTGCCGGACTTTGATTGAGAAAGGTGATTTTTATGTTCAACAGGAAAAAGCAGCCACCCATTAAAAGTCTGATTGCTCACGGTTGTCAGATTGATGGGAATTTCGTTTTTTCAGATGGATTGCGTGTCGATGGTGGACTCACCGGTAATATCGTTGGGAGTACCGACCATCCCAGCATTCTGGTGATTTCGGAGTCAGCCGTGGTCAAAGGCGAGGTGCAGGCTGACCACATCATCATCAATGGCCGGGTGGAGGGTCCCGTGTTGGCACGTGCCATGCTTGAGCTGCAACCGAAGGCCCGGATTACCGGGGATGTGACGTACCAAGCACTTGAAATGCATCAAGGTGCGATTGTCGCAGGCCGACTGTGCCCGATCTTGGTCGGTGAGGGCGCGCTGTTGGAGGAAAAGCCCACACTCAAACTGGCGGCGAATAACCAGTGACGTCATTCCCGACCAATTTGTTGTAGTATTCTGGCATTCAATTTACTGGAGATTTGCATGAGCGCAGTTGCAGAAAATATTCAGACCGAGATGCCAGCCCCTATCCTGTTTACTGATAGTGCTGCGGCCAAGGTAGCTGATTTGATTGCAGAAGAGGGTAATCCCGATCTGAAGCTGCGTGTTTTTGTGCAAGGCGGCGGGTGCTCGGGGTTTCAGTACGGATTCACCTTTGACGAGATCGTCAACGACGATGACACGACCATGACCAAGAATGGCGTGTCCTTGCTCATTGATGCCATGAGTTATCAATATCTGGTTGGTGCCGAGATTGATTACAAGGAAGACCTGCAAGGCGCGCAGTTCGTCATCAAGAACCCCAATGCCACCACCACCTGTGGTTGCGGCTCCAGCTTTTCGGCCTAACCTGCCGCTCACAAAAAAGCCGCTGGATCCGGCGGCTTTTGCTGTCTGGCTTTTCAAGCCGTCAGGCTGGGTAAATGGCACCCAGAATACGTGGCCCGCTGGCGCCTGTGACGCTGGGCAGGTTGCCTGATTGACGTGTGAGGGTTTGCCGCGCCAACCAGGCAAATGCGGCAGCTTCCACTTGCAGCGGTGGTAAGCCGTGCTGCGCCGAACTGTCAACCCGCAAGCCTGGCAACCCAGCTTGCAGGCGCTGGATCAGGTAATGATTGAAGGCTCCGCCACCACACACGATCAATAGCTTGCTCTCTTTGGCGTAATGGTTGACGCAATCTATGCACACACTTGCGGTCAATTCAGTCAAGGTATTTTGAATGTCTTGTGGCGCTACGGCCGGAAAACCACGGAGCTTGTCCTCCAGCCACGAGAGGCTAAAGAGGTCGCGTCCCGTACTTTTCGGGGGGATCTGTTCAAAATAGGGGTCGGAGCGCAGTTGCAGCAGCAGGTCTGGCAGGCATTGACCGGATGCCGCCCAAGTACCACCAGCATCGAACGGTTGGCCCGTATGGCGTAAGCACCAAGCGTCCATCAGGGCATTGCCTGGGCCACAGTCAAAACCCAGTACAGGTGCGTTCGGGCTGGCTGGCAGCACACTCAGGTTGGCAATACCACCCAGATTCAGCACGGCGACCATGGTCTCATTCTGGCCAAAAACATGGAAATGAAACGCGGGCACCAACGGGGCGCCTTGTCCACCAGCAGCGATATCACGACTGCGCAAGTCTGCCACCACATCAATGCCAGTGAGCTCTGCCAGCAGCGATGGATTGATCAGTTGAAGGGTGTAGCCAATACCATCAGCCGTTGGTGCAATGCGTTGTGGCTGATGCCGCACGGTTTGGCCATGGGCGCCAATGGCATGGACATCGGCCGCGCGAATGCCTTGTTGGGAAGCTTGTTTGAGGAGTTGAGTAACGACCGCGGCGTAGGTGACCGCAATTTTGTTGCCGGCTCGCGCAGCACGGTGCAACTCGTTGTGTGATGGGGTGTTAAGCGCCAGCAATTCGGCACGGAAATCAGCATCAAAAGTGGCAGATGCGCTGGCCAGAATCCGCAATGGCTTGCCGGAAAAATCGGCAAGCACCCCGTCAACACCATCCAGGGATGTGCCTGACATCAGTCCAATATAGTAGGGCTGCATGACGTGACAAGCCAGTCAAGTACTCAGCAGAGCAGCAGCTGCAGCTATTCGAATTGGGTCTGCTGGATGCTGGCGGCAGCCTGTAGTTCGCTTCTGACGCTGCTGGCCAGTTGTTTGAACAGTGGAATGGCGGCGGCAGGAACGGGAACAGTCTCACTTTTTTGTGCAAGTGCCATTGGGTCTTGCTGAACACCATTGACGCGGACTTCAAAGTGCAGGTGAGGTCCCGTGGCCCAGCCGGTGGCGCCAACCAATCCGATAGAGGCTCCCTGGCTGACGCTTTCGCCGCGCTTTACCAAAATTTTGCTCAAGTGTGCATAGACCGTTTCGGTGTTGTTCCGATGTTTGATGAACACCACGTTGCCAAAGCCGGTTTGCTGGCCTGCAAACGTGACGACACCATCACCCACCGTGCGAGCGGGTGTGCCGGTATTGGCAGCAAAGTCTGTTCCCAGGTGAGCCCGCCATTTCTGCAAGATGGGGTGAAAACGCATGGCAAAACCGCTACTGACACGTGAAAACTGAACAGGTGAACTCAGGAAAGCGCGACGCAGGCTCTGCCCATCCAGGTTGTAATAGCCCCCCTTGTTGGCCAAGTTAGAGGCCTCACTGCTTGCAGGCTGGAACCACATGGCTTGAAAGGTCTTACCGGCGTTGACAAACTCAGCGCTCAGCACGCGGCCGGTGCGCAGGGGTTCCCCATCCCCTTCCAGCACTTCATACACCACGTTAAAACGGTCATCCTTACGCAAGGCGCGGCGGAAATCAATATCGCCTGAAAAGATTTCGGCTAACTGGATGGCGATACTGTCGGGCAATCCGGCTTCGTCGGTAGCGGCAAAAAGTGAAGAGTGAATTGTGCCGCTGGCCAGTCTGGATGCAGCCTGCAGTGGTGCCGTTTCGAGACGTGACGTAAAACCCTGCAGCTGACGTTCAACCACCAGGCGCTTGAACTGACCGCTGTCATCGGGGCTCCAGCGGGCGCTCAATTTGCTGAGGCGTTGGGCGTCCTGCGTCTCGACGGTGACATTGCGTCCACTGCGCCCGAGTAGCCATTGCCGGGTCAGCGGGTCGTTACGCAGGAATTGGGCGGCTTGTGGGTCGTCCACGCCCATACGCGTGAGCAAAATATCGGCAGTGTCTGTGCTGCGGGTCACATCAGAGCGGTACAGGTTTTGAGTGAGTGCCGGAAGTTCCAATGCCACCGCTGGAACTTGTGGTTGCACGACCTGCACCACTTGCTGCACCGGAAGTTGTGAAATATCTGGCCCCAGAGATGCCAATGCCCATGCGCCACCACCGGCACCCAAGAATACCGCCGCAATGGCTGCCGTCAGCTGTTTCGGGTGCTTGGCGAGCGAATGGGCAGAGAGGGTTAGCAAGGCTTTGCCGTGATGGAGGGCTGTATTGATCAAAAGAAAATCCTCTCAATGATGTGTTGTCTTAGTGCAACAAAAGTCATCAATTGAAGCAGAAACACACACTTAAAATCATGCCAGAAAACAGCTTTCGAGTATAAACCCGTCCCCGCCGGATGCATCCAGAAAAACCCTTATGACACATGTTAAAGCCGCTGAGAATTTTGTAACTGATCGCGTTCGAGAGGCTTTGGCCGCCACTCTGCGCGGCTGTGAGGAACTGATTCCACAGGAGGATTGGGTGAAAAAGCTGGTCCGTTCCGAAACCACCGGTACACCGTTGCGCATCAAACTTGGCTTGGATCCCACGGCCCCCGACATTCACATTGGCCACACGGTGGTCTTGAACAAGTTGCGGCAATTGCAGGATCTGGGGCACCAGGTTATTTTTCTGATTGGCGATTTCACCAGCCTGATTGGTGACCCATCGGGGCGCAATACCACTCGTCCACCGCTGACGCCAGAACAGATCAAGCTCAACGCTGAAACCTATTACCGTCAGGCGAGTTTGGTGCTTGACCCAGCCAAGACCGAAATCCGGTACAACAGCGAGTGGTGTGAGCCGCTGGGTGCTACTGGCATGATTCAACTGGCCTCTCGTTATACGGTTGCGCGCATGATGGAGCGTAATGATTTTCACGATCGCTTCACTGCAGGTACGCCCATCAGTGTCCATGAGTTTTTATATCCACTGATGCAGGGCTATGACTCGGTGGCACTCAAGTCTGATTTGGAGCTGGGCGGGACCGATCAGAAGTTCAACTTGTTGATGGGTCGGCATTTGCAGCAGGAGTATGGGCAAGAGCCTCAATGCATCTTGACCATGCCCTTGCTGGAAGGGCTTGATGGCATTGAGAAAATGTCAAAAAGCAAAAACAACTACATTGGCATCAGCGAAGACGCCAACACCATGTTCGCCAAGATACTCAGTATTTCTGATGTGCTGATGTGGCGTTGGTATACCTTGTTGTCCTTTCGGTCTGAAACCGACATCATGGCCTTAAAGGCAGAAGTGGCCGGTGGACGCAACCCGAAGGACGCCAAGGTGGCGTTGGCCAAGGAAATTACCACCCGTTTTCATAACGCCGCAGCGGCTGATGCTGCCGAGCAGGACTTCGTCAACCGGAGCAAGGGTGGCATCCCGGATGAAATTCCCGAACTCAGTTTGCCGTTGGGTGATGGGGGCGCCGCTTGGGGTATTGGTGCGCTGCTGAAATCCGCGGGTCTGGCTGCATCCAGTGGTGAAGGCAATCGTCTCATTGATGGTGGGGGGGTGCGCGTGGACTCTTGTGTGGTCAGCGACAAGGGGCTCAAACTGGGTGCGGGCACCTATGTGCTTCAGGTCGGTAAACGCAAGTTTGCGCGGGTCACGCTGGTGTGATGACGTCTGTCCTGGTTCAGTTTGGGCAGGGGTGTTCCGAATGATGGCTTTGCTGCAGAGGGTCAGTCAAGCCCGCGTCGACATTGATGGTCAGGTCGTGGGTGCCATCGGCCGTGGGTTGTTGGTATTGTTGTGCGCCGAGCGGGAGGATACCGATGAATGTGCTGACCGGATGCTGGCGAAGATACTGAAACTACGCATCTTCAGTGATGCTGCCGGCAAAATGAACCACAACGTGCAGAACATGGATGGCGCTGGAATGTCGGGCGACTTGCTGGTTGTCAGCCAGTTCACCTTGGCGGCAGACACCGTTGGCGGCAACCGCCCCGGGTTCAGCGCAGCTGCGGCGCCAGCAGAGGGGCGCAGACTGTACGAATACTTTGTATCGCAGGCGCGTCTGCGGCATCCTGTGGTGCAGACCGGGCAGTTTGGTGCCGACATGCAGGTTCATCTGACCAATGACGGACCAGTGACCATCCCGCTGCAGATCAGGGCTGGGGCGTGATAATCACCTCGCATGTCACTGGTTTTTGAACGCCCCTCCCTGTTGCGCCGTCTGTCACCCTGGCTGGCCGGTTTTGATGGACCACTGGCCTTTGCGGTGTTCATGCTGGGATGTGCCGGACTGCTGATCATGTATTCGTCAGGGTATGACCATGGCAGCCGGTTTGAGGCGCATGGCCGCAATATGCTGTTTGCCGGCTTCATCCTGTTTGTCGTGGCGCAGATTCCTCCGCAGCGACTCATGGCTCTGGCGGTGCCTCTTTATGTGTTGGGGGTGTCCTTGTTGATTGCGGTGGCGGTGTTTGGTGTCACCAAAAAAGGAGCCCGGCGCTGGCTGAATGTGGGGGTCATCATTCAACCCAGCGAAATTCTCAAAATTGCCATGCCGCTGATGCTGGCATGGTGGTTCCAGAAGCGTGAAGGGCAGTTGCGCCCGCTTGATTTTCTGGTGGCTGGGGCACTGTTGATCGTGCCGGTCGGGTTGATCATGAAACAGCCGGACTTGGGCACGGCTTTGTTGGTGCTGGTCGCAGGGGTGTCGGTGATTTTTTTTGCTGGTTTGAGCTGGAAACTTGTCGCCCCCCCCTTGCTGTTGGGGCTGGTTGGCGTCACGCTGCTGGTGGTGTTTGAACCTGAGTTGTGTGCGGATGGCGTGCGCTGGCCGCTACTGCATGATTATCAGCAGCAGCGTGTGTGTACGCTGCTGGACCCGTCACGCGATCCTTTGGGCAAGGGTTTTCATATCATTCAGGGCATGATTGCGATTGGCTCTGGTGGTTTTTGGGGCAAGGGGTTCATGCAGGGCACACAAACGCACCTGGAATTCATCCCGGAGCGCACCACCGACTTTATCTTTGCGGCGTTTTCCGAGGAATTTGGCTTGTTCGGCAATTTGCTCCTGATGGCAGCATTTGTTTTTTTGGTGATGCGTGCGTTGGCCATCGCGCTGGATGCGCCAACGGTGTTTGCCCGCCTGCTGGCCGGCGCCATGGCGATGATTTTTTTCAGTTATGCGTTTGTGAACATGGGTATGGTCAGCGGCATCCTGCCGGTGGTGGGAGTGCCGTTGCCCTTTATCAGCTATGGTGGCACGGCCATGGTCACGCTTGGCCTGGGTTTGGGGATCCTGATGTCGATTGCCAAGTCAAAGCGGCTGGTGCAATCGTAAAAAGTGTCAGTGATGGTCGGGCTGGCTGCGCAGAAAAGCCTCCAGTTCGTCGGCTGGCAGCGGCTTGCATAACAGGTATCCCTGCACCTCGTCACAACCTTCCTGGCGGAGCAGTTCCAACTGCTCTGCGGTCTCCACCCCTTCTGCGATGGTAGAGAGACCGAGGCTACGGGCCATACTGATGATGGCGCGAACGATGGTCAGATCGTCGGCGTCACGGGTGATGTCCGAAACAAAAGATTTATCGATTTTGAGCTGATGGGCCGCAAAACGCTTGAGATAACTCAAAGAAGAGTAGCCGGTTCCAAAATCATCGATCGACAGACGGACGCCGAGTCGATGAAATTGCTTCATGATGATCATGGCGTTTTCCGGATCCTGCTGCGCCACACTTTCGGTGAGTTCGAGTTCCAGCCAATGTGCGGGCACGCCCTCTTTGGTCAAGATGGTGTCGACCAGCCCCACCAGATGAGGCTGACGAAATTGCACGGCAGACAGGTTGACGGCGACGGTCATCTCGGGCAAAGCCATGGTGTGCCACTTCTTGGCTTGTGCCACGGCGGTACGCAACACCCATTCACCAATCGGGAGAATTTGCCCGTTAGTCTCCGCTACCGGGATAAATTCTGCGGGTGAGACCTGCCCCAGTTCGGGGTGGTTCCAACGCAGCAGGGCCTCGACGCCAACCACCTGGCCGGTGTGAATCGATACCTGGGGTTGGTAATGCAGTTGAAATTGGCCACGTTCGAGGGCGCGGCGCAACTCGTTGTCCAGCAGCAGGGAGCGTGCGGCATCGGCCTGCATGTCGTTGATAAAAAACTGAAAGCTGTTGCGTCCGGCATTTTTGGCCCGATACATCGCCACATCAGCGTGTTGGGACAGGCTGTCGGCATCCTGGCCGTCCTCCGGGTAAATGGCGATACCGATGGAGGGGGTGACACACAGTTCATGTGACGCGACACTGACTGGTTGACTGATGGCGTACAGAAGCTTTTCGGCAACGCGGGCTGCACCACGCACCCCTGTGTCAGGCAGCAGAAAAATGAATTCATCCCCCCCAAGCCGGGCCACGGTATCCTGCTCGCGAATGGTTTTTTGCATGCGTTCGGCCAGGATCACCAACATCTGGTCACCAATGCGGTGACCCAGCGTGTCATTGATGTTCTTGAAGTGATCCAGATCCAGGAACATCAGGCTCAAATGTTCTTTGCGGCGGGCCGATTCGGTCAACGTCTGGTGGATGCGTTCGTTAAGCAGGCTTCGGTTGGGCAAGCCGGTCAGCGCATCGTAGTAGGCCAGTTGTTGTACATGGCTTTCAGCCTGCATGCGTGCCGTGACGTCGTGCAGGATCACAATGAAGCGGGCGGTTTGGCCTGGTGTGACGGGTTTGCGGGCAACAGACAATTCAAACCAGCGTTCGCCATCCGGCAACGTCAGCTTGAGCTGTTTGCCATAAGAAATCTCGCACTGGTAGGCCTGTTGCAAGGCTTCCAGAACGGTCTGGGCCGCTGGCGCTGGCATGACCTGACTGACCAGCTTGCCTATCAGCGTGTTGATCGGCTCCACCAGCAAACTCGTTCTGGGGGCATGGCAGGTGATGTAACGCCCTTCGATATCCATCTCGAACAGCAGGTCTGGAATGGCCTCCAGGGTGGCTGCCAATTGCATTTGTGAGGTGCGGATGTCGGCCGTACGTTCGGCCACCTGCATTTCGAGACTGGTTTTGTAGGCCAGCTGGCGCATCTGGAGCTTGGCCAGATAGGCCAGGATCAACGAGGTCAATAGTCCGGCAGCGATTTTTGTGCTCAGTCCCTCAGGGTCGCCCCAGCCTGTCCGTGGCGCCACACTGAGTGTCCAGGCGCCGTTGGGAACGGTGAAGCTGATGCGCACCGGATCAATCAGGGCTACCGGACCAGATTCTGCAATGGTCTGGAGCTGTCCGGTCTCAGGATTGATCCGCCACAGGCGGTAGTCAAGATGACGACGGGCCAGCTCGGGCAAGCGGGCCGATTCCAGGGCTTCTGGAAAGCGCAAAACGACATTGGTGAAACCCCAGAATTCCGGCGTCTGTTGGGGACGATCAAGAAAGATCGGCAATCTTGCCACCAGTCCGAGACCACCTTGTCGCAGTGCCAGCGGGCCAGCCAGCGTCAGTTTGCCGGTGTTGCGCGCCAACTGTGTTTCGGCCTGCATCACCGGGTCCTGAAGCAGATTCAGGCCGATGGCCTTCTCGTTGCCAGCAATAGGAACCGCGTGGCTGATGATGCCTCCCGGCGCGAGGATCAGGATGGACACACCGGGGTAATACGGCAGCATTTTTTCGGCCGTCTCATTGAAATTTTCAAGATGTCCCCGGCTTTGCTGTACCAGTGTGGCCAGGGCGTAAACGGCGGACAGCGCCCGATCCAGGTTGTTTTGAATGGCCGTGGCGTGGTCACTGGCCTGGTTGTACAGGCTGACGCGCGCGGCCTGCAGACGGTTGCGTTCCAGATGCCAGATGATGCCACTGCTGATCAGCAGGCAGAGGCAAAAAACCATTCCGGCCACCAGGGTTGGACGAAGCGGCTTGGCAAATCCGAAACGGGTGCGCGACATGACTGTATGTATAAGTTGGCACATTATCCACGTGCGATTCCGTAGCCATGAGATCCATGGCGCTATTTCCGCGATTTGGGCCAGTATTTGAATGTCATTGAACTTCGTGAGTGAAGCCGTGGCATCGGCCAGCAGGCTGAACGTCAAGCCCTAGAATCAGGCGCATGATTTCACGTGAACCTACCCTTGAGCGTCTGGCGATTGCCCGATCACTGTTGTTGACCCCCTTTGGGCTGGATGAGGCTCATCTGGGGCGTGCTTTGGCGGAGATCAAGGCGCATCAGGTCGATGAAGCTGACTTGTATTTCCAGTACACCCGTTCGGAAGGCTGGAGTCTGGAGGAGGGTATTGTCAAAACCGGTTCATTCTCCATTGACCAAGGGGTGGGCGTACGTGCTGTGAGTGGCGAGAAAACCGCCTTTGCCTACTCGGACGATATCTCGGAGGCCTCGCTGCTGGATGCCGCCCGAACCGTGAGAACAATTTCGGCCTCAGCCCGGACAGGTAAAGTCAAGTCTGCTATTAAAAAGATAGCTTCATCGCGTTCTTTGTACGCTGGCCTGGACCCGATTGCCAGTCTGGACAGCACCGCCAAGGTCAACTTGTTGGAAAAGGTCGAAAAGCTGGCGCGCGCCAAGGATCCCCGCGTTGCGCAAGTGATGGCGGGTTTGGCTGCCGAGTACGACGTGGTACTGGTGGCGCGGGCCGATGGCACCCTGGCGGCAGATGTGCGACCGCTGGTGCGTCTGAGTGTGACGGTGATTGCCGAGCAAAAAGGTCGCCGTGAAGTCGGATCGGCCGGTGGCGGTGGGCGTTTTGGTTTTGCCTATTTTGACGATGCCCTGATTGGCCAGTATGTGGACGAAGCGGTCAGTGCCGCGCTGATCAATCTCGAGGCGCGCCCCGCTCCTGCAGGCGAAATGACCGTGGTGCTGGGGCCTGGCTGGCCGGGCATCTTGCTGCATGAAGCCATTGGTCACGGGCTCGAAGGCGACTTCAACCGCAAGGGGTCGAGCGCCTTCAGTGGCCGCATTGGACAACGAGTGGCTGCCAAAGGCGTGACGGTGCTGGACGACGGCACCATTGCCGACCGCCGTGGCTCGCTCAATGTGGACGACGAAGGCAATCCCAGTGGCCGCAATGTGCTGATTGAAGACGGCATTCTCAGGGGGTATATCCAGGACGCGATGAATGCGCGCCTGATGGGCGTGAGCCCCACCGGCAATGGCCGACGCGAGAGTTATGCCCATGTGCCGATTCCGCGCATGACCAACACCTACATGCTCGGTGGTGACAAGGCGCCCGAAGAGATTGTGGCCAGCATCAAGAAAGGTCTGTATGCCACCAACTTTGGTGGTGGACAGGTGGACATCACCTCGGGCAAGTTCGTCTTCTCTGCCAGCCAAGCTTATTGGGTTGAGAACGGCAAGATTCAGTATCCGGTCAAAGGCGCCACCCTGGTAGGCAGCGGGCCGGAATGTCTCAAGCGTGTCAGCATGATTGGCAACGACATGAAACTCGACAGTGGTGTGGGGACTTGCGGCAAAGAAGGCCAGAGTGTGCCGGTAGGGGTGGGGCAGCCCACCCTGCGTCTGGATGGCTTGACGGTGGGTGGTACCGCCTGAGCTGTCAGTTTGCCGTGAAACGACTGTGCTACAGTTGAAACCCATGAAGTCAGTGTATTTTTTCTTTGGCTATTTTTGGTTCTCAAGCGCCTGCGGCGGTAGAGAGTTCTGAACGTACCCAAACCAAACGTCCTGATTCCTCAAAAACCGCCGGCCAACCCGGCGGTTTTTTTATGCCTTTTTGATTGCAACGAACGAAGGAACTGCTCATGACCACCAAAGCCACTGCCGAGAACGATGCCTGGACCACGTCTTTGAACGCCAACGCCACTGACCGTACCGGCCAGACGGACAACGAACGCATCAAGGACATCACCGTGTTACCCCCTCCCGAACATCTGATCCGGTTCTTCCCAATCAAGGGCTCTGCGGTTGAAGGGATGATCAGCGCCACCCGGCGCAGCATTCACAACATCATGGTCGGCAAGGATGATCGACTGCTGGTGATCATCGGACCGTGCTCCATTCACGACCCGGCGGCGGCCATCGAGTACGCCCACAAGCTCAAGGCGCAGCGTGAAAAATACGCGGATTCACTGGAGATCGTGATGCGGGTGTATTTCGAGAAACCGCGTACCACGGTGGGCTGGAAGGGGTTGATCAATGACCCCTATCTGGATGAGAGCTTTCGCATTGACGAAGGACTGCGCATGGCGCGCCAGCTGCTCATCGAAATCAACCGCCTGGGCCTGCCCGCCGGTAGCGAATTTCTGGACGTGATCTCGCCCCAATATTTGGGCGACCTGATCTCCTGGGGCGCCATTGGTGCGCGCACCACGGAAAGCCAGGTGCACCGTGAGCTGGCTTCCGGCTTGTCGGCACCGATTGGTTTCAAGAATGGCACCGATGGCAACATCAAGATCGCCACCGATGCCATTCACGCCGCAGCGGGTGGCCACCACTTTTTGTCTGTTCATAAAAATGGCCAGGTCGCCATTGTCCAGACCAAGGGCAACAAGGATTGCCATGTGATTCTGCGTGGTGGCAAGGCACCCAATTACGACGCCGCCAGTGTGGCTGCAGCCTGCGCCGAGCTGGAAAAATCGAAACTGACACCAAGTCTGATGGTCGATTGCAGCCACGCCAACAGCAGCAAACAGCATGAAAAACAGCTGGACGTGGCACGTGACATCGCGGCCCAGATTGCCGGTGGTTCCCGCCAGGTGTTTGGCGTGATGGTGGAAAGTCACCTGAACCCTGGCGCCCAAAAATTCACCCCGGGCAAGGACAAAACCGACAAGCTGGCTTATGGCCAGAGCATCACCGATGCCTGTCTGGGCTGGGAGGACTCGGTGGCCTGCCTCGAGGTGTTGTCACAGGCGGTGCTGGCGCGTCGGGCAGCTTGAGGGGCTGGGGGCAGACTGTCCCTGTTGTGGTGGGCGGGGACAGTCGCCACTCCTGATGTTTTTAAGTCTAAATGGCCTCTAGCCCGCGTATCATTTGCTTGATAAGCTATCATAATAATAGCATTCCGTCCTGCAATTGACTTCACAGCCAATACAGCGCCACCAACCCCAGCAGCGCCGGCACGGTCTGGATGTACAGGATGCGGATCATCACCGTCACTGCACCCCAGATGCCCGCTACCGCCACACAGCCCAGGCCGAAGGTGGCAAAGGCCTTGGCAATCGCCGGGTCGGGGTAGACCAGGCCCAGCAGCGCCGCCGCCGCCAGAAAACCGTTGTACACCCCCTGGTTGGACATGGCCACCGCCCGCGATTCGACCTCCGCCTTCGGGATGCCAAACACCTTGGCCCCGCGGGTTTTGAACAGCACGGTTTCCAGCAGGAAGATGTAGACGTGGATCAGGCACACCAGGGCGATCAGGATTTGGGCGGCAATAGACATGGCAACGGTCTCGGGTTGATTGGAAGGGTTTAGAGAATACATAATCATGTTATGTTTGTAAAGACCGGCGATGCCAGCCTACAATTTTTGTCCAGCAACCGGACACCTTCACCGTGACAGACACCCCCCTCAAGCGCGACGGCCGCAAGGAAAACGCCAGCAACACCCAGGCGGCACTGCAACTGGCCGCGCTGCGCTGGTTCAGCGCACAGGGTTATGAAAAAGCCCCGGTGGGCAGCATCTGCGCCGATGCCAATGTGACCGTGGGGGCGCTGTACCACCATTACGGTGACAAAAAAGGCCTGTTCGCCGCCGTGGTGGAACAGGTGGATGCGCAGCTGGTGCAGCAGGCCGCCAACGCGCAGGCCGCTGTCATCAGCCAGGGTGGCACACCGTGGGAGGCTTTCCTGGCCAGCATCGACACCGTGCTGCAAGCCGGTGCCAATGCGCCCGTGCGCCGCCTGATGCTGGTGGAGGCCCCCGCTGTGCTGGGGGCGCAAGTGTGGGGCGAGATTCGCCAGCGCCAGGGCCTGGGGGCGATGCGGGCCAGCATTGACCGCTTGCAAGCCCGCGGCATCTTGCAGGGCCACGATCCTGAGCGCCTGGCGCGTATTGTCTTGGGGGCGCTCTATGGCGCCATGGATTCGCTGCCTGCCGATGAATCCGATATCAGCGTTGCGCTGGCAGATGCCAAGCGCTGCCTGGTGGCGATGTTCGAAGGGCTGCGGCGGGGGTAGGGGGTGCAACAGCGGTGGCGCACAAGGCGTTATGGCTGCCTTCTGGTTGGGGCACCCGCTACTGCGTTCAGGCCTGCCCACGTGAATACCGTTAAAACCGTGCGCAGTTTCATTTCGCTGCCACCACCTTCACCCGTGCATTGGGCGCCTCGCCAAACATCTCCGGCGCGTACATGGCTTCCACGCGCGAGGGCGGGAGCGAGAACTCGCCGACGTTGTTCAGGCGGATGGTGTATGCCATCTTGACCACGCCTTTAGGCAGGTATTCGTAGTAGCTGCGGAAGGACTCGAAGCTGCGTTCTTCAAACGCACCCCAGCTGTCGCCTTCGCGCTTCTCGCCCTGGGTGGCGATCTCGCTGTCGCGGCCCAGGCCGCTGCCCAGAATGGTCGCGCCGCCGGGCACCGGGTCGGTGATCACGGCCCAGGTCATGTCGGCACTGGCGTTCACCTCCAGCGTGATGCGTAACACGTCGCCCCGGGTGTAGGTGCCGGCGGGCAGGCTCTTGTTGGCCTGCTCCACGGGGGTGATGGTTTTCTTGATCTGGTAACCGGCGTTGAATGGTTCCTTCAACTGGATGGCGGCCACCGACTGCAATGTGAGCCAGGGTTTGCCGCTGCCCTGGTGGGTGACATTCAGGCTGTCTTTGAGTCCTTCGTTGCCGGGGGCCTTGCGCCAGGGCAGGAACATGCTGTTGTTTTTTAGGTTGCCTGGAGCGGCGGGTGCGCCAAACCAGGTGGTCTGGTGCGCGGCACCGGAGGCATCGGTGGCTTTGATGCGCTCGACCTTGCTCCAGTCCACGGCGGCAGAACCCGTGCTCAGGGTTGCCTTGGTGCTGCCCGCCACCGGCACGGCCTCAAACTTGGCGCTGAATTTTTCCAATGCCAGCCCGCCCCACAGGTTGGCGGTGGTGGTGTGCCAGGCGCCGTTTTGCTGGCGGCTGATGAAGCCGTTGGCCAGGCGGCCCATGTCGTCTTTCCAGGCCGGGTCGTCCAGCACGGCCAGGATCAGGCGGGCGGTGTTCACGTCGCCGTTTTGCATCAGCCACCACCAGTAGTCGTCTTTTTCGCTGCTGAAGATCATCTTGGTGCCTTGGTAGCTGATGCGGCTCTTCAGTATTTGGGTGGCCTCGGCCAGACGCTTGTCACGCTCGGGCACGTCTGGCACACGTTTGAGGATGTTCAGCCAGTCGATCACCGCATGGGTGGGCCATTGGTTGGGCGCGATGGTGATGGACCCCAGCATCCGGCCCTGCGCCTTGCCGTAGCGCGACAGGGCTTCGATGGCGGCGAGTTTGCGCACGTCCAAATCCTTGTGCGGGCTCCAGAAGTTGCGCTGGATCTTGCCTTCCACAAAGGCGATCAGGCCGCGCTCCATCGGGGCACGCACCTCGTCGCTCAGCGCAAAAGCGGGGTCAATGCCGGCGGCCTCATGGGTGGCGGCCAGCAGGTAGGCGGTGAGGGTGTCGCTGCCGTGGTTGGCCTCGCCGTCACGCGGTGGGAAGTAGTTGGCTAGGCCGTCGCTGTCGAGGTAGCTGGGGATTTGCGCAGCCACGGTCTGCCACAGTTTGCCATTGCGCAGGCCCACGCTCTTGCTGGTTTTTTGTTCCAGGCAGGCAAAGGGGTAGGAGGCAAACCAGTCTTTGACACCAGGCAGACCTTCGGCCAGCTTGGGTTGCAGCGACAGCTTCAGGCCACCTCGACCGGGCAGCGCATCGGCAGGCGGAGCCACCTCCAGTGTGAAGGCCTTGTCCACCTGCACCAGCGTGGCCTGCTGCACCGTGAGCGGCACAGCAGGGATGATGCGCTGGCTGGCCTTGAGCGCATCACGCGCACCGCTGACGGTGTCTTTGGCCTCAATCTCCCACAAGATCGACTCAAACCGGCTTTGCGCCAGCTGCGCCGGGGCGGTCACCATCCAAGAGACTTCTTTGGCCTCTAGACCAGGTATATCCACGGTCTGTTGCTCTAGATTCAATAGCGTTGCGCGTGGCGTGACTTGCACCTTCATGGCCTGCTTGGTGGTGTTGCGCAGGGTGATCTGGGCGCGGAACTGGTCGTCTTCACGCACCAAGGGTGGCAGGCCGCTGATGATCTGCAGGTCTTGCGTGGCGCGGATGCTGGTCGACCCGGTGCCAAACAGACCGGTGGTGGCATCGGCCACGGCAACGATTTTGAAGGTGGTCAGCGCGTCGTTGAGCGGCACCATCACCGTGGCGCTGCCGTTGGCATCGAGCTTGACGGCGGGGTTCCACAGCAGCAGGGTGTCCAGCAGCTCACGTGCGCCGCTGTGGCCACCGCCGCCGCCTGCCGGCACGGCCTTGCGGCCATAGTGCCGGCGGCCAATGATTTCCATTTGCGCGGTGGACGTTTCCACGCCCCAGGAGCGGCGCTGCAGCATGGCATCGAGCAGGTTCCAGCTGGTGTTGGGCTTCAGTTCCAGCAGGGCCTGGTCCACGGCGGCCAGCGCCACTTCGGCATTCGCGGCGGGCTGGCCGTTGGGCAGCTTGACGTTGATCGTCACTTTGGCCTGGCTGCGCACGGCGTAGCTTTCCTTGTCGGCCTTGACGCTCACGTTCAGCTGGTGGGCCTGGGTGCCGACGCGGATTTCGGCCACGCCCAGGCGGAAGGCGGGTTTGCTCAAGTCCACCAGTGCGGTCGGGGCCACGTATTCGCGGCCCTCGTACCAGAACGAGGTCCACCACTCGCGTGGCGACTTGTAGCCCCAGGTGAAGAAGCTGTACCACGGCACCTCGCGCAGGCGGCCGCGCAGGGCCAGCACACTCACATACACATTGGGGCCCCAGCCGTCCTTGACCTTGACTTGCACCGTGGGGTCTTGGCCGTTGAGCTTGACCACCTCGGTCTCGATGATGCCTTCGCGCTCCACGGCCACCAGCGCGGTGGCAAAGCGGAACGGCATGCGCACCTGGAACTTGGCGGTCTCGCCCGGCTGGTAACTCTTTTTCTCGGGCAGCAGGTCGATGCGGTCGGTGTTCTCGCCACCAAACCACAGCTCGCCTTGTTTGGTGACGTAGACGCTGCTGGCGGCCTGGATGCTGTTGCCCGCGCTGTCTTTGGCGGTGACCACCAGTTCGACTTCTCCGGCTTCGTTCAGGCTGGTTTCACACAGCAGCAGGCCGCGCGAGTCGCTCTTGCCGCTGCATACGCTACCGAGTTCCTTGAGCGTGGTTTTGTTGTCGTAGGTGTAGAAGCCGCCCACCATGCGCTTGCGGCTGGTGGTGACGATGCGGGCGGTGGCTTTGACCTCCAGCGCCACGCCTTCCTGTGGTTTGCCGGTCAGGTCCAGCGCCAGCGCCTGGAACTTGATCTTCTGGCGGCTCGACACCCAGCCTTCGGTCTTGATACCGGCCACCACGGCAGCGGGCCACAGGGTGTGGGTGCTGCGGATGGTTTGCACCTCGCCATTGGGGTCGGCGTAGCTGGCTTCCAGCAGCAGTTCTTGCGGCGTGCGTTTGGCCGGCAGTTGGTCGATGGTCAGCTTGCCCGCGCCATTCTTGTCCAGTGTCAGCGGCAATTTGTTGGCGATGACCTGCGCATCCTGGGTGGTGGCGGCTTCTTCTTCACCCTCGGTGCTGGTGTCGTTCCGGTCACGGGGGGGGGAAAGGCTGAAGCCCTCAAAATCATTGAAGCTCAGGGACTTGCCGCGCACCAGTGCCGACACCCGCACCGGAAGCCGGGCGGCACCGCCACCTGAAACGTAGTTGACCTGGACGTCCACCGGCACCGTCTTCGCATTCACCAGCGCTTTTTTGTCGCTCGGGGTGATGCGGCCTTCAAGTACCGGCAAGCGGAACTCCTCGACCCGGAACTGACCACTGAAAAAACTGCGCTGGCGCTCACCGCCACGCAGCTCGACTTCATAAGTGCCCAGCTTAGCTGCGGGTGGGATGGCAAAGCTGTTTTCTGCACTCAGGCCGCCGGTAGCGGTTTGGCGCCAGACCAGTGGTTGGGTGTATTGCTGGCCACTGCCGACATGGGTGACCACCAGGGTGGCGGGTGTCTGGGCCGGCAGGCCAAAGCCGTGCGAGGTCTCGCTGCGCAACACATGTTTCATCGACACGGTTTCACCGGCGCGCAACAAGGTGCGGTCAAAAATGGTGTGCGCCACTTCATCCGGCCGGGCCTCACGGCTGGTGGGCAGGTTGAAGCGCCAGGGTTCGATGCCGCGGTTCCAGTCGCTCCAGGTGAAGGCCAGGTCTTGCACGCCCGATTGCACGGCGCGAGCGCTGACAAAGTAGGCGTCGCTGTAACCCTCGTCGCCATGGCAGTTGGGGGGCTCGGGATTGATGCCGCTCAGGCTGGCTACGCCCTGGGCGTTGGTGGTGCCACTGGCGACCTGGCGGCCACGGCAGTCGGACACACGGACCTGGGCATTGGGCACCGGGGCGCCCTTGTCCAGCGTGGTGACCCAGGCCAGGGCGTTTTCGCGCCCGAGCTTGAAGTGCACGCCCAGGTTGGTGACCAACGCCGAGGTGCGGACATACATGGTGCGTGGGCTGCCGTGGCGGCCGTCCAGCAGTGAGGCGCCAAGTTTTTGCGAAGCGATCTCCACCACATGAAAACCCGGTGACAAGGGAATGCCGACCACCTCAAACGGGCGCGGGTCGTTGTTGACGGGCTTGGGCAAGTCCAGCGTTTTGACCCCGGCCTGGCCTTGCAACAGCGACACCATACGGCTTTGTACCTCGGTCTTGTCGTCCCGGCCGATGATTTTGGGCAGGGGGCCGCGCACATCGGCGCTGGCCAGTTGGCGTGGTACGCTGAAACTGTCATAACGCTGCACCTTTCTGAACCAGGCAATGATGTCGGCATCGGTTGTTGGGTTGAGCGCACTGACCTGCCCTGTCGGTGTCAGCCCCTGAACGGGCAGGGCGGCTTCGACATGGCGCAGGGTGACCGGCAGCATGGCCACGCCATCGGGTTCGGCCAGGCGCTCGACGATGCCGAAGGGTGCGGCCGCAAATTTGGCCAGCGGCGGCATCGGGCCGGTGGCCACCTTGAGTGGAAAACTGTTGGCGTTGCGCAGCGTGCGGCCAGAGGCATCCTGGAAGTCTTTGGGCAGCACCAGGGAGAAGCTGGTTTGCTCCGGGAGAATCAGTTTGAACGACACGCTGCTGGTGACGCTGTCGCCGTCCGCATCGGCGTTGTTGTCGTCAAACACCGGTTTGAAGCTGTCTTTGTCAGAGTTCAGGCGAATGCCGTCGAGCAGCTTGCGCGGCACCGGCGCGTTGAAGCTCAGGTGCATCGGGCGGATCGGCAGGCAGGCCGACTGGGCGTTTTCGCGCTCACAGGAAAAACTGGCGGCAAACGGCTCGCGTACCTTGAAGCTGAAACGCCGCTCCACCGAATTGGCGATGCCTGCGGCAGCGCCCGGGGCCGCTGGGGTGGCCACGCCTTTGCCATACACCAGTTGCACCTTGGCTGAGGGTGGCAGGCGGCGGTTGCAGGCCAGGGTCACGATGCTCAAGGGGGCTTTTTCGGCGGCTTTGTCCAGGCCTTGGGATTTGAGCAGGGCGGTGCGTTCCTTGCCTTCAATCAGCCGCACGGCGACCCGTTCGCCCAGGCCTTCGACGGTGCACCAGAGGTTGGCTTGCACGCTGGTCAGGGTGGCGGCACCGTTGAGTTGCAGGGTGAAGAACTGCTCTTCGTCAATGCGGTTGCCTTCATACGGGTG
>NZ_JAQTWM010000128.1 GCF_028689305.1 Rhodoferax sp. | reverse complement strand
ACGGAGTTGTTTCGCGGGCTGGAGTGCATTTTTCCTTGTTTCGCCTCAGACCTTGACGCGGTTCACCAGGAAAATGCCCAGCACCGCCATGCCGCCCCCAAAGATCACGCTGGCGCTGACCGATTCGTCCAGCAGCAACCATCCCAGCAACACGCCAAAAATCGGCACCAGGTTGTTGAACACCACGGTGCGCGCCGCGCCCAGCTTGGTGATCCCTTCGTAATACCAGACAAAAGCCACCGCCGTGCCCAACACGCCGAGAAATGCCAGGCTGAGCCACACGTCGATGGTGAAAGACCCAGACCGCAGCGTGGGCAGATCGCGCACCGCCATCACGCCCAGAAACAGCGCCCCCCATATCGCAGCCCACAGTGTGGCCAGCAGGGGTGACAGGCCTTGCAGCACACGTCGCCCTATCAGCGTGTAAGCCGCCCAGGCGCAAACCGCGCCCAGCATGGACAGCTCACCCTTGCCCACTGACTGCATCAGCTGCGCCAGGTCGCCGTGGGTCACCACAATCCACACCCCCAGCAAGGCCAACCCCACGCCCAGCCAGCGGGTGGCGGACAGACGTTCACCCAACAAAACGGCAGCGACCAGCAGCGTGATCGCCGGGTTGAGCGCCACGATCAGCGATGTTCGGCCTGCGGGCATGCTTACCAGCGCATTGAAGAAAAACAGGTTATAGGCAAAGATGCCGGTGGCACCCAAGGCCATGGTGCCCAACAGTTGGCGGCGGCTGATGTGGGTGAGAGCACGCAGGCCTTGCGACAGGTGCAGGGCCAGCAACAGCGCCAGTGAGGCCAGCACAAAACGGATGAATGCTGCACTGGCAGCCGGCAGATGGGCGGAGACGATGCGGCCCGCGATGAAGGTGCCGCCCCAGATGGCGGGCACGCAGGTCAAGCGCAGGTACAGGCCCATCAGTGGAGGGGTGGCGAGAGGGGAGTGGGTCACGGTCATTGTGATGTGTCAAAGTGAAATTGAGCATGAGATTAATGGTTAATATCTTCACTTTCAAATGAGCATTCACTCATCATGACCCTGGTTCAGCTCGAAGTCCTGATTGCCTTGGCAGAGTGCCAGAGTTTTTCGCGCGCGGCCATGCGATTGGGCACCACCCAGTCCGCTGTCAGCCATGCACTGCGTGCGCTGGAGACGCAGTTGGGTGTCAAGCTCGCGCAGCGCGATGCTTCAGGCGTGCGCATGACCAATGCCGGGGATCGTCTCTTGCAGCGCGCCCGCGAGATGACCGCGCTGGCCGCCACCATGGCACAAGAGGCCGTGGACGCACGTGAGCTGAAAACCGGCACGTTGCGCATCGGCTCCTTTGGTCCGACTTCCACCACCCATTTGCTGCCGCCCTGGCTGGAAACCTTCAAAAAGGCCCACCCTCAGGTACAGGTGCGTATCGAGGAAGAAAGTGACGATGTGGTGGACCAATGGCTGCTGCAAAAGCGGGTAGAAATTGGCTTTGTGGTGGCCCCCAATGAGCGCTTTGAGGTCTTGCCACTGGTACAAGACGAGTTTGTGGCCATTGTGCCGATGGGCCACCCTTTGGCTGAACTGGAAGCCGTGCCCATTAGGGCCTTGACGGGGCTGGATTTTGTGTTGACCGAAGCCGGTTGCGGCCCGGTCATCGTGCCGATTTTGCAAAAGCACGGCGCACGTCCCCAGGTGCTGTACCACTTCACGCAAATCGTGTCGATTCTGGAATTTGTGCGGCGCGGCCTGGCGGTGTCGATGGCGGCACGGCTGGCCTTGCCGGATGCGCCGCAAGGGGTGGTTTACCGTCCTCTGTGGCCTGCGCAGCCACGCACGGTGGGGCTGGCATGCCTGGATGTGGCCAGACTGTCGCCGCTGGCGCGGGCTTTCTGGGATATTGCCAAGAAGAAGACCGTGGTGGGTAGCAGGCACACGCGTTTTGCCCCGGAGTGAATTGGCAACTCGGCGGGCACCACCAGCGGGGTGGGGGCGTCACCCATCGGCACCATGGCTCACACCGTTTCAAACCGTCTCAACTGCCCCAGTTTTTCAAATGTGCGAGGGTCGCCGTCACACCACCGCAGACGATGACGGCGACCTTTTGATAGGCGCGAATCTCTTCAACATGGTCGTAGACAGCGGCCAGCGCTGCACCACAGGCAGGCTCAACCACGATGCGCTGGTCTTGAATGAAGGACTCGCACGCCCTGACGGCCTGCTGGTCACTGACCACGACGCTATGGATGGTGTGTCGGGTCGTCCAATCGAAGGCTTGTTGGGCGACCTGGCGTGCGCCCAGCGAAGACGCAATGCTTTGGATGGCCGGCAGCTCTATCGGGTACCCCGCCTTGACCGCCTGCGCCAAAGAATCCGCGCCCCTGGTTTCCACGGCAATGACCGGTATGCCTGACCAGCCGTTTCTGTGCAGGCCTTCCAGGACACCACAAAGCAGTCCACCGCCCCCGACCGACAGCACGATGGCATCTGGCGCGTCTGCAGCTTGAGCCATTTCATCGACCATGGATGCATGGCCACGCCACAGCAGCGCGTCGTCAAACGGATGCACAAAGGCATCACCCGCGCCCACCATGGATACCGCCAAGGCGTTGGCCTCTTGCCAGGAGGCCCCATGCACCACCACATCCGCGTTTTCCTGCCTGATCAAGGCCTTGGCTCTGTCGGTCGTGGTCTCTGGAACAACGACGGTGACAGGAATGGACAGCTGGCGGCCCGCGTAAGCGACTGCGATCCCGGCATTGCCTCCCGAAGAAGAAATCAATCGGGTGGCTCCCTGCTTGACGGCCTCCTGGCACTTCAAGCCGACACCACGTATTTTGAAGGAGCCAGGAGGCTGCAACGCCTCCATCTTGAGCCAGACACTGCGTCCCGAGGAGTGGCTCAGTGCGCGTGATTCGAAGTAGGGCGTTTGAATGTGCAGGTGGGACATGGGCAGAGGCTGGGTGTTGGTCCGATATTGTGGCATTGACACCCCCTGCGACGGATCCGGCTATCTCACGCGGGTAGGTAGAAACGAGGTCGACATTCCCTGCGGAATGCCCGGTGACAGGGGTGTTCAAACGCAGCCAACAAACGGGTAAGCGGCGCGATACCTAGGGGGAGGTCGCCAGAACCACGCGGTTGCGCCCCTGGTTTTTGGCGGCATACAAAGCATCGTCGGCCATTTTTAGCAACTGGGCACAGGCATCGGTGGCGACTGGAGCGCCCACGGCTACCCCCAGGCTGAGCGTCACCATCTTGGCCACGGGTGAACTGGCGTGGGACAGGCTGGCTTCCCGCATGGCTACCAGGATGCCTTGCGCCACGTCCATGGCCTGCTGCTGGCTCACGCCGGGCAGGATCACGACAAACTCTTCGCCGCCATACCGCGCCGCCAGTTCACCGGCACGGCGTACCGAGGCTTGCAGCACCTCGCCCACGCGGCGCAGGCAGTCATCACCCTGCTGGTGACCGTAGTGGTCGTTGTAGGCCTTGAAATGGTCCACATCGAGCATGATCACCGCCAGCGGCGAGGCCTGCCGCAGCGCGCGCTGGCACTCGTTGGCCCAATACTGGTCAAAACGGCGGCGGTTGGCCAGGCCGGTCAGGCCATCGGTGGTGCTCAGCAGCTCCAGCTGCTGGTTGGCGGTCTCCAGCTCGGCGGTGCGCAGCTTCACCTTCTCTTCCAACGCCTGGTTGATGGCGCTGACCTGCCAGCGCAGCCGCAGCTGTTCTGCCAGTTCGGCTTTCAGCCGCCTGGAGTAGCGCCAGCCCGCCCACAGCAGCAGCAGCACGGCCACCAGACGCAGCACCAGCGTGATCTGGCGCAATTGATCTTGCTGTTGGGCCTGGCTGGACAGTTCTGAAATCAATGCCCCGACGGCCGAGCTGCTGTTGATTTCATAGACCTTGAGCGCCAGCACGTAGTCACCGCTCAGCAGGGTCTGGTAGGCGCCGTCCCACTGCTCGTCGCGCATCAGGGCAAACACCTGATGCTCCTGGGCACGCAAGGCGCGCTGCTCCTCATGCAAGGCGCGGATGCCTGCGGCCAGTGCCATGTGCTGTGTCAGCGCCTGGACCTCCTGCATGGTGGTCTCCAGCTGCGTGTGCAGTCGGCCATAACTGGCTGCCCGCTGGCTGTTTTTTTCGATGACTGCGGTGGCCAGCTCGTTGGTGACAGACTGGTGCAGGCGCACCATGCCTTCCAGCCCGGCCTGGATTTTCAGGTGTTGCCGGTGCATCTGCTCACTTTTGACATCGGCATACAAACCCACCGCAATGGTGAGCAACAGCAGCAGCACGGCCAGGTGCAGGCCGCTTAAAAACGGCGACTCAGGCCGGGTGCTGACGTGCGGGGTGGTTTCCCCTGAAGGCACGAACCTGCTCTGCAGCTCGCTGTCTGGCCAGCGATGTGGGCGGGCTTGAAACAGACGCCGCAGCCGCGCCAGCACGCGCTTGGACTTGCCACTTGTCAGCGCAGCACGGCTGGGCTGCGCTGACAGGGCAACGGCGTGCGAATGGACAAATCGAGACATGGTGGCCGCCGTCCAAATGGGTAGGGGGAGGCCGCATTGTCAAGACCATGCCAGATGAGCGTCAATTTGAAAATGGAAACAAAATGCAAGTGGCCCGGTGTTCAGCCCTGCGCCATTGGGCGGCTGGGGTCGCTGCACCACTCGCTCCAGCTGCCGGCATACAGCGCCGAACGGCCCAGGCCGGCCACTTCCATGGCGATCAGGTTGGGCAGGGCGCTGACGCCGCTGCCGCAGTGGTGCACCACCGTGGCTGGGTCGCGACCGGCCAGCAGGGTCTCGAACTCGGTGCGCAGCTGCGCTGCCGGTTTGAAAAAGCCGTTGGCATCCAGGTTCAGGCCAAATGGCCGGTTCAACGCGCCGGGAATATGTCCAGCCACCGGGTCCAGCGGCTCGGTTTCGCCCTTGAAGCGGGGCGTGGCGCGGGCATCGATGATGGTCTGGGCCGGCCGGCCCAATTGGCTTACTATTGTTTTTGTAGTGACAAGTGCAGTTTTTTCCTGGGCTAGAGGGTAATTTGTTGCCTGTCGTTGGGGTGGCTGGCCGGTCTCGATGGCGCCACCGGCGGCCTGCCAGGCCTGCAGGCCGCCATCCATCACGGCCACCGCTTCATGGCCGATCCATTTGAGCATCCACCACAGGCGGCCGCTGTAGTTGGCGCCTTGGCGGTCATAGACCACGGCCTGCATGTCCGGGCTGAAGCCGACGCTGCCCAGCCAGGCGGCGAAGGTGTCGCGCGCGGGCAGGGGGTGACGGCCAGCGCTGGCGGCATCGGCGGCACCCTTGGCCGCACTCAGGTGCCGGTCCAGGTTGGCGCGCACGGCACCGGCAATGTGGGCGGTCTCGTATTGGGCATCACCCTCGGCGGGTTTCATCAGCTCAAAGCTGCAGTCAAACACCATCACCGGCTGGCCGCTGCTGTGCAGAGCCTGGAGTTGGGCAACGGAAATCAGGGTGGTGTACATGGTGTTTTCCTTGGCAAGTGGGGTCAGTGTTCTTCAGCCGGGGTGTCGGGCAGGGCACGGGTGCGCAGCACGGTGGCGGCCACGCCGCTGGTCACGATCAGGGCCATGCCGGCCCAGCCGGTGGCTGGAATCTGGTCACCAAACAGCAGCAGGCTGTAAAACGCCGCAAACACGATGCCGGCGTATTGCAGGTTGGCCACCAGCAGTGTGGCGCCGCGGCTGAAGGCGCGTGTCATGCACCATTGGCCGAGCGAGGCCAGGACCCCGATCGGGATCAGCCAGGCGGCGGCCTGCCAGCTCACGGCGGACCAGGGGGTGATACCGGTCAGCGCCGTGCCAACCACCCCGACCACCGTGGTGCCGACCGAAAAGTAGAACACGGTGCGGCCTTCGGGTTCGCCCACCTTGCCCAGTGCCGTGACCTGCAGATAGGCCATGGAGGCGCCGATGCCTGAGAGCAGGCCGATCAGCCCGGCAAACAGCTGGTTCTGGTCGAGCGTCGGGCGCAGCATCATGACCACCCCGGCAAAACCGGCCAGCACCGTGGCCATCAGCGGCCCCTGGCGGGTGGACTGGCCGTACAACAGGGCGCCGCCCACGACAAAAGCCGCAATCCAGACGCCGCTCATGTAGTTGAGTGTCATGGCGGTGGCCAGCGGCAGGTGGCTGATGGCATAAAACCAGGTGCACAGTGAAAACACGCCGATCAGGGTGCGCCAGGCGTGCATCAGCGGCACCTGGGTGCGCACGCTGGTGCCGCGGGCGCGCAGCACCAGCGCCATGAAAATGACGCTGACCACACCGCGGTAAGCCACCAGTTCAAACAGGTTGAAACTCTTGGACGCGTATTTGATGCCCACCGCCATGGTGGCAAAAAAGAAGGAACCCAGTAGCATCCAGAGTGCTTGCATTGATCGGTTTTCTGATAAAAATCGGGCTCTAGCCCAGATAAAACAAGCGTTTGATGCTACAAATAATATAGCAAATCAGAGCCCCATCTGCTGGCGATACCAGGCGTGGAAGTGGCGCATGCCGTCTTCCATCGGGCTCTGGTAGGGGCCGACTTCGTTGTCGCCGCGGGCAAGCAGCGCCCGGCGCCCGGCATCCATGCGCTCACCGATTTCGTCGTCCTCGATGCAGGTTTCCATGTAGGCGGCCTGCTGGGCTTCGACAAATTCGCGCTCAAAGGCCTGGATTTCCTCGGGGTAGTAGAACTCGACCATGTTGAGCGTCTTGTTCAGTCCCATCGGGTGCAGGGTGGACACCGTCAGCACATGCGGGTACCACTCGACCATGATGTGCGGGTAATAGGTGAGCCAGATCGCGCCACGCCCGGGCAGCTGGCCGCCACGGTAGGCCAGCAGTGCGTCATGCCAGCGTTGGTAGACCTTGGAGCCGGGTCGGCCAAAGGCGCTGGAAACGCCCACGGTCTGCACCGAGTAGTTGTCCTTGAACTCCCAGCTCAGGTCGTCACAGGTGACAAAGTGGCCCAGTCCCGGGTGAAACGGGCCGACGTGGTAGTCCTCCAGATACACCTCGATGAAGGTTTTCCAGTTGTAGTTGCATTCATGCAGCTCCACCTTGTCGAGCACAAAGCCGGAAAAATCCAGTTCGGCGCGCGGCCCCATACCGGCCAGGTCAGCGGCGATGTCGCGCCCGTTGTCCTCGAACAGCAGGCCGTTCCATTCTTTGAGCGGGTAGTTGGCCAGATTCAGGCAGGGGTCCTGGGCAAAGTGGGGGGCACCGATCAGCGTGCCCGTGGTGGAGGTGCCCTGGCCACTGTAGGTCCAGCGGTGGATCGGGCAGACGATGTTGCCGCCGGCGCCACTTTGGTTGAGCGAGCCGCGGCCCTTGAGCATGATCGCCTGGCGGTGGCGGCAGACGTTGGAGACCAGTTCCACCCCTTGGCTGGTGCGCACCAGGGCGCGGCCTTCACCCTCTTGTGGCAGGGCATGGTAGTCACCCAGTTCGGGCACACTCAGGGCGTGACCCACGTAACGTGGTCCCCGCTGGAACAGGGTTTGCAATTCGCGCTGGTACAGCGCGTCATCAAAATAAGAACTAACTGGTAGTTGGCCAGTGGCCGGCTGCAGTTGAAGACTTAAATCAGACATGGGTGACCTGACCTAGACTCCCCACAGGGAGAGGCACACACAGGTGCCAATTGAAAGAAACCAGCCAGAGCTGGCGCAAAGGG
>NZ_JAQTWM010000127.1 GCF_028689305.1 Rhodoferax sp. | reverse complement strand
CGCATCATGGGGGTGGAAACCGGCGGTTGCCCGCACACCGCCATCCGCGAAGACTGCTCGATCAATCTGGAAGCCATCGACCGCATGCTGGTGGACTATCCCAACGCGGACATCGTGTTTGTGGAGTCCGGCGGCGACAACCTGGCCGCCACCTTCAGCCCCGAACTGAGTGACCTGACGATTTACGTGATCGACGTGGCGGCGGGCGAGAAGATTCCGCGCAAGGGCGGCCCCGGCATCACCAAAAGTGACCTGTTTGTCATCAACAAGACCGATCTGGCCCCGCACGTAGGCGCCAACCTGGAGGTGATGCACGCTGACACCACCCGCATGCGCACCACCCCCAAGGGGCTCAAACCGTTTGTCATGACCAACCTGAAGACGCAGTCCGGGCTGGCCGAGGTGATCCGGTTTATTGAAACCAAGGGTATGTTGCAGGCACACACCTGAGCTCACGGTGCTACTATTTTGGGATTCCACATCGTAGAGGAGTTCCAAAATTCAGCCGACCCAAGGGCTAGACACCCCACTGCCGGTACATCCCGATGGCGCGGCTTGACGACGATCTGTCGGGCAGCTCGGCCTTGGTGATTGATGCCAACCCGACCTCACGCTCCATTCTGGTGTCGCAACTGCGGGACTTTGGCATGGGCACGGTGGTGCAGTGTGCCCGGCTGCTGGACGCCCGGCGCCAGTTGGAATATCGCCAATTTGATGTGGTGCTGTGTGAGCTGCATTTCGCTGGCGAGACCATGACCGGGCAGGACCTGCTGGACGATCTGCGACGCAACCAGCTGTTGCCGTTTGCCACGGTCTTCATCATGGTCACGGGCGAAGCCACCTACACCAGGGTTGCCGAAGCGGCCGAATCCGCCTTGGACGGGTACCTGCTCAAACCACACAAGGCCGCCCAACTGGGCGAGCGCCTGCGTCAGGCACGGATTCGCAAGACCTCGCTGCAGGAGATTTTCACGGCCATCGAAGCCCAGGACTTCGAAACCGCAGCCAGGCTGTGCCTGCACCGTTTTGAAACACGGGGGCCATTCTGGCTCTATGCCGCCCGGGTGGGCGCGGAGCTGTTGCTGCGGGTGGGCCAATTCGACCAGGCCCAAAAGTTGTACCAGGCGGTGGTGGATGCCAAGACCCTGCCCTGGGCCAAGCTCGGTGTGGCCCGCGCGCTGCTGGACGAAGGCCAAACCGCCAAGGCCATCAGCACCCTGGAAAACCTGATCAGCGAAGACCCCAACTACACCGATGCCTACGACGTCATGGGCCGGGCCCAGTTCGAGCAGGGCAAGTTTGATGCGGCCCTGAGCACCTACAAAATGGCCAGTGCGCTGACACCAGCGTCGATCACAAGGCTGCAAAACCTGGGCATGATGAGTTTTTATCTGGGTGACCATGCCGAAGCTGAAAAGACGCTGGACCGGACCACCCGGCTGGGCCTGGATTCCAAGATGTTTGATTGCCAGACCTTGGTGCTGCTGGCCTTTGCCCGGCTGGAAAGTGGCGATCGCAAGGGTCTGCAACGCTGCCGTGACGACTTTGCCCGACTGCTGGAGCGCAGCCCGGACAACCAGCGCCAGCAGCGGTTGGCCGGCATCGTGACCGCGTTGAGCCTGATCGAGCAGCGCCAGTATGCCCAGGTGGTGGAGCTGGTCCGGGCGATGTGCAAGCGGATCAAGGACCCGGATTTTGACTTTGAGTCCGCCTCCAATCTGGTGGCCTTGCTGGCGCAACTGGCGGACAAGGCCGTGCATTTGGAAGAAGTCGACAGCACCATTGACACCCTGGGCCTGCGTTTTGGCGGCACCCGCGCGCTGGCCGAACTGCTGGCCGGTTCGGCGGCCATCCATCCCGCCTATGCCGAGCGCATCCAGACCGCCCATGCCCAGATTCTGAAACTGGCGGAGAACGCGATGGCGCTGAGCATGGGGGGCGACCCCCAGGCGGCTGTCGAGACCTTGATTGCCCATGGTCACAGAACCTTGAGCGGCAAGTTGATTGAAACCGCCTATCTGGTGCTGCACCGTTACACCGACAAAATCGCTGACGCGCATGAACTGACCGACCAAGTCCATGAACTGCGCAGCCGCTACCGCACGCAGATCACCCGTGCCTCTCTTGGTGAACAAAAACGCCAGGCTGGCGGGCTGAGCCTGCGCACCGATGGCAAGGCTGCCGCCAGCCCGGCAGCCGCTTGATCAGCCCCACAGATCCAGCGGCGGATCGGTCACCACGGCCCGCAAAATATCCGAGCGTGAAATGAATCCGGCCACCACGCCGGACTCGTCAACCACTGGCAAACCCGGCAGGCCGGTATCCAGCAACACCCGGGCGACCCGGCGGATGTCCGTCTCCGGTGCCACGCTGGCCACCGGCGTCAACATGATGGCCTTGACGTTTTGCTGCATCAGGGCGCGCCACACCAGAGCATGGCTATCCGGCGAGGGCAGACGCTCGGGCTTGAGCAAGTCCGCCCGGGTCAGCAGCCCCACCAGCCGGCCATTGGCGTCCACCACGGGTGCCTGGCCAACCGCCTTTTCGCTGAGCGTCTGCCAGGCCTGCAGCACCGTGGCAGTATCGCGCAGGGTGATGACCTCACGGCTCATCAGGTCACGCACCGTGCTCAACGGGTGCCTGGGCAAGGTGACGGTGCTGGCATCGGTGTAGGCCGCCAACACATGGCGGTGGGCTTCGTCACCGCTGGTGGCATGAGCAGACGGTCCGGGGTTGGCCCGGGCATAGGCGCCCGACGACTCTGCGGCCTCATCCCGGCCATCGCGCTCGACGGCCTGCACCCCATGGGTACGCGCCAGCGCCCCCACCCCACCGACTTGGCGCAACTGTTCCAGGTTGCCACGAAACAACCGGCCCGAGGTGCCATAAACCGAAAACATGGTGTGCTGCTCCTGTGTCGATAAGGTCAAACGAGGCCGTACTTTAGACCGCTTCAACCCGGCACGCAGCGGTATTTACCCGTCTGCCCGCCGCGGCGGCAAAAACAGGGACTGCAGATCGTTCAGGAAATCAAAGCCACGCGCCGTGGGCCGGGCCCGCACCAGGTCCCGGGTCAACAACCCCTGGCGCTCGGCCTGCTCCAGCCCGTCGGCCAGGGCCGTACTGGCCAGCCCGGTGCGCTCGGAGAACAGTGACAAGTCAAACCCGTCGGCCAGGCGCAAGGCGTTGAGCATGAATTCAAATGGCAGGTCCGCCCGGCTGACCTCGTGTTCCTGCGTGACTGCCGATCCCGCCAGGGCCTGTGTCATGTAACGCGCCGGGTTTTGCAAACGCACCTGGCGCACCACCCGATGGGCAAAACTGAGCTTGCTGTGGGCGCCGGCACCAATGCCCAGATAGTCGCCAAACTGCCAGTAGTTCAGGTTGTGGGCACAGGCGTGGCCGCTGCGGGCATAGGCGGAAACTTCGTAGCGGCCCAGCCCAGCCTGCCCGGTCATGTCGGTGATCAGATCAAGCATGTCGGCGGCGGTATCGTCATCCACCGCCGCGGGCGGGTATTTGGCGAAAAAGGTGTTGGGCTCGATCGTCAGGTGGTAAATCGACAGATGGGGCGGCGCCAGTGCCAGCGCGGTGGCGACATCCTGACGCAGCTCAGCCAGCGTCTGGCCCGGCAGCGCATACATCAGGTCCAGATTGAAGGTGTCAAACGCTGCCGCCGCTTCCTGCACAGCGGCCAGCGCCTGCGCTCGGTCATGGACACGGCCCAGTGCGCGCAAAAAATCGTCGTTGAAGCTCTGCACCCCGACCGACAGGCGCGTGACCCCGGCGGCGCGAAAGGCCTTGAAGCGGTCGGTCTCGAAGGTGCCAGGATTGGCTTCCAGCGTGATTTCGCAGTCGGCAGCCAGCCGCAGGCGGGCGCGTAGACCGGCCAGCAGCTGGTCAATGGCCTGCGGGGAAAACAGGCTGGGGGTTCCGCCACCAATGAAGATGCTTTGCACCACCCGCCCCCACACCAGCGGCAAGGAGGCCTCCAGATCGGCCAACAAGGCCGTCAGATAAGCCTGCTCAGGCAGTTCGGCCGCGCGCATCTCATGCGAGTTGAAGTCGCAATACGGGCATTTTTTCAGGCACCAGGGCAGGTGCACATACAGTGACAGCGGCGGCAGGGCGCTGAGCTGCAGGAGGCCCGGGCGCATGTAATGCTGGATATCGCGTGGCGGCAGGGGTTGATCTGACGCCGATGGAGCCATGATCGGAATCATGATCAGCAGCTCCAGGCTTCTGCAGTGTGGCGTTTCACAACCAGCGCTCGCGCATCAGGGCCACCATGGCCTGGGCAGCACGACCGCGGTGGCTATGGGCGTTTTTCACCGCCACCGGCAATTGGGCAAAGGTCTGGCCAAACTCGGGAATGAACATCACCGGGTCAAAACCAAAACCATTGCTGCCCATGGGCGCGCGGGCAATTTCACCGACCACGCGGCCAACCGCCACCAGCGGTTCGGGGTCTTGCGGGGAGCGCACGGCCACCAGGGTGCTGACCATGGCGGCACGGCGGTTGTCGATCGACTGCATCTGTTCCAGCAAGGCACGCACATTGTTGGCGTCACTCTTGGGGTAGCCAAACTGCGTGGCATAAAACGCCGTCTGCACACCCGGCAAACCACCAAAGGCATCGACACACAAACCGGCGTCATCAGCCACGGCGGGCAGGCCGCTGTGCTGCGCGGCATGGCGGGCCTTGGCCAACGCGTTTTCGATGAAAGTGTGAAACGGTTCCTCCGCCTCAGGAATACCCAGGCTGCCCTGGGTGATGAGTGCCACGCCAAGAGGCGCGAACATGGCCTGCAGTTCCACCAATTTTCCGGGGTTGTTGGATGCCAGCACAATTTTCATGACAATTAGGCCTCCAGCCCGCGTTTAACCTACAGTTATAGCTACTATTTTAGTAGCAATTCTTTTGCAACTGAACCAGCTCGCGAATCCCTTTGTCAGCCAGCGCCAGCAGGGCATCCATCTCGGCGCGGGTGAAGGCGGCACCTTCGGCCGTGCCCTGCACTTCGACAAAATGCCCCGCGCCAGTCATCACCACGTTCATGTCGGTATCGCAGGCCGAGTCTTCCACATACTCCAGATCCAGCAAGGGGGTGCCCTGCACCATGCCCACCGAGATGGCGGCCACGTGGTCACGGATCGGCGACGTGGTGATCTTGCCCTGGCTGATCAGCCAGTTGACAGCGTCCTGCGCCGCCACAAAGGCCCCGGTGATGGCGGCGGTGCGGGTGCCACCGTCGGCCTGCAGCACATCGCAGTCAAGGTGCAGAGTGCGTTCGCCCAACAGCTTGAGGTCAAACACGCTGCGCAGTGCGCGACCAATCAGGCGCTGGATTTCCTGCGTGCGGCCCGACTGTTTGCCACGCGCGGCTTCACGGTCGCTGCGGCTGTGGGTGGCGCGCGGCAGCATGCCGTATTCGGCGGTGACCCAGCCCTCGCCACTGCCTTTTTTGTGACCCGGGACTTTTTCCTCGACTGAGGCGGTACACAGGACCTTGGTGTGGCCAAACTCGACCAGCACCGAACCTTCGGCGTGTATGGTGTAGGCGCGCGTCAGGCTCACCGGGCGCATGGCATCACTGGCGCGACCGCCAGAACGTTGGAATTCAGTCATCAGGCAAGCTCAAAAAAAAGAAAGACATCAGGTTTTTTTATTGGCCGTGCGCCGAATCGCGTCATTGATCTCGGCAATGGAGCGTTCAATCGCCGCGTCATCAAGATCACCAACGGTGGCGTCAAGCCAGCCGGACTGGACTGTGGAGGCAAAAACTCCGTCACTGATGGAGTCGGTGGACACACCACCCCGGGTTGAATCAAAGTCGTCCGGCGTTTCCCACTGCAAAGCCAGGCAGGTGACGTTGTCACTCGTGTCCCCGCCCTGCCTCAAGGCTTGTTCCACCAGGTCAGGCACAGCCACTTCGACCGATTTGCTGGCCAGGTTGGCCACGATGTCGTCGTCAGACACTGACGACCACAGGCCATCCGAGCACAACATGACCCGGTCCCCCTGCTGCAGCGCCACCGGGCCATCCACATTAAAAACCGGTTTGGTCGGCGACCCCAGGCAGGTGAACAGCACATTGCGATTGAGATGCTCAGTGGATTTGGAGGCCCCCTTGCGCACCAGATGTTGTTCCACCAATGAATGGTCACGCGTGCGTTTGAGCAACTCACCCTGTCGCAGCAGATAAAAACGGGAGTCACCGCAATGCGTCCAGGTGACGCTGCCAGACTGCAACACTGCCACCACAATGGTGGTACGTGGTGAGTCGAGCAGGCCCCGGTCCATGCCATAACGCAAGATTTGACGGTGGGCCGCCATCAACGCATTGGTCAGAAAGGTTGGCACATTGGACAACAGTGGCTGGGCCTCTCTTTGAAAAAGCGCAGCGACTGCCTGGATGGCCAGTTGGGCGGCCACTTCACCATCGGGGTGACCCCCCATGCCATCGGCCAGCAGAAAAACAGCCGACTCACGGGTATAACAATACCCCATGCGGTCCTCGTTCTTGTCGCGACCGCCTTTGCGACTGACCTGGAAAACGGAGAATTTCATTTCACCCTCTTACCAATGTCGGTGGCTTTGAGGACCGTTTTTTTGGTGCCTGCCACCATGGTCTCGAGTTGCAGCCGCACTTTGTCGCTCACGCTCAGTTTGGTGTAACGCCGCTCACCGGGACGGTTGAGCTCCTTTTGCAGGGCAAAGACGGATTGCGGCCGCGCCAGCGGGTCCAGCGCCATGCACCACTCGACCACCTCGATCAGGTTGTCCGAATAGACCCCTTTCAGGCGTTTGAGTGCCAGGGACATCCGGTCATTGGAGGCGCGCTGTGGCGCTTCGTTGGGGGGGTAGCCCTGCATGCAGGCATACATGCAGGCGCCAATGGCATAAATGTCGGTCCAGGGGCCCATGGCAGTGTCGCGGCGGTACATTTCCGGCGCCGCAAACCCAGGGGTGTACATCGGGCGGATGAAGTTGCCTTCTTTGCTCAACACCTCGCGCGCGGCACCAAAATCAATCAGCACCGCCCGGTTGTCATCGGTGATAAAGATGTTGGCGGGTTTGATGTCCAGATGCAGCATCTTGTGCTGATGAACAATGCGCAAGCCGCGCAGGATTTCATCAAACAGTGACAGGATGGTGGACTCCCGAAACACCTTGGGCTGTTTGAGATCGCGCGCAATGATGATGAAGTCCTGCAGGCTGGCACCTTCCAGGTAATTCATGACCATGTAGACGGTTTCATTCTCCCGGAAGAAGTTCAGCACACTCACCACCGAAGAATGGGAGATTTGCGCCAGCGAGCGTCCTTCTTCAAAAAAACTCTTGAGGCCCAACCGGTACAGGGACAGTTTTTCGGGCGGGACCTGAGGCATCAGCGCGCCGGGCTCACGCGTCGCCAGCGACGCCGGCAGATATTCCTTGATGGCCACTTGCTGACCATCTGCCCCGATGGCGAGGTACACAATGCCAAAACCACCGGCCGCAACCCTGCGTATGATCCGGTAGCCACCAATGACGGTATCCGGCGGGAGGGGGGAAGGCTTGACCTTGGACATATTTTTCAATCAGATTGCGCAAAATGGGGGCAGAACCGGGTTATTCTCAAACTCACCTTATTGAAAAAACATCCCATGTCAGTTTACAGCATGACTGGCTACGC
>NZ_JAQTWM010000126.1 GCF_028689305.1 Rhodoferax sp. | reverse complement strand
ACCCAGCAGGGCAAGCAATCGTTTGTGTATCGGCTGGCCGCGCTGGACAGGAAGGAGAGGCCACACAAGTTGACGACGAGTTCGACCAGCCGCCAATCGACCATCCCCACCCGGTTGACGCATCACACTTCAACGTCCGCGTCTGGGTGATGGCACCAGTTTGCCCTGATGGACACGACACGGTTTGTGTATCGGCTGGCCGGGCTGGGCAAACCGGATTCGCGGTACACGTCCCAGCGTTTCTGGTCCAGCTGCCCGATGCCTGGCAGGTGTAAGTGATATTACCCGTATAACCAGCTGCCGTATTGTTCAGAGTGACAGCAGCACCGATGGAAGAAAGTGCCACACCCGCCGATGTCGCACACGAACCCCATGCGGGAACCGACCCTGCCCCAATGGCTGGGCAATTCTTCGGATTGTTCGTGCAGGCGCTGGTATCCGCACTCAACACAGCCCCGAAATTGCTTTTGCAAATGGAGCTTTCGTACGTGGTGATAACTGTTCCGTTGTCAAACCCGTATGCAGAGCATGCCGCTGTACCCTGCTTCGGGATGGACGGGCAAGTGCACGCTGTTGCGCCATTGCTTTTACCCCTTGTGCTTGTTGCTTGACTTGGTGGTCATCGCCCTTTTGCGTGCCTTGTACTCCGCTGACAATGCCTTAGCTTTGTCGATGTCTCGTTGCTGGCCACGTTTGGTGCCGCCTCCAAACAGAACGATGAGCGTGTCGCCATCTTTGGCGAGATAGATCCGGTAACCTGGCCCCCGGTCGATGATGTATTAACCAAACACGCTCCGCAGCCCTTGCCCAACCTCACCGCCCCAACAACCCCGCCAAATCCACCCCCAAATCCCCTGCCTGCGCCAGCGTGGGTGACACCCCCGCATCCAGCAGCTTGCGCGCCAGCAGGTGGTCTTTGCTGGCGTTGACGCAGTCCACAGCCAGCAGCTTGTCACCCTTGAAGTGATAAACGCTGAACGAGCCAGCCGCCATGTCACCCCGCACCGCCCATTGGTCGGCGCCCATCGACAAGCCAGCCATTTGCAGCTTCTTGTCGTACTGGTCGCTCCAGAACCAGGGCGTGGCGGTGAAGGGTTTTTCCACGCCCAGCAGGGCAGTGGCGGCGGATTTGCCTTGCTCGGTGGCGTTTTGTACGGATTCCAGGCGCAGCAGGCTGCCATCGGCCAGGCGGCGGGCGGTGCAGTCGCCTGCGGCGACGATGGCTGGGTCGCTGGTGCGGCCACAGGCATCGACGACGATGCCGCGCTCACATTCCAGGCCTGCGGCTTGAGCCAGTTGGTCGTTGGCGGCGACACCAATACCCACCACCACCAGGCCTGCCGGGTAGATCTGGCCATGTGCCATGCGCACGCCGGTGACGGTGTTGTGCGCATCGGTTTCAATCGCGGCAACACGGGCATCGAGCACCAGCGCTGCGCCGTGGCTGCGGTGCAGGTCGGCGTACCAGTCGGACAGCACCGGGGCCAGCACGCGGCCGAGCAGGCGCGGGGCGGCTTCCAGCACGGTGGTGCTCAGGCCTTTTTTGCGGGCGGTGGCGGCCACTTCCAGCCCGATGAAGCCACCGCCGATGACGATGACGGGCAACTGTTTTTCAATACACAGCGCCATGCGTTCGGCAATGGCGCTGGCATCATCGCGCGAGCGCAGCGCAAACACGCCTTGGGCATCACCACCGGGCAACGGCAGGCCGCGCGGGGTGGCGCCGGTGGCCAGCACCAGGCCGGTGTAGGGCAGGGTGCTGCCATCACTCAGGGTGACCTGTTTGGCGGCGCGGTCAATGGCGCTGACGGTGATGTGGGTGCGCAGCTCGATGTTTTTGCGTGCCAGCATCTCGGGCGCACGCATGACGAGTTGGGCGCTGTCCATCTCACCGGCCAGCCAGGCTTTGGACAGGGGCGGGCGGTGGTAGGGGCCGTAGGCCTCGTTGCCCAGCAGGGTGATGCTGCCGGCAAAGCCGCCGCTGCGCAGGGCCTCAGCGGTTTGCACGCCAGCCTGGCCGGCTCCGATGATGACGATGGCTGCGCTCATGGTTTATTCCTGAGTGGCGGGCAACTGGATCAGCAGGCCTTCCAAGGCTGCTGTGGCTTTGATCTGGCAGGCCAGGCGGCTGTTGGGGCGGCGCTCGGCGGCTACGTTTTCCAGCATGCCGAGTTCGCCTTCAGAGGCAGCGGGCAGTTTGTCCAGCCAGGCTTCGTCCACGTAGCAGTGGCAGGTGGCGCAGGCGCAAGAGCCGCCGCATTCGCCCAGAATGCCGTCGATGCCGTTGGCGATAGCGCCTTGCATCAGGTTCCAGCCGTCGGCCAGGTTGACGGTGGTGGATGTTCCAGATGCTTCAACGAAGGTGATGTTGGCCATTTTTTATGTCTCCAAAAATAGAAATGCGCCGCCCTGGTCTGGGCGGCGCTGTGGGTGGGTCAACGGCGGATTATCAAACAGCCAATTCCAACACCAAGGGGCTGCGGAAGGTGCTGGATGGCATCCATGGCAACTGGTCGGCCACGCGGTGGTATTCGGGCACCACTTTGTGGAACTCGTCAAACGCGATCTTCACCGCCAGGCGTGCAATCGCCGTGCCCAGGCAGGCGTGTACACCCCCACCAAAACCCAGGTGACCACGCGGTTTGCGTGTGATGTCATACACATCCGGGTTGGGGTACTGGCGCTCGTCGCGGTTGCCTGAACCATAGGCCAGGCAGACAAAGTCGCCCGCCTTCATGGTCTGGCCGTGAATGGTCACGTCTTTCATCAAACGGCGGCGGAAGCGCTGGGCCGAGGTGTTGAAGCGCAGGCTTTCTTCAATCGCGTCGGGGAGCAGCTCGGGGTTGGCTACCACGGCTTTGCGAGCGTCTTCAAACGTGGCCAGGTTGTAGGCAAACATCATCATGAAGCCGCCCATGGATTCGACCCCGGCCATGATCAGCGTGGTGGTGGTCAGCAGCACTTCGCGGTCGTCCAGGCGGTCGCCGTCGATCTCGGCCAGCGCAAAGTTGCTGATCAAGTCGTTGCGCGGTTCGGCACGGCGCATGGCGATGACCTTGCTGGCGTACTCTTGCATCCAGTTGTAGGCGGCAATGTGCTCCGGGCCTTTGGCGCGGGTGCGGGCATCACTTTGCACCATCAGCACCGCGTTGTCACGCACGGTTTGCTCGTCCACAATGGCCTCGTCCCCCATGGGCAGGCCCAGGGCGGCCATCAGCACCTTCACGGTGAACTGGGAAGACACTTCCTTGAAGTCAAACTGCTTGACCCCTTTGAGCTGGCCAAACACCTGCTGTGCAATGGCGCGGATGGGTTCTTCCAGCGCCAGCAGGTTGCGCTTCATGAAGGCGTGCTGGATCAGGGCGCGCATGCGGTCGTGCTTCGGTGGATCTGAGCTGCCCAAGGTGGCACCGGCGCGGCCGGGCAGTTCGGTCATCAGATTGCCGCTGGCTGACGAGTAGGTTTCCCAGTCGTTGAGGGCGGTGACGATGTCGGTGTAGCGCGTCAGCACCCACATCTGGGCCTCGGGGCTCCAGAAGCAGGGGGCCTCATCGCGCAGATGCTTGTAGTACGGGAACGGGTCCGCATCTACCGCCGGTGAGTACGGGTCGAAACTGAACATGCTGTCTCCTGTGTGTTGTTCGAGCCTCAACTTTAGAGAACGAGGCGTTGCCGCGCACTGCAAAAAGGTGCACCCAGGCTGGTACTTTTCGTTCAAAATTGATTTATGACAAAAAGCGCCAGCCGGTCCACGGCACCCCGTCGAGCCACAACCATTCCGCACTTTGCGCTGTATGGCGAAGCCGCCGTGGCCGGGCAGGATTTGCTGCACGTGGAAGACGTCGAGTCGCGTAGCGCCCGCTACGCTTGGGAGATTGAACCCCACGTGCATCATGGCCTGTACCAGGTGGTCTGGCTGCATCAGGGGTCGGCACAGGTGCTGCTTGACGAGCATCGTGACACCGTTGCGGCCCCGGCGGCCCTGGTGGTCCCGCCGGGTGTGGTGCATGGCTTTCGCTTTGCGCCACAAACGGACGGTGTGGTCCTGACCCTGAGCGCCCGTTTTTTGCTGGAAGGTGAGTTTCAGTCCGTCGGTGAAGCCTTCCGTGCCTTGTTCCTGTCGCCCGACGTGATTCGGTTGACGCCAGAGGACAGCACCGGCCAGCGCCTGAGTGCCCTGTTTCGCAGTTTGCTGGCCGAGTTCAAGATGCCGGATGCCGCCGGTGCCCCTGTGACGGTGTGGCTGGCCCGGGCGGTGGTGTGGCGTTTGTCACAACTCAGTGCCCAAGGCCAGTTGGCGCGAGGCCAGCGCAGGCAGAACCATCAGGCACTTTTCACGCGCTTTGTGCTGCTGGTGGAACAGCACTTTCTGGAGCACTGGCCGCTGGAGCGTTATGCCTCGCGCCTGGGCCTGTCCACGGCACGGCTGAACCGGCTGGTGCGCTCTGAGCGCAGCATCAGCGCGCTGGAGCTGATTCATGAACGGCTCACGCGCGAAGCCTGCCGCCGGCTGATCTACATTGCTGCCCCGGCGGCACGGCTGGCCACCGAACTGGGGTTTGACGACCCGGCGTATTTCTCACGGTTTTTCAAGCGGCGCATGGGGGTGAGCCCGCAGAGTTACCGGGCGGCGCATGGTGGGAATTCCGATCACGCCAGAACGAATTAATTCCTGGAACAACTGATACTTCCTCCGGCGTTGGTATTGATCCAAGTTCCTGTTACACCTGTTGCTGTTACCTGTCCAGTAGCAACAGCACCCGTTGAAGCAAAGGCAGTCGTTACAAGGCCCGTACTGCTGATTTGCCCCGTACACAAGAAGCCTCCTCGAAAGTTGCTTCTACCTGAGCAGTTACTCACCGCGCCAAAGGCGCTGCTCATAACGAAGCTGAACGAGCCGGAATCCGTACCATCGAAGACACACTGATAATTTCCAGCATATCCAACTGTCGGCATAGCGCCTGCAGGGAAAAATGATTGAATCGGTGTGCTGACTCCATTCGGCATAGTTAACACGCCTGTCGTATCAGAGGTAAAAATAACAGATACTTGTCCATCACTACCAACCGACTGAGCTGGTTTATATACACAACCAAGGCATTGCCCTCCTGAATATTTCTCCAGATTGGCTACCCAAGTAGTCCCGTTATTACTCAATGTTCCAACAGCCAAATACCACTGCGGTGCGCCTGACGCATCATAGGTATAAGCTTGCATGGCCAATGTCGTACCGGATCCGTCAAAAACAAAACCACGACCAGATTCATTTGGATTCCACCATGCTCCAACTTTTGGACTGATTGCCATGCTGGACGTTGAAATCAATATTAATAATGATAAAAAATAACGCGCAAGGGTGTTCATGTTTTTAAAAAATGATCAACAGTAAATCTGTCTGGCTGAGATTGGCATTCTTATTTATCTGAGAATGACCTGAATAAGTCAGGCAGAAACAGTATAGCTCTCGAGTCGCTTATCAGACTGCTGAAATACCCCAAGGTCTACCGTTGAGGGGAGTGATGGTTACGCCTTCTCCGCAGCAAAAGCGTAAGCTCATAGAACAAGGATTTGGCTGAGCCAAGTTCATTGGCCCCACAAGTTCGACACGGTTCCCGGCTAGGGTCAGCCTTGGTCATCCAACCTTGAACGAAATCTCGCTCAAGCCCGCACGCAACCACTGGTGAGCGCTATCGTCGTGATAGCGTCTGTGCCAGATCATGTACATCGGCAACTTCGGGCAGTCCAGCGGCACGGGGGCACTGGCCAGGTCCTTGAACAGGTGCTGCTGCAGCAGGCCAGGCGCCGTGGTGAGCAGCTGGCTGCTGCGCACAAAAGCAGGCAGGGCCGCCATGCCGGGCACCATGACCCTGAACCGGCGTTGCACGCCGCGCGCCGCCAGCCACTGGTCCAGGTCGAGTGCACGTTTGGGTTCGTACACCACGGTGATGTGCTCAGAAGCCAGGTAGTCGGCCAGGGTGTGCGGCGCATCCCGCTGGCTGGGGTCGTAAAACACGCGGTAACTGTCCTCAAACAAGCGCTTTTGCATCACGTCGCCCCCCTCGGGCGGGCGCGGGCTGATGACCAGCTGGCAGTGTTCCTGGCGCAGCATCTCCAGGCTGGGAATGTTGGAAGCAATCACCCGCAACACCACCCCCGGTGCCTGCTGCCGCAGCTGCGCCATGAGGGGCGGCAGCAACACATCGCGCTGAAAGTCGTTGGCCGCAATGGTGAAGGTGCCGCGCCAGCGCGCCGGGTCAAAGACGCCCGACATGGCAAAACCTTCCATGGCCGCCAGCAGCTCGCGCGCTTTGCCAGCCAACTGCTCGGCATGGGCGGTCGCCACAATACCCCGGCCGGATTTGACAAACAGCGCGTCCCCGGTGATGGCACGCAACTTGTCCAGCAAGTGGCTCACGGCCGATTGCGTCACGCCCAGGCGCTGCGCGGCTCCGGTGATGGACCCCACCTCCACCACCGCCACCAGCAGCTGCAGCAGGTGGCCATCAAGATCGGCATAGTTGAATTTACTCATGGCCCCAATTCATCGCATTCACTCATGCGTTTCATCATGATTCATCTGTTTATTTTATTTAATGTTTGTCAAATACTTGGGCCCATCCGTTCTCTCAACACGTCAAAACAGGAGATTCACCGTGGCTTCCAAAACCCCTCTGCCGCAGATTCCGGGCACCAACCCGTTTGATGGCGAATACGCCAAACGCGGCTATGCGCTCAACAAGATGTGCTTTTCGTTCAACTCGGCCGAAAACCGCGCCGAGTTCCTGAAGGACGAAGAAGCCTACATGCGCAAATATGGCTTGACCGAGCCGCAGGCCGCCGCCATCCGTGCCAAAAACGTGTTGCAACTGCTCGATGCTGGGGGCAATGCCTATTACCTGGCCAAGTTTGCCGGTATTTTTGGGCTGGACATGCAGGACATCGGGGCCCAGCAAACCGGCATGACCAAAGATGAATTCAAGGCCAAGCTCGTGGCCGCAGGCAAATAAAAGGAAAGACAATCATGGCAAAAATCATCGGCGGCCTCGGCACCTCTCACATTCCCGCCATCGGCGGCGCAATCCACAAAGGTTTGCAACAAGACCCGTACTGGAAACCGTTCTTTGACGGCTTCCCGCCCATCCACGAATGGCTTAAAGCACAAAAGCCTGACGTGATGGTGATCTTTTACAACGACCACGGCCTGAACTTCTTCCTGGACAAGATGCCGACCTTCGCGGTCGGCGCAGCCACCCAATATGTCAACTCCGACGAAGGCTGGGGCATCCCGTCACTGGAACCGCTCAAGGGTGAGTTGGACTTGTCCTGGGAAATCATCAACCACCTGGTGGACAAGGAATTTGATGTCACCACCTGCCAGGAACTGCTGGTCGACCATGCCTGCTCCCTGCCGCTGAAGCTGTTTTACCCCGAAGGCAACTATCCCGTCACGGTGGTGCCGGTATGCATCAACACCGTGCAGTTTCCGCTACCCAAAGCGCATCGCGTGTACGCCTTTGGCCGCGCCGTGGGTGAAGCCGTGGCGGCCTGGGACAGCAGCAAAAAAGTGGCTTTCATCGCCTCTGGCGGCCTGAGCCATCAACTGGAAGGCACACGCGCTGGCTTTATCAACAAGGACTTTGACCTGAAGTTCATGGAAAGCCTGCTGAGCAACCCCGAATGGGCGACCCAGTTCAGCATCCATGAGCTGGTCGAGAAAACCGGCACGCAAGGCATCGAGCTGCTGGCCTGGC
>NZ_JAQTWM010000032.1 GCF_028689305.1 Rhodoferax sp. | reverse complement strand
ACTTTCTGTCGCAGCGGAGGATCGCTGCAATTGGCACTACATCAGCAAATGTTCCCCGGCGTTGTCGCCGCCGAGCGTGACGTAGTTGGCCTTGCGGATGTCCATCAGCTTTTTGCCACCTGAGTAGCTGATCGAGCTTTGCACGTCCTGCTCCATTTCGATCAGGGTGTCTGCCAGTTGGCCCTTGATCGGCTCCAGGATGCGTTTGCCTTCCACGTGTTTGTATTCACCCTTGTTGAAATCACTGGCCGAGCCGTAATACTCCTTGTACAGCCGGCCATCCACTTCGACGGTCTGGCCGGGGGACTCTTCGTGGCCGGCCAACAGGGACCCGATCATCACCATGGTGGCGCCAAAGCGGATGCTCTTGGCAATGTCGCCGTGTTCGCGGATGCCACCGTCGGCGATGATCGGCTTGGTGGCGACCCGGGCGCACCATTTGACCGCACTCAGTTGCCAGCCGCCGGTGCCGAAACCGGTCTTGAGCTTAGTGATGCAGACCTTGCCTGGACCGATGCCGACCTTGGTGGCATCGGCGCCCCAGTTCTCCAGGTCAATCACCGCCTCGGGTGTGGCCACGTTGCCGGCAATGATGAATGTGGTCGGGATTTTTTCACGCAGGTAGCTGATCATGTTTTTCACGCTGTCGGCATGGCCGTGGGCAATGTCGATGGTGATGTACTCGGGGGTCAGGCCCAGAGCGACCAGCTGATCCACCGTGTCGTAGTCCGGCTTTTTGACCCCCAGCGAGATTGAGGCGTACAGGCCACGCGCCTTCATGTCTTTGACAAACGCGACGTTGTCCAGGTCAAAGCGGTGCATCACGTAAAAGTAGCCGTTTTGCGCCAGCCAGATGCACAGGGCCTCGCTGACCACGGTTTTCATGTTGGCCGGCACCACCGGAATACGAAAACGCCTTGGTCCAAGCTCCACGCTGGCATCACATTCGGAACGGCTTTCCACCCGGCATTTGCGGGGTAACAGCAGGATGTTGTCGTAGTCAAAAATTTCCATGGTCAGGCTCCTTGCTTGACGCCCTTCAAACCCCGCAGGTGTTGGGGCGACTCAGGAGAGCGTCGGGTTGAAAGAGAGCACTTGGAATGCGATGCCGGTTCCATTTTCCATATGCAGGTGAACCACATGGCCAAAAAAAACCGGGCTGCAATTGCTTGGGCCCGGTGCTTGATTGTATCGGGTTTGTCGGTTTGTACTAGTCATCCTGTTCACTGGGGCAGGCCGATTCGGCTGCCATGACCAGTTGGCCACTGGCATCCTGCAGCCAGCCCACCACCTGCAGGCGTGTGGTTTGGGCGCCCTCAGGGATGTTCATGGCACGGAATTCCCTGAAACTTATTTGCTCTGAATTTGATAGTGATTCATGTCCATTCCACGTGGGCTGAAGCACATTTCTGACCAGATTCCTGGCCACCACGGAACCCTCCAAGCCAGCGGGCAAGGTTTCGACCAGCGCCAGCCAGGCCTGCAGCGGGTAACTGACCTTGCGACCCGGTGGCAGACGCAGCTCGATCGAGGCCCCGACATAACCGCCAAAAGCGATCCCGTGTGCCACGCGCAGCCGGGCGTCTGGCCAGGCCACAACGCGGCTGGTCAGGCTGTCCTGACGATCCGGGCGCAGGCGTTGCAGGGCCTCCAGCCGCAGGTGTGCGTCCCGTCGGGCAGCCGCAGCCAGTGGGGCATCTTCCCCCTGGCTGCCGGGCACGATCCAGTCCAGCGCCAGGGTGCCACTGACCGCCGCCGGGGTGGCCGGGTCACGCCAGCAGGTGTCGCAGTCGGCATTGACAAAGCGCTCCAGCAGCATCTTGGGTGCTGCCTGGTCGTCGCTGCTGCACAGCGACTGGCCATGTGCCAACGGCACCGCCAGCAGCAGCGCCAGCCAGCCATGGCGCCAGACCCTGAACCAGGCTTGATCTGTGAGGTGAGAGGTTGTCATTCGTCGGCTTTCTACAATGAACCATGTTCTCTGCAATTACACAACAAAGCCCGGACGCAGGCCTGCTGCATAACCTCAACCCTGAGCAACTGGCGGCTGTCACACTGCCTGCCGAGCATGCGCTGATCCTCGCCGGCGCCGGCTCCGGCAAAACCAGGGTGCTCACCACCCGCATCGCCTGGCTGCTGCAGACCGGGCAGGTCTCACCGGGTGGCATCATGGCCGTGACCTTCACCAACAAGGCCGCCAAGGAGATGATGACGCGCTTGGCCGCCATGCTGCCGCTGAACGTGCGCGGCATGTGGATTGGCACCTTCCACGGGCTGTGCAACCGCCTGCTGCGTGCCCACTACAAGCTGGCCAACCTGCCGCAAGCCTTCCAGATTCTGGACACGCAAGACCAGCTCTCCAGCATCAAGCGCCTGTACAAACAGTTCGGCATTGACGACGAGCGTTTTCCCGCCAAACAGATGCAGTGGTTCATCGGCGGCTGCAAGGAAGACGGCCTGCGCCCCAACATGGTCGAGGCCCGCGACGACGAGACCCGCAAAAAGGTCGAGATCTACCAGCTCTATGAAGAGCAGTGCCAGCGTGAAGGCGTGGTCGATTTTGGCGAGCTGATGCTGCGCAGCTACGAGCTGCTGCGCGACAACGATCCCATCCGCGAGCACTACCAGCGCCGCTTTCGCCACATCCTGATCGACGAGTTTCAGGACACCAACAAGCTGCAATACGCCTGGATCAAGATGCTCGCCGGCACTGGCGCGCACAGCAGTGTCGACGGCGCTTTCCAACCCACCGGCTGCGTGCTGGCCGTGGGTGATGACGACCAGAGCATCTACGCCTTTCGCGGGGCGCGTGTGGGCAACATGGCTGACTTTGTGCGCGAATTCGCCGTAGCCCACCAGATCAAGCTGGAGGAAAACTACCGCAGCGGCAGCAACATCCTGGACAGCGCCAACGCGCTGATCAGCCACAACAGCAAACGCCTGGGCAAAAACCTGCGCACCGCCCAGGGGCCGGGAGAGCCAGTGCGCGTGTATGAAGCCGCCAGCGATTTTCTGGAAGCGCAATGGATGGTTGACGAGATGAAGCAGCTGGTGCGCGAAGGCCACGAGCGCAAAGAAATCGCCGTGCTGTACCGCTCCAACGCCCAAAGCCGGGTGATCGAGACCGCGCTGTTCAACGCCGGCATGCCCTACAAGGTCTACGGCGGCCTGCGCTTCTTCGAGCGGGCCGAAATCAAGAATGCGCTGGCCTACCTGCGCCTGCTGGAAAACCCGCGTGACGACACCAGCTTCTTGCGCGCCGTCAACTTTCCGCCACGCGGCATTGGCGCGCGCAGCCTGGAACTGTTGCAAGACGCCGCCCGCGCCAGCGGCTGTGCCTTGAGCGATGCGGTCAGCGGCCTGGGCGGCAAGGCGGGCAGCAACATCGGCGCTTTCCTGGCGGGCATTGACGTGTTGCGCGAGCAAACCCAAGGCTTGAGCCTGCGCGAAACCATTGAACACACGCTGGCGCACAGCGGCTTGATCGAACATTACAAAGCCGACCGTGAAGGCGCGGACCGGGTGGAGAACTTGGAAGAACTGGTCAACGCCGCCGAGAGTTTTGTCAGTATCGAAGGCTTTGGCCGCGACGCGGTGGCGCTGCCAGTGGACGAGCTGGGCCAGGCGCTGACGCAATCGCCTGCCTCCCAAGGCCTGGATCTGAATCAGCCCGTGATCGACATCCCAGCGCCAGACGCTGAAACCGGCGAAACCCTGTCACCCCTGGCCGCCTTCCTGACCCATGCCGCGCTCGAAGCCGGTGACAACCAGGCCCAGGCTGGCCAGGATGCCATCCAGCTCATGACGGTGCACGCCAGCAAGGGCCTGGAGTTTGACTGTGTGTTCATCACCGGCATCGAAGAAGGCCTGTTCCCGCACGAAAACTCGATGAACGACCGTGACGGTCTGGAGGAAGAACGCCGCCTGATGTACGTGGCCATCACCCGCGCTAGATCCCGCCTGTACCTGAGCCATTCACAAACCCGCATGCTGCACGGCCAGACCCGCTACAACCTCAAGAGCCGTTTCTTGGAAGAGCTGCCCGAAGACGCCCTGAAGTGGATCACGCCCAAGAACCAGGGCTTTGGCGGTACGGCGGGTTTGGGTGGCGGGTCCGGTTCCTGGTTTGCTTCAAATTCAGGAGCTGGTAGCCCATATAGAACGCGGGCTGGAGGCCAATTTAGCACGGATTATTCAAAATACACCAGCGCTGCGGCGGCGCCGGTACCCGCACAAAAGGAGCCCCCTGGCGGGCTGCAGGTCAAACAAAAAGTGTTCCACGCCAAGTTTGGCGAAGGCACGGTGCTCAGCCTGGAGGGCAGCGGCGACGATGCCCGCGCCCAGATCAACTTCCCGCGCCACGGCATCAAATGGCTGGCGCTCAGTGTGGCCAAGTTGACACCGGTGCCGTGACCGGGTTTTGAAAAACCTTTAGCGCAAAGCCGCCACCGCCTGGCGCACATCTGTGGCCAGCGCCCGGCGGTCACGGTCACCGGGCAACAGCGGCTCACCCAGGGCCACTGTGGCGCACAGCGGCGGCGCGGTCAACGTGCGCCAGACCGAACCCAGCAAGGTGTCGTCATCAATGTAGCAGGGGGCCAGGCTGGGTTGGCCGCTGACCGCATCCACAAAGCCCAGCGCCACTGGCTGCACCGGCGCGCAGGCCGAAATGGCGGCCTGGAACAAGTTGGCATGAAACGGCAGCAATTGCTGCCCGTTGCTGGTGGTGCCCTCGGGGAAGATCGCCAGAACGTCACCCGCGCGCAGGTGTTCGGCCATCTGGTGCACCACACGCATCGCATCGCGCCGCGATTCACGGGCAATGAAGAGGGTGCCGCCGCCATGGGCCATCTTGCCCAGCAGCGGCCAGTGCTGAATCTCAGCCTTGGCCACAAAACGGCAATGACCTGCCGCCAGCAGCAGCGGGATGTCCAGCCAGGAGATGTGATTGGCTGCCACCAGCATCGGGCCACGCTCAGCGGGTTTGCCGGTTACGACCAATTGAATAGCTAGCTGTGCAAGCAGCGTCTGGGCCCAGGCCTGAATCGTTTGGGCTTTTTGTGTCTCTGTCATGGTGGGAAAGCGCCAGGCGATCACGGCCAACCCGTGGATCAGATGCAGCACCAAGCGAACCAGGCGGTAACTTGCTACTAAGTTTTTGGTCATGCGGGAAGCGCGAGGAAAGTGGGCCAGGGAAATGTGCTGGCGAAGTGTAGCCAAGTGGGCGACCCCACCGGCCGGCTACGGCGCGTCTGGTGGCTTGCGCAGCCAGTCGCAGCGCAGGCGTCTGAGGTGGTGGGCTTGAGTGCGCCAGCGGATGTACAGGCTGGGTGTCAGCGTGCCCAGCACGCAGGGCAGGCTAGCCCACCAAGCGTCCAGCACCAGGGTGGGAACCCAGCCGATCCAGCCCATCAGCCAGATGGTCAGAATCGCGTCCCAGAGTTCGTATTCGATCGGGTGATCCTGCGCATGTTCCTTGCACCATCGCTTGATGCGGTGAAGCTCTGAGAACGAAACGGCAGGAGCGGGCCACGTGATCATTGCAATCTCCCGATGTGAGCTTGCACTGTAAGTTTGGCGTCAATAAAAATCAAGGTGAATGTCGGGCATCAGACCTGAACCCCTGGTTTGACGCGCCTGGGTCGGAAGGTCTGCAACCCCGTGGCGATGCACTGACCCCTCACCGTCGCAGCCTGCCAAACGCCTCAAACTCCCAGCTGCGCATGGCCAGCAGCAGGGTGTAGCCTTCGCGGTCTTTGTCGCCCAGTTTCTGGTCGGCCAGGTGTTGCTGGGCAAAGTCCTGTGCCACGCGCTGCATCCGTTCCATGAACGAGGGTGCCAGACTGCGGCTGATGGAGCCGTGCACCAGCAGCAGGCCTTCGCCCATGCCGTTGAAGCCGCCTGAAAAGTAGTCCAGCAGCGCGTTGTCGCGAAAGTAGTCCATCACCGGGCCATGGGGCCGCCAGCGGAAGGTTTTGGCCAGTTTCAGGCGGTAGCGGTTCAGCGGCCGCAGTTCGATGATGCCAATGCGGTCCAGCTGCGCCAGGTAGCCGATGCATTCGGCATTTGTCAGGCGGTAGGCGCTGGTGATTTGCTCCAGCGTCCATTGGCTCAGCACACAAATGGCCACCAGCAGCAGTTTTTTGTCAGCCACCACGGCGCTTTCCTGCTCCTGGCTGAGCTGCGCCAGCAGCGGCTGCGCGTCGGCCACGCGGCGCGCCAGGTCGGCAAAGTCGAGTTTCAGGGCGCGGCACATCGCGTCGATGCGCGACAGCGGCATGTCGCCCTTGGCCAGCATCCGTTTGACGCTGCTCTCGGCCAGTCCCAAGCTTTGCGCCAGGTCGGCATAGGTCATGCGGGCGGCTTTGAGTTCTTTTTTGATGGCGGTGACAAGATCGGCGGTGGTGCCCATAGGTATTGTTTGGTGATACTTTTGGCATCAATTATCTATACAGGTTGAGTAATTTGGCAGGTTTTCAGCGTGGCGTTTGCACACTGCGGATGTTTTTAGCCACAGGAGTGTTTGTCATGAAAACTTTGCCCCGCTCAGCCTTGGCCCAATCAGCTGTGACCCCGTCAGCTTGGTCCTGGCCCGAGCAGCTGTTGTTGGCCGCGTTGCTGGCGGCGCTGGTGCTGGCTTCTTTGGGCCCCAATGTGGCCCAGCAGGCGCAGTACCACGCGTTTGCCGATCAACGCGGCTGGCAGGGCTTGCCCCGCGTCATGGACGTGCTTACCAACTTGCCCTTCGCCGTGGCAGGCCTCTGGGGGCTGGTGCGGGTGGGGCAGGCCAGCTTGCAACGCAGCCTGGATGCCTACTTGCAACTGGCCGCGGTGTTTTTCGGCGGTTTGCTGCTGACGGCTGCCGGGTCAGGCTACTACCACTGGCAGCCTGACAACTTTGGCCTGGCCTGGGACCGCCTGGGCATGGTGGTGGCGTTTGCCGGGCTGTTGGGCATGGCGGTGGCAGACCGCATCAGCCTGCGCGGCGGAGTGGTGACGGTGGCGATCACGCTGCTGGCCGGGCCGGTGGCGGTGCTGGTGTGGTACCAGAGTGGCAACCTGTTGCCCTGGGTGGTGCTGCAGGGCGGTGGCATGCTGCTGGTGCTGGTTTTGGCCCTGCGCCAGCCCGTGCCCGGTGGCTGGGGTTTGCCGCTGATGGCGGTGGCGGCGCTGTACACGCTGGCCAAACTGCTGGAGTTGGGTGACCACGCCGTGTTGGCCTGGACCAGCGGGCTGGTGTCGGGTCACAGCCTGAAGCATGTGGCTGCGGCGCTGGCGGCCTGGCCTGTCATGACTGTCATGCACAATCACCCGCAATTCAAGTTGTACCGGGCGGCCAAGGCCTGGGCTTGAGCCCGCATTCCATTCAGAACAAGAAAGAGGAGCCCATTTTGAATTCCGACACCCAGGCCATGACGGCCCCCGTGCCCCAGGCTGCCCACGCGCACCCGAACCAGTTTGCACTGCTCGGCCAACGCCGTTTTGCACCGTTTTTCTGGACCCAGTTTTCAGGGGCGGCCAATGACAATGTGTTCAAGTTCGCCTTCACCGTGATGGTGACCTACCAGCTTAGTGTGGGCTGGTTGCCGCCGGCGATGGCCGGGCTGGTGATCGGGGCACTGTTCATCTCGCCGTTTCTGCTGTTTTCGGCCACGGCCGGTCAGCTCACCGACAAGTTTGACAAGACGGTGATGATCCGCTTTGTCAAAAACCTGGAGGTGGTCATCATGCTGATCGCCGCCTATGGGTTTGTCAGTGGCCAGGTGGTGGTGCTGCTGTTGTGCACGTTTTTGATGGGCCTGCATTCCACGCTGTTTGGCCCGGTGAAGTTTGCCTACCTGCCGCAGGTGCTGGGTGAGCGTGAGCTGACCGGTGGCAATGGCATGGTCGAGATGGGCACGTTTGTAGCCATTTTGCTGGGCAACATTGCCGGTGGTCTGCTGGTGGCCATGCCTGAAGTCGGCCACCGCAACGTGGCCGTCGCCTGTGTGCTGCTGGCACTGCTGGGGCGGGGGGTGGCCCAGTTCATTCCCCGTGCCCCGGCCACCGACCCTGGCTTGACGATCAACTGGAACCCGGTCAGCGAAACCTGGCGCAACCTCAAACTGGCCCATGGCAACCTGGTGGTGTTCCGGTCGTTGTTGGGCATCAGCTGGATGTGGTTTTTTGGCGCGGTGTTTTTGAGCCAGTTCCCCAGCTTTGCCAAAGAGGTGCTGCATGGCAACGAGCAGGTGGCATCCCTGCTGCTGGTGGTGTTTTCCATCGGCATTGGCACCGGCTCGCTGTTGTGCGAGGTACTGAGCCGCCGCCATGTCGAAATTGGCCTGGTGCCGCTGGGCGCGATCGGCATGAGTGTGTTTGCGGTGGATTTGTACTTTGCATCAAAGGGGCTACCCGCGTCAGAAGTCATGGGCCTCGCGGCGTTTCTGGCTCAGAGCGCGCACTGGCGCTTGATGGCTGACCTGCTGCTCTTGAGCCTGTTTGCAGGCTTGTACAGCGTGCCGATGTACGCCTTGATCCAGCTACGCAGCCAGCCTACGCACCGCGCCCGCATCATTGCGGCCAACAATATTCTGAACGCGCTGTTCATGATTGCCAGCTCAGTCATCGCAGGGGTGTTGCTGAAAAGCGGTTTCACCATCCCGCAGATTTTCTTGTTCACTGGCTTGGCCAATGCGGCGGTAGCGGCCTACATCTTCCTGCTGATGCCGGAATATCTGCTGCGTTTTGTGGCCTGGGTGCTGTCGCACCTGGTCTACCGCTTCAAGGTGCGTGACGATGAACACATCCCCACCCAGGGTGCCGCCGTGCTGGTGTGCAACCACGTGAGTTTTGTCGATGCCATTTTGCTGATGGCGGCCAGCCCGCGTCCGATCCGCTTCATCATGGACCACCGCATTTTTCAGGTGCCGGTGCTGGGCTGGTTGTTCAAGCTGGCCAAGGCGATTCCGATTGCGCCGCGCGCCGAAGACCCGGCTGCTTACGAGGCCGCGTTTGTTGCCGCAGCCCAGGTGTTGCAAGAGGGGGATTTGCTGGCCATCTTCCCCGAAGGGGGTATCACCAAAGACGGCAACTTGCAGGAATTCAAAGGCGGCATCATGAAAATTCTGGAGCGTGCAGAACAACAGGGTCTGACGGTGCCGGTGATCCCGATGGCGCTGGTCAACCTGTGGGGCTCGTTTTTCAGCCGGGTTGAAAAAGGTGGGGCCATGGTGCGTCCTTTCCGGCGCGGCATGTTCAGCCAGGTGGGCTTGAATGTGGGCCCAGCGCTGCAGGCGAACCAAGTGCAGCCGCAGGTGTTGCGGGAACGGGTGGCGGGCTTGTTGCAGCCTCAACGGGCATCGGAGAATTCGTAGGCGATCTTGGCAAACTCGTTGCGCCGTTCCAGGAAAACATCGACCAAGGCGGGGTCGAAGTGTTTGCCTTTTTCAGCCGTGATCGTGGCCACGGCGTCTGATACCGGAAAGGCATCTTTGTAGACGCGTTTGGTGGTCAGCGCGTCAAACACGTCGGCCAGCGCCATGATCCGCGCCGCCAGTGGAATGGCCTCGCCGCGCAGGCCGTCTGGATACCCCGCGCCGTCCCAGCGTTCATGATGAGAACGGGCGATCAGCCGGGCGACTTCCAGAAACGCCAGCGGTGCACCCTGGCCCTTGAAGGTTGATCGATCCGCATCCTTGACACGTTGCATGGCCAGCGCAATGGCGTCACTGCCAATCTGGCAGTGGGTCTTCATGACGTCGAATTCTTCTTTGGTAAAGAGGCCCGGCTTGCGCAGGATTTGGTCAGGGATGCCAACCTTGCCAATGTCATGCAGGGGCGCGGCCCGGACAATCATTTTGAGCTGCTCGTCAGTCGTTTGGTCGCGCAGGCCGGTAATACCCCGAATGGCCTGCGCCAGTTGCTCCACATAGGCCTGGGTACGGAAAATATGGCTACCGGTATCGGCATCGCGTGTTTCGGCCAGGGTGGCCAGGGCATGCAGGCTGGCGTTCTGGATCAGCTCGTTGTCATGCATGCGCCGCCGGATTTCAGACTCCAGAAAGGCATTTTGGTCCTTGAGCCAGTCCTTGGCGCGTTTGTTTTCAAGTTGCGTGTGTACGCGCGCCAGCACCACGATGGGTTTGATCGGTTTGGTGATGTAATCTGCCGCCCCCAACTCCAGGCCACGTTCTTCATCTGCCGCCTGATCCTTGGCCGTGACGAAGACCACGGGGATGTGCCGGGTCAGGGGGTCTTCACGCAGGCGTGCCAGGGTTTGATAACCATCCATCTCGGGCATCATCACATCCAGCAGAATCAGGTCGGGGCGAGGCTCTGTCACCGCCGCGCGTAGTGCCCGTTGCCCCGAGTTGGCTACCTTGACGTGGTAGTCGGCTTCCAGCAGCTCTCCGAGAATGGCCAGGTTTTCGGGTTGGTCGTCGACCACCAGCACGGTGTGCATCTTGTTCATTTCTGCGGTCTCAATAGTGCTAGGGCGTCATCGTATGAGAATTTGCCAATCTGTTCACCGATGGCCTGCACGGCGCTGGCACCGAGGATGTCGTCAAGCACTGCGCGATGTTGTTCAAAGTAGCGGCGTGCCGCCATGTCACCCGTATCCAGTAGCGCCGCCAGTTCCTGGACAACGCGCGGGTTGGCCACGGGTTTCTGCTCAACCAAAACGGTGGAGGGTGGACGCTGTGGGTCAGGCAACACGGCTCGGATACCAGCAATCAATTGCGGCAAGTCCTCGGACAGCTGTTCGAGCTGGGTGTCTGCCTGAGCCAGTGCATGCTGCTTGAGCGACTGCTGAAGATCCGTCGCGAGGCGCTGGATACCCGTGGCCCCAATGTTGCTGGCGCTGCCCTTGAGTGTGTGGGCAATGTGTTCTGCCCCTTGGTAATCCCGGCGCTGCAACAGGTTGCGCAGGATGACATGGTCCTGTGCGTGGCCGTTGGCGAACATGTGCAAGACCCGCTGGTAGGAGGACCGTTTGCCCCTGACCACCTTGAGACCAGCTTCCACATCCAGGCCGGGGATGTTCGTCAGTGAGGTGAGCGACGGCGGTTCGCTCAATAGCGCCGTGGACTCTGGTGGCACCGGTTCGGAGACCGCCGCCGCTGTTGGCGTGGTTGGTGGCAACCATTGCAGCAACACCTTGATCAGGACGTCCGGGTCAACGGGTTTGGCCACATGGTCATTCATGCCGGCTTGTTTGCAGGCCAATCGGTCTTCGTCGAAGGCATTGGCGGTCATGGCCAGAATCGGTGTGGTTTGCCGGCCGGGCAGGGCACGGATGGCGCGGGTGGCGTCCAGTCCATCCATGTGGGGCATTTGCACGTCCATCAGGATCAGGTCATAGCTGGTGTTGGCGGCCTTGTCCAGCGCCTCCTGGCCATCTACCGCCACATCCACTGCCAGACCCACGCTATGCAGCAGCTCCAGGGCGACCTCCCGGTTGATGGCGTTGTCCTCAGCCAGCAGAATGCGCGCGCCACTGTGGTGGCGACGCAGCTCGGCCTCGGCGTCCAGACCGATTTCGTCGTCGGTTTTGACCGGCATGATGCCGTGACCTCGGCCCAGCACGGCGGTGAACCAGAAGGTACTGCCCTGGCCCGGCTGGCTCTGTACCCCAACCTCCCCTCCCATCATCTCCGCCAGATGCCGGGTGATGACCAGACCCAGGCCAGTGCCGCCGTATTTCCGGGTGGTGGAGGCGTCGGCCTGCTCAAAGGCATGGAACAGAGTCGCCATCTGTTGCGGGGACAGACCAATGCCGGTGTCCTGTACTTCAAAACGCACCAAGATCTCGTTACCCCGGTCTTCCTGCAGGATGGCCCGCAGTGATACACCGCCGCGTTCGGTGAACTTGATGGCGTTGCTGGTGTAGTTGAACAGGGCTTGGCGCAGGCGGGTCGGGTCACCGCGCAGCCAAGGCGGCACATTGTCATGGCTGACCTTGATCTCCAATCCCTTGGCGCGGGCTTGGTCGGAGATCAGTGACTGGACGTGGTCGAGCACGGTTTCCAGCGCAAAGTTGGTTTGTTCCAGCTCCAGCTTGCCAGCTTCGATCTTGGAGATGTCCAGGATGTCGTTGATGATGGACAGCAGGTGATTGGCCGCGGTGTCGATCTTGCCGAGACGTTCGGTCTGTTCTGGCGTCGGATTGGCCCGGCGCAGCAGGTGCGTCAAGCCAATGATGGCATTCATCGGGGTGCGGATTTCATGGCTCATGTTGGCCAGAAATTCACTCTTGGCGCGGTTGGCGGATTCGGCGGACTCCTTGGCATTGGCCAGTTGATCGGTGCGCTCGTTCACCAGTTTTTCGAGCTCGTTGGCACGTCGGCTCTCGGCTTGGCTGAAGGACAACAGCCGTTCACGCATGGTGTTGATGGCGGTGGTCAGTATCGTCAGTTCATCCTCTTGAGCGGGTTCCTTGCGACGCAATGACAGCACGGAGGTTTCATGCGGATGGATCTGGTTGAGCGCATAGAGGGCGATCTGTTCAATGTGACGACCGATCAGCCGGTAGAAAAAGAACAGCATGAAGATGGCCACCAGCGTGATCATGATGCCATTGGTGAGCAGGGAGGCGAGCAGGCGGTCCAGCGTGTGCTGGTAGGCGTTTTCATACGACGCCGATACCACCAGTTCGCCAATCGGCTGCCAGTGGCCGCGGTGCATGCGCTGCAGCAGAAAAGTGCGGGTGATACCTGCGCCTTTGAGCGGTTCTCCGTGACTGAGCAGCGTTTTGCCATCGACCCTGATTTCGGCCTGGACAAAGTCGGGCAGACGGGTGATACCCAGCAGTTGGGTCTCCAGGCGCTCCCGATCCATGACCCACAGATTTTCAACGGCGCTGTCCACATAGGCCACTTCAACCTGCTGCATGCGCTCATCAATTTGACGCCGTTCGCGCAGGTGATTGGTGATCAAGTCTGTGGCCGTGATGACCAGCGCGACCAGGGTGCTGAACAGGAAGACATAGGCGGCCAGCCGAAGAGCCAGCCTGCCAGGTCGCAGTTTCAATCGCAGCCGCATGGGACCTTATTTGGCGAAAGGTGTCAGGGTGATGTCGACGATGTGTTGATAACGGCCGTCCTGCTTGATCTTGGCCAGTGCCTGGGATACCTTGGGCACCAGCGCTGCATGTTTTTTATGGAGATACATGTACATGTTGGTCCGTACCAGTGGTGGTTCCAACACCTGGACCTTGAACCCCATGTCGCGCACTTTGACCAGGCCTTGCCAGCGCTCGTAGAGCGCCACATCGGCCCGTTTGGACTTCAGCAGCCCGAACAGCTGATCAGCGTCACGGACCAGCGTGAGTTCCTTGCCCTGGGGCACATTCTGTTCAAACACCTTCCAGCCGATGATGTAAGTCACGACATAAGGCTCCAGGGAGACCCAGCTGTCGGTGGTAAACCGTTTGCCGGTGGTGTACGCGACGAAATCGTTGACGGCCACCGGTTCGGGCACACGAATCAGGTTGGGATACTGCTTTTCGAGTCCGGCCACCCGCATGGCCAGACCGTCATCCACCCCTTCATTGGCATTCAGCATGCCGCGCTCGGTGGCGGTCGGATAGATGATGACTTCAGCCTCCAGACCAAGATCACGGAAGACCGCCATGAGCAACTGGTCCAGAAAGCCTTTGTGATCCACCGTGGTGTAGGGTTCCAGCACGCCGGAGGACAGCACAATTTTGTCGCCGGCGTGCGCCGTTGGCCCACCCAGGGCCAGGATAAAAAACATCAGCAAGGTCAACCACCTGTGGATCACCCGGATGGCAACTGCACGGTGAAGCCGTCTTGAAAGGGAGGCACCTGGCGTGATCATGGCAAGCTCATTTTTCTGATGGTAGGGCTTCGAGTTTATTCCCCCGGGGGACGCCCGTCCAGCGATCGGTACGGTTGGTTGGGTTGGTCAGTATGCTATATATATGATAGCTATTTGTGCATGTTTCATGCGGGCTAGAGGCCAATTTTTCATGTCATGATGACCGTTTGGGCAAACGCCTGTCACTTCCGGGGGCTGCCATGGATGTCATGGTGATGTCATTCATCTGCCATCAAGATGTCACGTCGGGCCGACACCATGGCGCTGTCTACCACGGAGAACATCATGAGAGAACTGCCCAACCCGACGTTTGCCTTGTCCCCGGTCTCCTTGCCCAGGGGGTCACTTCACCGGCCTGATGCGGGCCACCTTGATGCGCAGCCAATGGCTGCAAAAACTGAGCGCGGCGGCCTGCTGGTGTCGTGGGCTCGCCACGGCGACGAAGTCCGGCAAGCCCAGCGCCTGAGGTACCGCGTCTTTGCCGATGAGATGGGGGCGCGCCTGAGCACCCCACTGGCCGGCCATGACGTGGATTTGTTTGACAACTATTGCGAGCACCTGCTGGTGCGTGATGCGGCGTCTCAGGAGGTGATTGGCACCTATCGGGTGCTGACACCGGCTCAGGCCAAACGGGTGGGCAGCACCTACAGTGACACCGAGTTTGATCTGATCCGCCTGCGCGGCCTGCGCGACCGCATGGTGGAGTTGGGCCGCAGCTGCGTTCACCCGCAGCACCGCCATGGTGGTGTGATCATGGCCCTGTGGGGCGCACTTGCCGAGTTCATGGTGCGCAACCAGCTTGACACCATGGTGGGCTGTGCCAGTATCCCAATGCTGTACAACGGCATGGTCAGTGGGGATGTTGCCGCCAGCATCTGGCAGCAGCTCAAAACTACCCATCTGGCGCCGATTGATGTGCAGGTGCGCCCGCGTTTACCGTTGCCGGTGGAGCAGCTCGACGGTCATCTGGCGGTGGAACCACCGGCGCTGATCAAGGGCTATTTGCGCCTGGGGGCCAAGGTGCTGGGCGCGCCGGCGTGGGACCCGGACTTCAACACCGCAGACTTGCCGATGCTGATGCGCCTCAGTGATTTGCCCGCCCGTTATCGCAAGCATTTTCTGGAAGGTTAAGTCCCATCCTGGGGAATGCGATTGCTGACCGCCTGAAAGGCCAGTTGCCACGCCGGAGTCACATAGTTGTCATAGAGCCTTTTTAGCATTCACCCGGTTCGGTCACCACACGCCTTGGGTGGTTGAGGCCGTCGTCTGTTTTCATTTATTTCTGGAAGGAAGATCAATGTCTCGTTTGCCCACCTCTTCACGTCGTCAAGCGCTCAAGCTGTTGGCAGGTATGCCCATGTTGCCGCTGGGGGCTTTGTCGGCAGGTTCCCTGTTGTCGGCTTGTGCCAGTTCGGGGACGCCAGTGGCGGCTACCAGTGCTTCATCGGCGCCGTTTGCGTCAGCGTCGTTTGTCGGTATGGCCGCCCCATCGCTGGCCAACCCGGCAGCCATGGCCACCACGACCGTGGCGTCCAGCCTGCAAGTGACCTTGAAAGACGGCACGACCCGGGCATTCAAGCTGGCTTACCAGCCGTTTTTTATCACTGGTGACCAGGTGCCTGATGGCAACGGCGGCACGGTGTTGGCCGGGGGCTATGTGGACATCGTCAATCGGCCCATCATTGACAGATCCGTCCCCGGCAAAGAGCGCCAGTTCTTTTCGGATTGCCCGGACGGCATGTCCTTGTTGCAGTTGCCCAAAACCACGGTCAAGGGCATCAAGGGCAAGGCTGTGTTTGCAGTGGTGCAATTTGAATACACCAACACCGATTTGAGTGGTGCCGATGCCTATGGCATTTTGCCGTCGCCGATTGCGGTGCTGACCCTGGATCAGGATCAGGCCACCGGCAAGCTCAGCCTGGTCAAGTACCACAACGTGGACACCTCCGAAGCGCAAGGCATGTGGATCACCTGCGGCTCCAGCCTGTCGCCCTGGAACACCCATCTGTCGAGTGAAGAGTACGAGCCTGATGCCCCGTTTGCCTCAGAAAACAAAACTTTCAAGGCCTTCAGCAAGAACCTGTTTGGTGATGAAACCGTGGCCAACCCCTACCACTATGGTCACCTGCCTGAGGTGACGGTACATCCCGACGGCACGGGCACCTTGGTCAAACACTTCTGTCTGGGGCGCATCTCGCATGAGCTGGTGCAGGTCATGCCCGACAACCGCACGGTGTTGATGGGCGACGATTACACCAACAGCGGCTTGTTCCTGTTTGTGGCCGACAAGGAAAAGAACCTGTCGGCAGGCACCTTGTATGTGGCCAAGCTGGGGGCGGGCTTTTCGATTAACCCGGCAGATGCCGGTGCCAAGCTGTCGTGGATCAAACTCGGCCACGCCACCAGCAAAGAGATCGAGAAGCTGGCCAACACCCTCAAACCGGCTGACATCATGACGGTGCTCAAGACCGATCCGAACGATGCCAGCTTCACCAAAATCTTTTACAACGGCACGGCCAACTGGGTCAAAGTCAAACCGGGCATGGAGAAGGCAGCGGCCTTCCTGGAAACCCATCGCTACGCCTATCTGATGGGGGGCAGCATGGGCTTTTCCAAAATGGAAGGCACCACGGTCAACATCAAGGACAAGGTGGCCTATTCAGCCTTGCAGAACATTCAGGACTCCATGGTGAAAACCGGCAAGGGCTGGAACGCCGCCAGTGGCATTGCGCTGGACAAGGCGCTGGTGGCCGGTGGCATCATGGCGCACACCCTCGGTGGCGGTCAGGTGGATCAGAACGGTACAGTCATCAAGAGTGAGTGGGTGCCGTCCCAGACACGTGCCTTGCTGATGGGTGAGGACATGGCACCCGATGCCTTGGGCAATCTGGCCAACCCGGACAAGGTGTCGAACCCCGACAACCTGAAGTTCTCGGAAAAACTGCGTACGCTGTTCATTGGTGAAGACAGCGGCACCCATGTGAACAACTTTGTCTGGGCCTACAACGTGGACACCAAGCAGCTCAGCCGTCTGATGTCCATGCCTTCAGGCGCAGAAGCGACTGGCCTGGGTGTGGTGGATGACCTCAATGGCTGGATGTACATCACCAGCAACTTCCAGCATCCCGGTGACTGGAGCAAGAAATTGCACGGCAAGGTGCAAGCCACACTTGACCCGCTGGTGCGTGCCAACTACAAGAACCGTTTCGGCGCAGCAGTCGGTTACCTGACGGCAGAAACTGCGGGCATTCGGCTGGGGTGATGACCGGGGCGGTGCGCCCCTCATTCCTGCCGAAGCCGAGCCATGAAAAAAAACCGGCTGCATTTCTTGCGAAAGGCAGCCGGTTATCGCTGTTGGTGTCAGGGCTAGCGCGATGTCGTCACCTGAAGCAGTTTGACGATGTCCTTGTCATTGGGCAAGGCGTAGTCATGAGCCCGGATGATGCTGCCATCCTCGGTGCGCACAAATTTCAGGCTGACATAGGTGAAACTGGCCGCGGCCGAGTAGGTGCCGACCAGCACATAGGCGGCATGATGGCTGCGGGCAATGTCCTTGATCTCGCGCGACAGCAGCAGCTCGCCAGTCTCCTCTTTCACAAACACGTCACCGCGCAGCTTCATTTCCTTGACGTTGAAGCCGGCACCGACCATGTGGGAGGCGTATTGCTCCGACAGGGTACGCCCCAGCGGCGCTGAGCGGCGCAAGTCGTTGACATTCACGATGGTGGCCACCAGCACCGGATGGCCGCCCGTGGCGTTCAGGTCAAAACCAGCGACCAGCTTGTTGATGGCTTCGCGGTTGGCCGTCACGAACTGGCTGGAAGCCGCTTCGGCATAAGTGGGCTCCAGCCGGGTTGGCGTACTGGTCGTGCAGCCTGCCAGCAAGGCTGCGGCGCAGGCGCAGAGGGTGAGTGTGTAGCGCATCATGGGCCAACCACCTTGACGGTTTTCGGGAGTTTTGCAGCCTGCAGGGCTGCGAACAGGGAGGAGTCGTCCTCTTCGATGTAATACAGATCGGTCTTGCGGGCCAGGTAACGGCCACCGGTGGCCACCGTGGTGGTCAGAATCAGCTCGGTACTGGTCGGGCCGCCCGAATTGATGCTGGCCACTGTGTCGCCAGCGGCAGCTAGGCCAAGCCCCCCGGCCAGTTTGGCGTCCATGGATTCAAAACGCAAGCCATAGGCGGCGTACAGGCCAGCCGTGACCATGGTCAACCCACCAGGAACAAAATGGGGGCGCGGACTGTTGTGGCGCACCAGTTGGGTTTTGTAGCTGATTTCCAGCGCCTTGTCCGGTGACTGATGGACAACCCGGCCGGCCTTGACCAGCTCGGTGATCAGGAACTCACGAAATGCCGTGTCAAAGGGACTGGGTTCAGGCGGCAGCGCCACATGCAGGGCCAGGGGTGAGGCTGATCCCACCTTGTTCAGTGTCTCCAGTGTCTGAGCCACCACATCCTTGGACAGCAGGTTCCAGTGGCCGGCTGAGCGCACTTTGGGCTGGACGGTGAGCGGGAAGTTTTCAGAGACAGGAATGGGCGCCGTGGTGCAAGCCGCCAGCAACGCCATGCCGGCACCGAGTGCCATGAGCCTCGTGGTTTTGGGAATCAAGGTAGCCCCCTTCGTTGAGCTTGATAAATTCAAAAAAACGTTGCCATTTCAACAACATCAGCGCTGATTATCAACCGTTCCTTTAGCTGAAAACAAGCGGCATGATGGACTTTGAGCGGTTTTTTGAGTGCTTGGGCGCGGCTGTGGCGATATTGACAAAAAAGCCGGGCCTCTCAAGGTCCCGCTGGCGCAGCCTCTGGCGGCATCTCAAAACTGTCCCGGTAAGTGAAATACAGTGAAGTGAAAAACATGGTGGCCACCAGCAGCAGGGCCGGAAACAGCAAGGTGCCGGCCAGGTCCGGGCTGTTCAACAAGGCAGACAGGGTGCTCAGCAACAGCACCACACCCACCATCAGCCCCATCCACAAGGCGGCAAACACGGTGAGCGCCCAAAAATTGCGCAGGCAGGCCACGATGCTGAAAAACATGCTTTTCAATGGGGGCAGGTCTTGCCAGTAAACCAGGGCCGGGGCGTGCCAGAACAGCAGGGACAGCGGCAGATGCAGGCCAATGAAGGTCCACATGGCGGCCTGGAAGTCACCCGAGTTCAGCAGCTCGGCGGTGGGTGCCTGGCCGCCAAGGTACATGCGGGCAAAACCACCGCCATCCACCAGGTAAGACACCCCCATGGCGCACAAGAATCCGGCGGCATACATGCCACCCAGCACCAGCATGGCGCGCCGCTTGACCGGCCCGGCGCGCAAGGCGCTCAACAAAATCAGCGGCATGGGGAATTTGCCCTGGCTGGCCTCCCGCGTGCCCGCCATCAGCCCCAGCGTCATGGCGGGCAGCGCGGCCATCGCCATCGGCAAACCCACCAGCGGGATCATGGTGGCCACCGACATCAGGGCCATGAACATGAAAAACAGACCCGCCAGCGCCAGCGGTTGTTTGAAAAACGTCTGCATCCCCAGTCTGACCCACAGGGCACCCGTGCGTGCAGGCACCAGCTGAAGCTTCATGCCAGCCCCGCCATTTCGGCAAAAGTCAGGGGGTGGGCGCTGCGCTGCTGCAGCACCCGTTCAAAATGACCCGGGTCATGGGCTTGCAGCACGCTGGCTTCGCGTGGCAGGTAAAAGTCCCACAGGCGTGAGATCCAGAAGCGCAGCGCGCCGGCACGCAGCATGGCGGGCAACAACTCGCGTTCGGCTGACTGCAGCGGCCGCACGGCGCTGTAGGCGGTGATGAAATGGCGGGCACGTTCGGCGTGGTGTTGGCCGCTTTGCAGGTCAATACACCAGTCATTGAGGCAGACCGCCAAGTCGAACAGCCAAGTATCCACCCCGGCAAAATAAAAATCAAAAAAACCACTGAGCCTGGGCAGACCTGCGACCGTGTCAAACATCACGTTGTCACGGAACAGGTCGGCATGGATCGGCCCGCGTGGCAAGGCGGCAAAGGCACTGGCGTCGGCGATGTGGTTCTGGTAGGCCAGCTCCTGCGTGATCAGGGCTTTCTGGTCGTCACTCAGGTAGGGCAGTACCACCGGCACGGTCTCATTCCACCAGGCCAGGCCACGCAGGTTGGGCTGGCTCAGTTCGAAGTCGCGGCCGGCCAGATGCATGCGCGCCAGCGCAGCACCAACCTGGGCGCAATGATCCAGGCCCGGTGCCAGTTCACTGGCTCCCGCCAGTTTATTGACCACTGCTGCCGGTTTGCCCTTGACATCAAACACCAGCTCGCCCTTGGCGTTGGCGTGAGGCGCCGGGACCGCAATACCACGTTGTGCCAGATGGTTCATCAGCCGCAGGTAAAACGGCAATTGCGCAAAGCTCAGGCGCTCGAACAGCGTCAGCACATAGTCGTGGGTCAGGCCATCACGCTCGGTGGTGGCGAAATAGTTGGTGTTTTCAATGCCGCCAGAGCAGGCTTTGAGGCTGGTGAGTTCTCCCAGCTTGAGCGAGCGCAGCAGGGCGCCGGCCTCTTGATCCGAGACTTCCGTGTAAACCGCCATCGTTTAAAACCCCAGGATTTTCCAGCTGCGTTCACCACTGACCGGGGCGACTTGGTAGGCCGGCATGCCACCTTTGGGCTGCACCGTGATGCTTTTGGTTTCGCTGCCTACCCGCACCTCGTCAATGCGTGCGTCGCTATCTTCAATCCGGATGTGCTGGATGCGCTGTTCCGGCCTGCGCTGGGTTGACTCAGAAGCTGTGGTTGGGGAGGACGCCGCCGGGCGGCTGGCGGGCGTCTGGGCCTGTGCCAGCCCACAGGCCAGCAGGCTGAGGGTGAAAAATCGCATGGGAATGGAGGTTGGGCGCATTTTCCAATTGTAGAACTGTGGGCAGGGCCGGGCAGCACAGGCAAAATGCCGCCATGAATACTGCCCCACCCCAAACCCTGTTGCTGGTCGATGGCTCCAGCTATCTGTACCGTGCTTTTCATGCCATGCCGGATCTGCGCGCCGTGCCGGGCGACCCGGCCAGCGCACCCACCGGGGCCATTCGCGGCATGATCAACATGCTGCAAAGCCTGCGCAAGGAGGTTCCCGCCGATTTTGCCGCCTGCGTGTTTGACGCCAAGGGCCCGACCTTTCGCGATGAGTTATACCCCGAGTACAAGGCGCACCGCTCACCCATGCCGGATGACCTGCGCGCCCAGATCGAGCCGATCCACGAAGTGGTGCGGCTGATGGGCTGGAAGGTGCTGGACGTGCCCGGTGTCGAGGCCGATGACGTGATCGGCACGCTGGCCGCTGCTGCTGCCGCGCAGGGTATCGAGGTGATTGTCAGCAGTGGTGACAAGGATCTGGCGCAACTGGTCAACCAGCACATCACCATCATCGACACCATGAACGGCAAGCGCCGGGATGTGGCCGGGGTCACCGCCGAATTTGGCGTGCCGCCAAGCCTGATGGTGGATTTCCAGACCCTGGTGGGCGACGCCGTGGATAACGTGCCCGGCGTGCCCAAGGTCGGCCCCAAGACCGCGGCCAAATGGCTCAATGAATTTGGCTCGCTGGATGCCATCGTGGCCAACGCTGACGCCATCAAGGGTGCGGTGGGAGAGAACCTCAAAAAGTCGCTGGACTGGCTGCCCACTGGGCGCAAGCTGCTGACGATCAAGACCGATTGTGATCTGAACGGCTGGGTGCCGGAATTGCCTGCTATGCATTCAATAGCTGTTGGGGCAATGGATACCCGGGCTCTGGCCATTTTTTATGAAAAATATGGATTCAAGAGCCTGGCCCGTTCGCTCAATGAGCAAAACGCCGGGCGCTCCGGGCCGACTGAGGCGCCGGTTTCGGGAGGAACGAAGAAGGCGCGTGAGCCGGACCTGTTTGATGATCCCGAACCCGTGGCCAAGGCCACGCCGGTCAGCACGGTTCGCTACGACACCATCCTGAGCTGGGGCGCTTTTGACACCTGGCTGGCCAGACTGCAGGCGGCCGAGCTGGTGGCCATCGACACCGAAACCACGTCCATCGATGAGATGCGTGCCCGTATCGTCGGCATCAGCTTCAGTGTGACACCGGGCGAGGCCGCCTACGTTCCGCTGGCGCATGCCTACCCGGGGGCGCCGGCGCAACTGCCGCTGGACGAGGTGCTGGCCAAACTCAAACCCTGGCTGGAAGACGGCCGCCATGCCAAACTCGGTCAGCACGTCAAATACGACCGGCATGTGTTTGCCAACCATGGCATCGAAGTGCAAGGTTATGTCCACGACACCATGCTGCAGAGTTATGTGCTGGAAGTGCATCGCCCCCACGGACTGGCCAGCCTGGCCGAACGCCATCTGGGGCGCAGCGGCATCAGTTTTGAAGACCTGTGTGGCAAGGGGGCCAACCAGATATGCTTTGATCAGGTGGACATTGCCAAAGCCGCTGAGTACTCCTGTGAGGACTCCGACCTGACCCTGGATGTGCACCGCGCCTTGTGGCCGCTGCTGCAGGCCGACGCCAAGCTGCGCTTCATCTACGAACTGGAAATCCAGAGCAGTGAGGCCTTGTACCGCATTGAGCGCAATGGCGTGTTGATCGACGCCCCCACACTGGCAGCGCAAAGCCATGAGCTGGGGCAGCGCATTCTGCAGCTGGAAAAAGAAGCGCACGAGCTCGCGGGCCAGCCCTTCAACCTGAGCAGCCCGAAACAGATTGGCGAGATCTTTTTCACCCAGCTGGGCCTGCCGGTGGTCAAGAAGACCGCCACCGGGGCCCCCAGCACCGACGAAGAAGTGCTGGAAAAGCTGGCCGAGGACTACCCGCTGCCGGCCAAGATCCTGGAGCACCGGGGCCTGGCCAAACTCAAGGGCACCTACACCGATAAACTGGCGCAGCTGGCGCTGCCCGGCACCGGCCGGGTGCACACCCATTACGCGCAGGCGGTGGCGGTGACCGGGCGCCTGTCCAGCAACGACCCCAACCTGCAAAACATCCCGATCCGCACCCCGGAAGGGCGGCGCGTGCGTGAGGCCTTTGTCGCCCCGCCCGGCAGCCTGATTGCCAGCGCCGACTACAGCCAGATCGAGCTGCGCATCATGGCCCACCTGAGTGGTGACGCCGCCTTGCTGCTGGCCTTTCACGACGGCATGGACGTGCACCGCGCCACCGCCGCCGAAATTTTCAATGTGGACACGGCCCAGGTCTCCAGCGAGCAACGCCGTTACGCCAAGGTGATCAACTTTGGTCTGATCTACGGCATGAGCGCCTATGGGCTGGCCAAGGCGCTGGGCATCGACAACACGGCGGCCAAAAACTACATCGCACGGTATTTCGAGCGTTACCCGGGGGTCAAACAGTACATGGACCACACCCGCGAGCAGGCCAAAGCCCAGGGTTATGTGGAAACCGTGTTTGGCAGACGGCTTTACCTGCCCGAGATCAACTCACCCAACGGCCCGCGCCGCGCCGGTGCCGAACGTGCCGCCATCAACGCGCCGATGCAGGGCACGGCTGCCGATCTGATCAAGCTCAGCATGGTCAAGGTCCAGCAGGTGATTGACGCCGAACACCTGGGCACCAAGATGATCATGCAGGTGCACGACGAACTGGTGTTTGAGGTACCCGCGTCTGAACTGGACTGGGTACGCCACCAAGTGCCCAAACTGATGGCCGGGGTGGCCCAGCTCAAGGTGCCGCTGCTGGCCGAAGTCGGCGTCGGGCCGAACTGGGACAAGGCGCACTGAGCGCGCGCCTTGCCGCGCCGGCTCAGTCGATGAACAACGTGGCCGGGCACTCCAGATAACCCCGCACCTGCTGGATGAATTCAGCCGCGTTCATGCCATCGACCACGCGGTGATCGAAGGAGCTGGAGAGGTTCATCAGCTTGCGCGCCACCACCAGGCCATTTTTGAACATCGGCCGCTCGACGATGCGGTTGGTGCCCACAATGGCCACTTCGGGGTGATTGATCACCGGCGTGCTGACGATGCCGCCCAGGGCGCCCAGGCTGGTGAGCGTGATGGTGGAGCCGGTCAGCTCCTCACGCGTGGCTTTGCCGCTGCGCGCTGCCTCCGCCAGGCGCAATACCTCGGCGGCGCAGGCCCACAAGTCCAGCGTCTGGGCATGCCGGATCACCGGCACCATCAGGCCGCCGTCGGTCTGCGTGGCCACGCCCAGGTGTATGGCGCTGTGGCGGGTGAGCACACCGGCCTCGTCGTCATAACGGGCATTGACCTCGGGGTGGTCACGCACCGCCAGCACCATGGCCCGGATCAGGAACGGCAGCAGCGTCAGGCGGCCACGGGTCTGGCCATGCTGGGCGTTGAGCTGCGCGCGCAAGGCCTCCAGCTCGGTCACGTCCACCTCTTCCACGTAGGCGAAGTGGGGAATGCGCCGCTTGGCGTCCTGCATTTTTTGCGCAATCTTGCGGCGCAGGCCAATCACCGGGATGGCCTGCTCGTGGTCTTCTGCCACCTCGCGCAGCCGGGGGCGGCCACCCACACCCGGCTGGCTGGCACCGGCCTGGGCGGCCTCCAGATCGGCATGGGTGATGCGCCCGGCCGGGCCGGTTGGGGTGACGCGGGTCAGGTCAAGGCCCAGTTCCCAGGCGCGTCGGCGTACCGCCGGTGCGGCGATGGGGTGGGCACCGGGCTCTGCCGTGGCCAGCGCCGGTTGAGGCACGGGTGCTGTCGCCACCGGGGCCGGCGGCGTTGCGGCGGGTGCCACGACGGGCGCCACCTTGGCGACTGCCGGGGTGGCACTGGGCGGGCTGACCGGGGTGCTGACTTCTGGAATGCTGGTTGCTATAGGTGTAATAGCATTATTGTCAGGTTCTTTGCGGGCTGGAGCCGATTTTTCAATGTGAATGATGGCAGTGCCAACGGCCACCACCTGGCCCACGGCCACGTCCAGCGACACCACCCGGCCAGCCACGTGGGAGGGGATTTCCACCGTGGCCTTGTCGGTCATGACGTCAGCCAGGATCTGGTCTTCAGCCACCAGATCACCGACCTGGACATGCCAGGCCACCAGTTCCACTTCGGCAATGCCTTCGCCGATGTCGGGCATCTTGATGAATTCAATGCTCATGGTTCAGGCCTCCATCACACGTTGGAACGCCGCCGCCATGCGCGCCGGTCCAGGAAAGTAAGCCCATTCCTGGGCATGCGGGTAGGGCGTGTCCCAGCCGGTGACACGTTCAATCGGCGCCTCCAGGTGGTAGAAGCAATGCTCCTGGATCAGGGCCGACAGTTCGGCGCCCAGCCCGTTGGTGCGGGTGGCTTCGTGCACGATCACGCAGCGGCGGGTCTTCTGGACCGACGCCACCAGCGTGTCCAGGTCCAGCGGCCACAGGCTGCGCAGGTCGATGATTTCGGCGTCAATGCCGCTTTCACGCGCGGCGGCTTCGGCCACGTGCACCATGGTGCCGTAGGCGATCACCGTCAGCGCGCTGCCGGGGCGGTAGACGGCGGCGGACGCCAGTGGCACGGTGTAATACCCCTCGGGCACGTCGCCCAGCGGGTGTTTGCTCCACGGCACCACGGGTTGGTCGTGGTGGCCGTCAAACGGACCGTTGTACAGACGCTTGGGCTCCAGAAAAATCACCGGGTCGTCGTTTTCAATGGCTGAAATCAGCAGGCCCTTGGCGTCATAGGGGTTGGAGGGCATCACCGTGCGCAGGCCACACACCTGGGTGAACATCGCCTCCGGGCTCTGGCTGTGGGTCTGGCCGCCATAAATGCCGCCGCCGCAGGGCATGCGGATGGTCAGCGGGCAGGTGAAGTCTCCGGCCGAGCGGTAACGCAGGCGCGCCGCTTCCGAGACGATCTGGTCGGTGGCCGGGTAGAAGTAGTCGGCAAACTGGATTTCAACCACTGGCCGCAGGCCATAGGCGCCCATGCCGACGGCCGTGCCGACAATGCCGCCTTCGGAAATCGGGGCGTCAAATACCCGCTGGTTGCCAAATTTTTTCTGCAGGCCTTCGGTGCAGCGGAACACGCCGCCAAAGTAGCCGACGTCCTGGCCGTAAATGACCACATTGGGGTCGCGCGCCAGCATCACATCCATGGCTGAGCGCAGCGCCTGGATCATGGTCATGGGGGTTTTGGTCATGTTGGTGTCGCTCATGATCAGGCTCCCAATTCCTGGCGTTGGCGGATCAGGTGCGCGGGCATGTCCTTGTAGACATCCTCGAACATGCTGGCCAGACTGGGGGTGTGGTTGTTGGCCAGCGTGCCGTAGGTCTCGGCTTCTTTTTGCGCGGCAGCCACCTCGGCCTCGACCTCTTTCTGGGTGCTGGCATGTTCGGCATCGGACCAGGCGCCGAGCCGGACCAGATGCTGCTTCAGGCGCTCAATCGGGTCCCCCAGCGGGAACCGTGCGGCGTCGTTGGCCGGGCGGTATTTGCTGGGGTCGTCCGAGGTCGAATGGGGTCCGGCGCGGTAGGTCACCCACTCGATCAATGTCGGGCCAAAACTGCTGCGCGCCCGTTCCAGCGCCCATTTGGAGGCGGCATAAGCCGCCAGGAAATCGTTGCCGTCCACCCGCAGCGAGGCAATGCCGCAACCGGCGCCGCGCGCCGCAAAGGTGGTGCCTTCACCACCGGCAATCGCCTGGAAGGTTGAAATCGCCCACTGGTTGTTGACCACGTTGATGATCACCGGTGCCCGGTACACGTGGGCAAAGGTCAGGCCGGTGTGGAAGTCCGACTCGGCGGTGGCGCCATCACCAATCCAGGCCGAGGCCACCTTGTCGTCACCCTTGATGGCGCTGGCCATGGCCCAACCCACGGCCTGGATCACCTGGGTGGCCAGGTTGCCCGAGATCGAGAAAAAGCCCTGCTTTTTGCTCGAATACATCACCGGCAGCTGGCGCCCCTTCATCGGGTCGTGCTCGTTGCTGTAGAGCTGGCAGATCATGTCCACCATGTTGTTGTCTTCGCGCGTGAGCAGCAGGCCCTGCTGGCGGTAGGTCGGGAAACACATGTCGCCTTCACCAATGGCCAGGGCGTGGGCGCAGGCAATGGCTTCTTCGCCCAGGCACTGCATGTAGAACGACATCTTTTTCTGCCGCTGGGCAATCAGCATGCGGGCGTCAAAAGCGCGCGTCAGCATCATGGCGCGCAAACCGCGGCGCTTGAGCGCCACATCCATCTGCGGCACCCACGGGCCGACCGCTTGGCCATCGTCGTCGAGCACCCGGATCAGCGCAAACGCCAGGTCATTGGTCTGGGCCGCGGCCACGTCGACCGGGGGACGGCGCTTGGCACCGGCGGCAGACAGGGGGAGGTAAGAGAAATCCGTATCACGGCCCGGACGCCCGGTGGGCTCAGGCACGTGCAGGTGCAGGGGTTTGCGCTGTGGCATAAACAAAGTCTCCTCGCAAGTTTGTGTCTTGCTTCAGAACTGAAAACCCGACCTGTCGAGGGGCGGGTAGCCACTCTGCAAGCCGGACCGTGCAGCCCGTATCGCGGGATCACCGCAGACAGGGCCAGCGGCGCCGATCGTAGCGGATTTTTCCTGGCACATGGATCCAAAGAAACCCCCATGGTCGACTCGGGTTCGCCGCAACGGTAAGCTGCGCTCTTTTTCACTCAGGAGATGCGCCGTGCTCAATCAAGACCAATCCAAGGATTTCTCGGCCCTGCTGCCGGGCCAGACCACCGAAGCCGGCGCCAGCCGCCGCACGGCGTTGAAAGTGGCGCTGGGTGTCGGCTACGCCGCGGCGGCCGCGCCGATCATGGCGCAGAACGCCATCAAAACCTCGGCCGAAGGTTTGAACGCGGGCCAGGGTATTTACGACGTGGCCGGTTTTTCCGTGCCGTTTTATTACGCGGCACCTGCGGGCAAGCAGAACCTGCCGGTGATTCTGGTGATCCAGGAGATTTTTGGCGTGCATGAATACATTGCCGACACCTGCCGCCGTTTTGCCAAGGCGGGATACCTGGCGATCGCTCCCGAGCTGTATGCGCGCCAGGGTGACCCGGCCACTTATTCCCAAATGGCCAAACTGATGGCCGAAGTGGTCTCCAAGGTGCCGGATGAGCAGGTTTTGGGCGACCTCGACGGCGCCGTCCAATGGGCCGGTGCCAACGGGGGCAACCTGAAAAAAGTCGGCATCACCGGCTTTTGCTGGGGGGGCCGCATCACCTGGCTGTACGCTGAGCAAAGCAAGAACGTGAAGGCCGCCGTGGCCTGGTACGGCCGGCTGGTCGGCACGGCCTCCGCCCTCACGCCCAAACACCCGCTGGACCTGGCGGCTGAGCTCAAAGCCCCGGTGCTGGGCCTGTACGGCGGGCAGGACGGCGGCATCCCGCTGACCACCATCAACCAGATGAAAGACGCTCTGGCCGAAGCGGGTGCCAAGGGCAACGCCGCCGCCCGGGCCAGCGAGTTTGTGGTGTACAAGGACGCCCCACACGCCTTTCACGCCGACTACCGGCCCAGCTATCGCCAGGACGAGGCCGCCGACGGTTTTGCCCGGGCGCTGGCTTGGTTCAAGGCCCATGGCGTGGCCTGATATAAGTCATAACTAAATCAATCGTTTGATTTAGTTGGCTAGAATCAGCGGCATGAACCATGCCGTTTTGCCAACTTCTTCCACTTCACCTACCCAGGGCGTCCTGGGTGCCGCGCTCGCCCGGACGCCACGCAGCGATGGCGTCGAGGCGCGCCAGCGGCTGCTGGAGGCCGGCCTGACGCTGTTTGCCGAAAAGGGCTTTACCAAAACCTCCACCCGTGAGATTGCCCAGGCGGCCAGGACCAATATTGCGGCCATCAGTTATTACTTTGGTGACAAGGCCGGGCTGTATCAGGCGGTGTTCACCGACCCGCGCAGCAACCCCAAACTGTTGGCCGAAGAAGCGGATGACGGTGATATTCGCCAGGTGTTGCAGGGGCTGCTGCGTGGTTTCCTTGACCCGATGACCCAAGGACAACACACCGCCCAGTGCATGAAGCTGTATTTCCGGGAAATGCTGGAGCCCACGGGGCTGTGGCAGCAGGAAATCGAGAACAACATCAAACCGGCGCATATGACGCTGGTGAAGGCCCTGTGCCGTCATCTGGGGCTGGTGCAGGCCGACGACGACATTCACCGCCTGGCGTTTTCGCTGGCTGGCCTGGGAGCCACCCTGCACGTGTTCGGCGATGTGTTGACGGCCATCCGGCCCCAGTTGCTGGCGTCCCCCGAGGCGGTTGAACTGTATTTTGAGCGGTTGTTGGATGACGGCCTGGCCATGGTCGAGGCCGAAGCCCGACGCCGCGCGGCGGCCCTTCAAGGGGATGCGCCTTCTTCTTCCTTCCCCCTTCCTGCGGTCAAGTCATGATGCTGCCTATTCGTCTGTTGAGTTCTGTGTCCGCCGCGCTGGCGCTGTCGGCCTGTTCCGGCCTGATGCCGCCCACCCAGGTGCCGATGGTGGTGGCGCCGGCCTGGCAGGCCCCGTTGCCACACCAGGGCAGTGTGGGTTCGCTGGCCCAGTGGTGGCAGCGGCAGGGTGACCCGCTGCTGGTGGAGCTGATCGTGGCCGCGCAGGGCGTCAGCCCGTCGGTGGCGCAGGCGCTGGCCAGCATCGAGAACGCGCGTGCCAATCAGGCCGCGGCGCGCTCGGCCCTGATGCCAAACCTCAGCGCCCAAGCCAGCGCCAGCCGTGGTGTCAGTCAGGTGGATGTGCCGCTGGCCACCAGTGTGCAGGGTGGGCTGCAGGCGTCCTGGGAGCTGGACCTGGTGGGGGCCAACCGCGCCGCCAGCCAGGCGGCCCAGGCCCAGGTCGAAGGCAGCCAGGCGCTGTGGCACGATGCCCGGGTGGCGGTGGCCGCTGAAGTGGCGGGCCTGTACCACCGGCTGTGGACCTGCCAGGACCAGCTGGCACTGGCCCGGCGTGACCAGGCCTCGCGCCAACAGACCGCACAGCTCAGTGGCGTCAGTGCCACTGCCGGTCTGACCGCGCCAGCGACGGCCGCGCTGGCGCGTGCCAGTGCGGCAGACGCCAGCAGCCGGGTGGCCCAGCAGGCTGCGCAGTGCCAGGTGTTGACCAAGGGGCTGGTGGCCCTGACCGCCGTGCCGGAGCCGGATTTAAAGCAAAAACTGGCTCTAGCCCAGACAAATAAAGCACCTGTAGCTATATTTTCAATAGCGAGTGTGCCGGCGCAGAGTGTGGCCCAACGCCCCGACGTGTTTGCCGCCGAACGCGACGTGGTGCTGGCCAGCGCCCAGGTCGGCAGCGCCCAGGCCCAACGCTGGCCGCGCTTGACGCTCAATGGCTCGATTGGTGCGCTGAGTGTCAGCACTGGCACCACCCGCAGTGACGTGAGCACCTGGTCGTTTGGTCCACTGGCCCTGAGTCTGCCGCTGTTCGATGGCGGCCAGCGGGCCGCGCAGGTGGACGCCGCCCAGGCCCGTTACCAGGCGGCGGTGGTGGCTTACCAGGGCAAGGTGCGCAACGCCGTGCGTGAGGTCGAGGAGGCGCTGGTCCAGCTGCACAGCGCACACGGCCGTGATGCGGATGCCCAGGTCAGCACCCAGGGTTATGCCGAGTCCCTGGCGGCCACCCAAAAGCGGTTTGACCAGGGGCTGGTCAGCCTGGTCGAGCTGGAGGAAGCCCGGCGCAGCGCGCTGGCCGCTGAGTCCGCCGAGCTGGCGCTGCAACTGGAGCAGCGGTTGGCCTGGGTGAGCTTGTACCGCGTCCTTGGTGGCGGGTTCGAGCCTGACCAGGTGGTCACGCCGGCCAGCAGCCTGGCTGCATCGGCGCCCTGAGCGGCTCCGAACGATTTTTCTTCTTTGGTGTTGAATTCAAGCGAGTTGTCAAAGTCATGAAATCCTTATCCCTCAAACCCCTCACCCTGATGTTGCTGGCTGGTGGCATGCTGCTGATCACCACACTGGGCCTGCTGGCCGGCCGCTCCAATGCGGCCGATGCGGTCAAACCCGACGCCGCGGTCAGCAAACCGGCACTGACCGTGACGCTAACCCAGGCCAAGGCCGCCAGCCTGCCGATCCGCCTGGCCGCCAACGGCAACATCGCCGCCTGGCAGGAAGCCAGTGTCGGTGCCGAGGTGGGGGGCCTGCGCGTGCAGGAGCTGCATGCCAGTGTCGGTGACCGGGTTCAGCGCGGCCAGCTGCTGGCGACGTTTGCCGCTGACAGCGTGCAGGCGGATGCAGCCCTGGCCCGCGCCGCGCTGGCCGAGGCGCAGGCCAATGCGCAAGAGGCCCGCGCCAATGCCGAGCGTGCTCGCGCCGTCCAGGGTAGCGGCGCCCTCAGTGCGCAGCAAATCGGCCAGTACCTCACCCAGGAGCAGACCGCCCAGGCCCGGGTCGATTCGGCCAAAGCCCAGCTGGACGCCCAGTTGCTGCGCCTCAAATACACCCAGGTGCTGGCGCCTGACAGCGGCATCATTTCGGCGCGCAGCGCCACCGTGGGGGCCGTGGCCGGGGCCGGCAGCGAGATGTTCCGCTTGATCCGCCAGGGGCGGCTGGAGTGGCGCGCCGAACTCACCGCCAGCGAGCTGGGTCGGGTCAAGGCCGGGACCGGTGCGCTGGTGACGGCGCCCAACGGCGAGCGGCTCAAGGGCCGGGTCCGCACCGTGGCCCCCACGGTGGACGCACAAACCCGCAACGGCCTGGTGTATGTGGACCTGGACGCGCCGGCGCCCACCGCCAAGGCCGAGGCAGCGGCGTTCAAGCCGGGCATGTTTGCCCGGGGTGAATTCGAGCTGGGGGCGTCCAGCGGACTCACCGTGGCGCAAAGCGCCGTGCTGGTGCGTGACGGTTTCAGCTACGTGATGCGGGTGGGCGCCGACCACAAGGTCAGCCAGCTCAAGGTGCAGACCGGGCGCTCCCTGGGTGACCAGGTCGAAATCCTCGCCGGGCTCAAGCCGGATGACCGTCTGGTGGCCAGTGGCGCCAGTTTCCTGAGTGAAGGGGACCTGGTGCGCGTGGTCGAGGCTTTGGAACAAAAAAGCACGCCAGCCCAGGTAAAACCTGCTAAATCAGCTAGCAAATAAGGAGCATTCAGGATGAACGTCTCCGCCTGGTCCATCAAAAATCCGATCCCGGCAGCCATGCTGTTTGTGCTGCTGAGCTTTGCCGGGCTGATGTCCTTCAACGCCATGAAGGTGCAGCAGATGCCTGACCTGGACTTGCCCACGGTCACCATCGCCGCCTCGCTGCCCGGCGCTGCGCCAGCCCAGCTGGAAACCGAGGTCGCGCGCAAGCTCGAAAACGCCATCGCCTCGTTGCAGGGCCTGAAAAACATCTACACCAAGGTGCAGGACGGCGGGGTCACCATCACCGCTGAATTCCGGCTGGAGAAGCCCACTCAGGAGGCGGTGGACGATGTGCGTTCCGCCGTGCAGGGCGCCCGTGCCGACCTGCCCACCGATGTGCGTGACCCGGTGGTGCGCAAGATGGACGTTGCCGGCTCACCCATCATGGCGTTTGCCGTGCGCGTGCCCAGCATGGACGACGAGGCCCTGAGCTGGTTTGTCGACAACACGCTCACGCGCCGACTGCTGGCCGTCAAGGGCGTCGGAGCGATCAACCGCGTCGGTGGTGTCACGCGCCAGGTCGAGGTGGCGCTGGACCCGGTCAAGCTGCAGGCCTTGGGCGCCACGGCAGCGGACATCTCGCGCCAGTTGCGTCAGGTGCAGACCGAGAGTGCGGGTGGCCGCGCTGACGTGGGCGGCAGTGAGCAGCCGATGCGCACCCTGGCCACCGTCAAAACCGTGGCGGAGCTGGCGCAGCTGGAACTGTCCCTGAGTGATGGCCGCCGGGTGCGGTTGGACCAGGTCGCCGAAGTCAAGGACACCGTGGCCGAGCCACGCGCGGCGGCTCTGCTCAATGGGGTGCCGGTGGTCGGCTTTGAGGTGACGCGCAGCAAGGGGGCCAGTGAGGTCGAGGTCGGGGCCGAGATCAAGCGGGCGCTGCAGGAACTCAAGGCCCAGCACCCCGACATGGAGCTCACCGAAGCCTTTGACTTTGTCACGCCGGTGCAGGAGGAGTTTGATGCCTCGATGACCTTGCTGTACGAGGGGTCGGTGTTGGCGGTGCTGGTGGTTTGGCTGTTCCTGCGCAACTGGCGGGCCACCGTGGTGTCTGCCGTGGCGCTGCCGCTGTCGGTGTTGCCCGCCTTCATCGGCATGGCCTACCTCGGGTTCTCGGTCAACGTTGTCACGCTGCTGGCGCTCTCGCTGGTGATCGGGGTGCTGGTGGATGACGCGATTGTGGAGGTGGAAAACATTGAGCGCCACCTGGCCATGGGCAAGACCCCTTACATGGCCGCCATGGAAGCCGCCGATGAAATCGGCCTGGCGGTGATCGCCACCACCTTCACGCTGGTCTCGGTGTTTTTGCCCACGGCGTTCATGAGCGGGATCGCCGGCAAGTTTTTCAAGCAGTTTGGCTGGACGGCGGCGCTGGCGGTGTTCGCTTCGCTGGTGGTGGCGCGCATGCTCACGCCGATGATGGCGGCCTACATCATGCAGCGCAGCCCACGCGCGCACAAAGAGCCGTGGTGGATGGCGCGTTACCTGCGCTGGAGCGCCTGGGCGCTGAAGCACCGCTGGATCACCATGGGCGCGGCGCTGGTGTTTTTTGTCGGTTCGCTGATGCTGATTCCGATGTTGCCCAAGGGCTTCATTCCGCCGGACGACAACTCGCAGACCCAGGTCAACCTGGAGCTGCCGCCGGGCGCCACGCTGGCACAGACCCGCGTGGCGGCGGAGGCCGCCCGCCAGCTGCTGCTGACCAAGGTGGCGCATGTGCAAAGTGTCTACACCACCATCGGCGGCGGGGCGGCGGGCTCTGACCCGTTTGCGCCACAAGGCGCGGCTGAAGTGCGCAAGGCCACCCTCACGGTACTGCTGACCGAGCGCGGCAAACGTCCGCGCAAACAGGGCATCGAGAACGACATCCGCGCCGCCATGGCCGAGCTGCCCGGCGTGCGCAGCAAGGTGGGCCTGGGTGGCAGCGGTGAAAAATTCGTGCTGGTGCTGACGGGTGAAGACCCGCAGGCGCTGGCCAGTGCCGCCGCGGCGGTCGAAAAAGACCTGCGCACCATCCCCGGTCTGGGCCAGATTGCCTCCAGCGCCAGCCTGATCCGCTCCGAAGTGGCGGTGCGCCCGGACTTTGCCCGTGCTGCCGACCTGGGCGTGACCAGCAGTGCCATTGGCGAAACCCTGCGTATCGCCACCGTGGGTGACTACGATGCCGGTCTGGCCAAGCTCAACCTCAGCCAGCGTCAGGTGCCGATTGTGGTCAAGCTGGCCGATGCCGCCCGGCAAGACCTGGACGTGCTGGGCCGCCTGAGTGTGCCGGGGAGCAAGGGGCCGGTCATGCTCAGTCAGGTGGCGGCGCTGGAGATGACGGGTGGCCCGGCGGTGATTGACCGCCTGAACCGCTCGCGCAACATCACCTTTGAGATCGAACTCTCCGGTGCGCCGCTGGGCGACGTGACGGAGGCGGTCGACAAACTGCCGTCGATCCATGCCCTGCCCGCCGGTGTGAAACAACTGGCGCTGGGGGACGCGGAAGTGATGGGTGAACTGTTTGCCAGCTTCGGCCTGGCTATGTTGACCGGCATCATGTGCATCTACATCGTGCTGGTGCTGCTGTTCAAGAACTTCCTGCACCCGTTCACCATCCTGACCGCGCTGCCGCTCTCGCTGGGCGGTGCGTTTGTCGGGCTGCTGCTGGCGGGCAAGAGTTTTTCCATGCCTTCGCTGATTGGCCTGATCATGCTGATGGGCATTGCCACCAAGAACTCGATCCTGCTGGTGGAATACGCCATCGTGGCGCGCCGTGACCATGGCCTGAGCCGGGTTGAGGCGCTGCTGGACGCCTGCCACAAACGTGCCCGCCCGATTGTCATGACCACCCTGGCCATGGGCGCCGGCATGCTGCCGATTGCCGTCGGCTGGGGCGCGGCCGACGCCAGCTTCCGCAGCCCCATGGCCGTGGCCGTGATCGGCGGCCTGATGACCTCCACCGTGCTGAGTCTCTTGGTGATCCCGGCGGTGTTCACACTGGTGGATGACTTTGGCAACTGGGTACGAAAGCGCCTGGGGCGGGGCGGGGCCGCCGCCGGTGCGGCAGGCGTTGGCACGCCATGAGGTGTTGGATGGTTGACTTCCATCTATAAGTATTCGTTTATCCTTGGCCCTTTTATTCACACCGTTGGACAAGGAGCGTTATGGATTTGCAGGTTTTTTTGAAGCAGTACTGGCCGGTGCTGGCACTGGGCCTTTGGTTTGGCTACAAATGGTGGAACGCCAGACGGGTGCTGGCCCTGCTGCCGGAACTCAAAAAGGACGGCGCTGTCTGTGTGGATGTCAGGTCCGCCGCCGAGTTCGCCAGTGGCAACGCCCCCGGCACCATCAATATTCCGTTGCCAGAATTGGGCCAGAGACTGGCGGAGATTCCCAAGTCCGCCCCGGTGGTGCTGTGTTGCGCCAGCGGATCACGCAGTGGCATGGCCAGGATGATGCTCAAGAAGCATGGTTACCAACGGGTTTACAACATCGGCAACTGGCGCAAGTTTCTGCCATAAGCCTTGAACGCCCCTGAGGGGCGGGAACCGGCGGGGCCAGGCTTGAAGCCTGCTGCTGCTCTGGCGGGTTGGCCATCGTCTCCGGTGGGGCGAGGTGCTACCGCCCAAGTTGGTGGAAAAACAACAAGGCTCGACCAAAACCTTGATGTGGGTCAGGGGCGTTGCACCCTTAAGAATTTCTAAATATTGGCGGGATTTAATCGCACCTTCCGTCTGACAGGTTTTGGTTGAAGCGGCCTATCAAGTTGTCAGGCGTGAACTGTGCCAACCACGCACCTGAACGACCAATGTCGCCGCGATGACTTCTGAAAGACCCCCCGATGGGAACCGACACCACCATTCTTTGGACGACCGATCTCGACACGGGCATCGGCGTCATCGATGCCCAGCACAAGCGGATTGTGGACTACATCAACCTGCTGGGGGAAGCCATCAAGGAACC
>NZ_JAQTWM010000125.1 GCF_028689305.1 Rhodoferax sp. | reverse complement strand
GCGGCCCGTGACATGGGGCGCCTCAATACCATTTTGGGGGTGCTGATTCGCCATGGTTTTGGTGACAGTGTGCGTCGCCTGGGCCTGGCGGACCGGCTGGAGCGTGCCGGTCATGCGCTGAAGTGGGAGCATGCGGCCGATCTGGCGCGGCTGGAGCCGCCAGTGCAGGTGCGGCTGGCGCTGGAAGAGCTTGGGCCGACGTTTGTCAAGCTGGGCCAGATCCTGGCTGGCCGGGCCGATCTGTTTGGCCCCGACTGGATTGCCGAGTTCGAAAAACTCCACAGCCAAGTGCCGGCGGTGCCGCTGGAGAGCTTGCGGGCGCAGTTGTGCGAAGACCTGGGGGGAGAACCCGAGGTGGTGTTTGCGCGCTTTGACCCCGAACCACTGGCCGCAGCCTCCATCGCCCAGGTGCATCGTGCGCAGTTGCACGACGGGACCGAAGTGGTGGTCAAAATCCGCCGCCCCGGCATCACTGGCACCATCGAGGCCGATTTGCGTTTGTTGGGCCGCTTGGCGGTCCTGGCCGAGACCGAGCTGCCCAACCTGCGACCCTACCGGCCACAGCAGCTGGTGCGGGAGCTGACCCGTTCGCTGCGCCGCGAGCTGGACCTGGCCAGCGAGTGCCGCAATGCCGAACGGATTGCCGCGAACCTGGTGGGTCTGCCGTGGATTGTGGTGCCACGCGTGCATTGGACCTACACCCGCGAGCGTGTCAATGTGCAGGATTTTGTCGAAGGCGTGCCGGGTAACGAACTGGCGCGGCTGGACGCGGCAGGACTGGACCGCAGCCTACTGGCCCGGCGTGGCAGCCAGGCGGTGCTGAAGATGATTGTGGAAGACGGCCTGTTCCATGCCGATCCGCACCCGGGCAATGTGTTTTATCTGGAAGGCAACCGCATCGCCTTCATTGACTTTGGCATGGTGGGGCGGCTGTCGCAGCGGCGCCGCGAAGAGTTGCTCAACTTGCTGCTGGGGCTGGTGGAACGCCACCCGCAGACCGTGGCCGATGTGCTGTTGGACTGGGCTGGCGACGATCATGGGGTCAACCTGGCCTTGCTGGAAACCGAAATCGAGACCTTTGTCGACCAATACCACGGTGTGCCGCTGGCGCAGCTCAACCTGGGCCAGATGCTGGCCGACGTGACCACCATCCTGCGTGAGCACCGTCTGGGTCTGCCGTCTGACATGGCGCTGCTGATCAAGGCCTTCATCACGCTCGAAGGCATGGGGCGCGGGCTTGACCCGGCGTTTCACATGGCGTCCGAAGCGCTGCCCATGCTCAGACAGGTCCTGCGCGCGCGCTATCAGCCCAAGGTGATGGCCACGCGGGCCTGGCAAACCCTGCGCCGCACGCTGGCTGTGGCCGAGCAACTGCCCAATGATGTGTCGCGCCTGCTGCGTGCCGCCCGCCGGGGGCGCTTGCATGTCGGGCTGGAACTCACCCACCTCAAGCGGGTGGGTGACCAGATTGACCGGGCTGCCAATCGCCTGACCATGGCGCTGGTGATTGCCGCCCTCATCGTCGGCTCGTCGATTGTCATGACGGTCAAGGGCGGCCCCACGATTTTGGGTCTGCCGGCGTTTGGTTTCATCGGTTTTGCCAGCGCTTTTTTAGGTGGCCTGTGGTTGGTGCGTGCCATCTGGCGCAGCAGCCGGGGCCGTGATATCAGGGAAGAGGACTGACTCGCTGGTTTTAGCCTTGGGGAACAGGAACGTAGACAACGTTGTCACAGGTCTTGTCGGTGGGTATGGTTTCCCAGTTTTCGGTACAGCGTGGCACGGCTGATGCCCAGCACCCGGGCGGCTTGGCCGACGTTGCCACGCGCCTCATCGATTGCCTTGCGGATCATGGCGGCTTCGACTTCACGTAGCGCCAAGGCGGGGGGCGCCTGCGGGCCAGCCTGCATGGTTTGGTTTTCGTCGGCTTGCGCCACGACCTGGGCTTGCAGCCGCAAACCGCTCCACAGCCCAAGCTCCATCATCCGGATAGGGTGTTTGCTGGCATCAAACAGCTGTTCAATCGGCAGGCCGAACACTTCGCTGACATGCACGGCCGCCAGGTCAGGGCGATTCAGGCCCGGCACCATCTGGCGCGCCGCCCGGTTGGCGCCGTTGATCCAGCCGTCGGCATCCAGGCACAAAATTCCATCTGCATCGCTGCCCAGCACGTTGCCTGGCCAGTTCAGGCGCAGCAACAAACTGTGCCGTTGCGTAATGATCAGCGCGTTTTCGATTTTGCAGGCAGATTGCCTGACCAGGTGTTTGAGTTCCGGGCGTTCCTGCACATCGACCCCGGTCACATCCAGCATGCCGACACATTCACCGTAGGGCCCGAACAGTGGTGCCCCGGCGCAACTGTAGACCGAAGTGGCTTCAAAGAAGTGCTCGCCACGGTGCAACCAGACCGGTTGCAATTCACTCAGTGCGGTACCGATGGCCGTGGTGCCAATGCTGGGCTCCGACAGGTCGGTACCGATGCGGGTGATCAGGTCGGCGCGTGAGTCACTGCGGTCAATGGCCCCGCTGGCATCGATCACGATACCCTGCGCGTTGGTCAGGATGGCAAAGTAGCGTGTGTTGACAATGGCGCGGGCCAGGCTTTCCAGGATCGGTTTGGCGCTTTTGATGAGCTGTTGGTTGGCTTCCTGGGTGTGGCGCATGTGCGCCAAGGGCACCTGGTTGAAGGTGATCGCTTCGCTGGTTTGCAGGCCGAGCTGGAGGCAACGCGTCCAGGAACGCTCGACCCACGGCGCAACGGTATTCGTCGGGAGCGGCGAATGGTCTCGCAGCATGGTGCGGCGAGCCAGCTCAATGCTGACCTGGCGCTGGTCGACCAGCGCCGGGGTGGGGTGGTGCGGAGTTGTCATGGCCATGGCAGAGGTGTCGAATTTAGCGCATTTCGCCATCGTGCGGTGGTAGCTTGCCAGTTGCCAGGGATGCAGGCACACTTTCAGACTTGAACACCCATCTCAGTACCCAACCACGGCGCGTCAAAGCGGCGTTCATCTGGCCGTTCGCCATTGTGCTGGCGTTCATTCTTGGCGCATTTGTGAGCACGGTGTATTCCCTCGAAGTCCGCGTCAGGGACCGTTCCCTGGCTGGGCGGGTGAATGCCGTGGCCAAACTTGTTGACCAGAAGCTCAGCAAAGACACAGACCTGATGCAGGCGGTGTTGTATACGCTGATGACCAACCCTGCCATCGAGGCGGCATTTCGTCATCAGGACCGGGCAGCGCTGCACCGTGAGGTGGGGCCATTGTTTGACACCTTGCGCAGGGATCTTCGCATCACGCATCTGTATTTCAACACTCCCGAGTTGGTTAACGTGGTGCGCATGCACAGCCCTGACCAGTTTGGTGATCGGATCACCCGCAGCACCATGGTTCGCGCGCGTGAGCAGGGTCGAGCAGCGCATGGCCTGGAGCTTGGGTTGCTGGGCACGTTGACCTTGCGCTTGGTGATGCCTTGGCAGGCCAACGGCAACACGCTGGGTTACCTTGAGATTGGTGAAGAAATTGCCTATCTCGTGGACGAAATTCGTGATAGTTTGTCAGTGGACGTGTTTGTGATGGTGGATAAACGTTTCATGCCGCCCGAGCAATGGAAGCAGGGACTCAAACTGCTCAAGCGGGAAGGCAGTTGGGAGCGTTTTGGCAGCCAGGTGCTGGTCGCGCACACGGCCAGTCAAGTGCCTGCTGCGCTGGATGACGGCATGCTGAGCCGGTTGCGGGGCGGTAGCACCGAGGTGTTCAATGACGGCGAACGGGCGCTGCACCTGGCCATGTTGCCGGTGAGCGACGCCAGTGGGCAGCGTATTGGCGACATGGTGGTGATGCGTGACATTACCGAGCTGCAACAGACGTTTCTGAAATCCGTGCTGACCGTGACCCTGCTCAGTCTGCTGGTCGGAGCGGGTGTGCTGGTGCTTTTTTATGTGGCGCTGGACCGGGTGGAGCGCGACTACCAACGCAAGCACGACCTGGAGCGCCAGTTGCTGCGTCTGGACACAGAACATCAGCGGGTGCTGCAAATTGAAAAGCTCTCGGCGCTGGGCACGATGGTTGGCCAGATTGCCCATCAGTTGAACAACCCACTGGTGGGGGTGGTCAACTTGGCCCAACTGGCCGAGCGTGAGGTGGACGATCCGCAGCGCATGCGCGAGCTGCTCAAGGAAATTCAGCAGGCGGGAGCCGACTGTCATGCCTTTATTGCATCCATGCTGAGGTTTGCCAAAGTGTCGGGCTTTGAGAGCCGGGCCACCGACATGGGTCTGGTGATCGAGGAAACGGTGTTGCTGTTTCGCCAGACCGAAGGACGACGTTTGCCGGTGGAGATTTGTGTGCCAGAGCAGCCGGTGGTCCTCACCGTGGACCCGATCCTGATCCGCCATGCGTTGTTCAACCTGCTGCAGAACGCTGCGCAAGCCACGGTGGATGAGGGTGCCATCGTGATCCGGCTGGAGCGTGTACCAAACCCTGATACCCGCGCGCCAGGTTGGTCGTTGTCGGTGACCGACCACGGGCCGGGTATGACGCCGGACATGCTGGAGCGTATCTTTGTGCCGTTTTTCACCACTCGCAATGAAGGCACCGGCCTTGGGTTGCCGGTGGTACAACACGTGGTGCTGCTGCATGGCGGTTATGTGCGGGTGGACAGCGAACTCGGCCGTGGCACGCAATTTGCGGTCTGGTTGCCTGAAGAGCCCCAGCCGCTGGGAAAACCAAACATGGATCAAGCCCCACATGCTGCCTAAGATTTTGGTCGTTGATGATGACCGTTACACCCGTACGCTCATTGAGCAGCTCATGCGAAAGAGCGCCCAGGTACATTTGGCTGCGGACGGCCAGGCTGCACGTGAGGCGTTTGCTGCCACTGACTTCAATCTGGTACTGATGGATCAGCGTTTGCCCAAAGACAAGGGGCTTGAGCTGCTGCGTGAGTTTCGCTTGCAGCGTCCCAAGCTGGCAGCAATTTTGATCACCGGACATGCCGATGTGCGCGATGCGGTGGCGGCCGTGCGGGAGGGGTTGTTTGACTATCTCACCAAGCCGTTTGAGGACCTGGAGGCGCTGGAGGCGGTGATTGGCAAGGCGCTTGAGCTGGACCGTGCTTACCGCGAAATTGACGCCTTGCGCCACCAATTGGTGGCGCAGTCGGATGTGCCGGAGGTGGTGGGCCAGTCACCAGCCATGGCACGTTTGCTGGGCCAGATTCGCCAGGTGGCCGGGCTCGACACCACGGTGCTGCTCGAAGGTGAAAGCGGTACCGGCAAAGACGTGATTGCCAAGATGACCCATGCCCTGAGCCGACGCGCCAGCAGACCTTATCTGGAAGTGAATTGCGGCGGCTTGCCGGAATCTCTGCTGGAGAGTCTGTTGTTTGGTTATGAAAAAGGTGCGTTTACCGGCGCCAGCCAGACCACGCCTGGTTTTTTTGAAAAAGCCAATGGCGGCAATCTGTTCCTGGATGAAATTGCCGATATGAGCCCCAAGCTGCAAAGCAGCCTGCTGCGGGTGTTGCAGGATCACAGCTTTTGCCGCATTGGCAGCACCCAGCCGCGCACCACCGACTTCCGTCTGATTTGTGCCACCAACCGCTCCCTGTCTGGTGAAGTCAAGGCCGGGCGCTTTCGCGAAGACCTGTTTTACCGCATCAACGTGGTGGCGCTGCGCTTGCCTCCCTTGCGCGAGCGTGATGGCGACATCCTTCGCCTGGCGGTGCATTTCCTGGACCATTACAACGCCCGGTTTGGCAAGCAATGCGGTCCCTTTACGCCAGCGGCAGTGCGTGCCCTGGAGGCCTGTCAATGGCCCGGTAATGTGCGCGAGTTGCAACATTGCATTGAGCGGGTGGTGGCACTGCAGAGTGATGGGGCGATTGACGCGACCCACTTGAGTCCGACTTGTGACCTGCAGCTTGCCACGCCGACGGAGGTGCCGCCAGGCCCGGCCACTCCATTGGCCTACCAGCAAGCGCGGACTGAATTTGAACGTGACTACCTGCACCGTTTGCTGCAAACCGCTAACGGCAACATCTCGGAAGTGGCACGCATCAGCGGCATTCCTCGCCAGAATTTGTATGTGCGCATGAAGCGCTGGGGCATCGTCACTGAACCGTGACGACTGTCACTTTTTTGTGACATGTTTGGGATGTTGTCGTCTGCCTGTGACACCCTTGTTTGTTTTCAAGGCTAACCATGCCACCTCGTGGCCACGCCATGCTCAGAAGCGCTGGGCGAATCCTGTCAAAGGAATGATCGGACACTGGCACAAGCTATGCATAGTCATGATTTTTTAAAGAGGAAAAATCATGATGAAAAGAAACGCACTTGTTTTGGCAGCCATTGCTTTTGGCTTTGGCAGCGCCAGTGCGGCTGACCCGGCTACCATTGACTGGAGCAAGATCAAACCGGTCTCCATAGGGCTTTTTTACCCCGGTCAGTCCTCCTATGAATGGTTGCGCAGTCCTGAGCACAAGGGCGCAGACGCGGACGTGATTCGTGGCGACTCCTGCGTGTCATGCCACGACGATGCCACCGCAGAACAAGACCTCGGCAACAAGATCGTCAAAGGTGGTCGCCTGGAACCCACACCTGTGAAAGGCAAGAGCGGCTACAAGGCGCTAAGCGTTCAAGCCGCTTTTGATGCCAAGAACATGTACCTGCGTTACCAATGGAAAACCGACAACCCCTACCCAGGCACCGAGCACCAGTACCTGCGTTTTGATGGCAAGGAGTGGAAGGTTTGGGGGTTTCCAAAGCTCGACAAAGTCGTACAGGACAACAAACAGCCCGGTATCTATGAAGACCGCATGTCCATCATCATTGACGATGGCAAGGTTCCCGGTTTTGCCCAGCAAGGCTGCTGGCTGACCTGCCACGATGGCCAGCGCGACATGCCCAAACAATTCACCAAGGAAGAAGTGGCCGCCAATGCATTGCTGACGGCCATCAAAAAGGCTGACGTGCGCAAGTACCTGCCGGACACCCGTACTGATCCCAAGGACTGGAAGACCGGCAGGAGTGTGGAAGAGATTGCCAAACTCAAAGCCGATGGCAAATTTGTGGAATTGATGCAGTGGCGCGCCCACCGCAGTTACGCGGTGGGCATGGCCGATGACGGTTATGTGCTGGAGTTCCGCCTGAGTGATGCAGGCAAAGACATGTTCAGTGGCAATGCCGATGCCAAGACTCATGCGCCCAAGTACATGTGGGACGAAAAGAAAATGGGCTTCAAGTCCATCACCGCTGATAGTCAGGCCCGCCGGGGCAACCTTTTCCTGGTGCGTGAGCAAAACGTTGTGCCGTTTGACCCCAACGCCGGCTGGAAAGAGGGTGACCTGATTCCCGATTACCTCATCAGCCGGCAGGATGCCAGTGGCTCCGCCGCGGACAATAACGCCATTGCCTCATGGAACGACGGCAAATGGACGGTGGTACTGGTGCGTCCCTTGGGTCTGAGCAATGCGGATGACAAAACCCTGAAAGCGGGCGGCGTGTACAACGTGGGCTTTGCCATCCACGATGACAACATCACCACCCGCGGCCACCATGTGTCGTTTGTGAAGACGCTGGGCCTGGGGGCCAAGAAAAAGGTGGATATTCAAGCCGTCAAGCTGCCGTAGTCACATTGGATGGGAACCCCAAAGCCGCCCCGGGAGAAATTCTTGGGGTGGCCTTGTTTTTCATGTCTCTGAATGCGCACTGGCCGTTTGGTGGTTCACCATTGCACTGCCGGCATAGGTGTGACACGGTTCATTCATGGTGAAGGCGAGCCCGATGCCATTTTGCAGCGTGTTGATGCTGCCATGTGTCAAACCAAGGATGCCGGGCGCAATACCGGATGACCAAACCACAACATGCGAGTGACCAGCCCTTCGGTGAATGCTTCCACCGAAGGGCCAAGTTC
>NZ_JAQTWM010000124.1 GCF_028689305.1 Rhodoferax sp. | reverse complement strand
ACAATGCCACGCCAGGCGGTATGCGATTCAATCACCGAGGTATCCACCGCCACACCCGCCGACGCAAAACTTTCTTTGGCAGCCTTGACCGCGGCATTGGCTTCGGCTGTGGCGGCGCTCAGATACTCGGCCTGCCCGTAAGCAAAGTCGGTCCCAACACCCGTGAAGGGATAGGGATCAATGACATAAATCACCGTTACCGAACTGCCGAAGGCCTTGGCAAGCTCCGTCGCCTTGCCCACGGCCACTTGTGACGTGTTTGATCCATCCACGGGAACCAGAATATGTTTGTACATGAAATACTCCTCGGAAAAATATGGGTGGGACTATTGTGAATCAGCCGCCGGGCCGTGCGTGGTGAATTCACATTTTTTATGCTTCATCACCCTGGAAATTGTGGGCGCGCAGTGTCACGACCAGGGTGTCGCGGAAACAATCTTGCGGCGACAACCCGGGCGTTGTCAACGGCTGGATTGGCGTGGTTTCATGGATCACACGGGTATCGTCCAGCAGCAGCACGGACCAAGGCTCCGTCAAAGTGAAACGCTGGCCATTGGGACCATCTGCCTCAAACACCCGCGTCTCACCCCCCTTGATGTTCTGGCGATTCACCATGAACACGGCAACCATGTCCATCCCGTCACGATGAGCGCCTTCTGGTGTGGGCCGTCCGATACCGTCGGTGGTGTCAATGCGGAACTGGTGCACCTCCACAAACCAGGGCTGCTCCCCTTTCAATCCAGAACACACCTTCCCCAACCAGAGCAGCAACTGGTTCCACACCGGTCTGCCAACCACCGTCGGCAGGATCGGCTCAAACAGCCGTTGCATGCCACCATGCAGGGCGTTGTATTCCAGCGGCTGCCAATGGGCCCGATGTGGCACCTGCCGCACGGCGCCGTCACTCACCACAAAACACGCGTGCCGACGCCGCCGGTAATGCCCACCATCCTTGAGATAGTTGTCCGGCGGCAAATCAGCCCAGGTGTCACGAAGCGCATCGAGCGCCTGAACGGGGCAGTCACTCAGGGCGCACACACCCTGAGCACCCAAAACTGCGTAACCCTGGCGTTGCAGGGTCTGGGCGCATACAGCAGGTTCCACCGCTGGCGCCGGAGAAAAAAAATGGCTCATACCCCAACTTTAACGCCTGCCGCCCCCGTCTAAATCAGATTTCTTCCGGCACCATCTTGATCGCCCCGCACGGGCACTCTGACACACAAATGCCACAGCCCTTGCAGTAGTCGTACTTGAACTCGAAGCCTTTGCCGGGGCCCTTTTTGATCACCGCGTTGTCGGGACAGACGCCATAACAGTTGTCACACTCAAAACAATTGCCACAGGACAGACAGCGCCTGGCCTCAAACAGGGCATTGCTCTCGTCAAGCCCGCCCTGCACCTCCTCAAAAGTGGACTGACGGCGAATGATGTCCAGCGTGGGCCGCACGGTCTTGGGCGCATCGCTGTAATACCAAGTGTTGAGTTTTTCAAACCCGGCCACCTCGTTTTTTGGCGGTGCCACATACACCTCACCACGCAACCAGGCATTGATGCTGCGTGCGGCCTTTTTGCCGTGGCCAATAGCCACCGTGGCATTGCGTTCAGCCGGCACCATGTCGCCGCCGGCAAAAATCCCGGCGTGACCGGTCATCATCTGTGCGTCAACCTGCACCACCCCGTCCTGCACCACCAGACCGGGGACACCGTCAATCAGCGACAAATCCACGTCCTGGCCAAGCGCCAACACCACCGAGTCGGCCTCCAGCGCCTCAAACTCACCCGTGGGCTGGGGAAAACCATTCTCATCCAATGCCATTTTTTCCACCATGATCGACGACTCACCGGCCTGCTTGATGGTGGACAGCCACTTGATCAACACCCCCTCCTGCAAGGCTTCCTCCACCTCAAAATGGTGTGCAGGCATTTTTTCGCGACTACGCCGGTAGACGATGATGGACTCGGTCGCCCCAAGCCGCTTGGCCGTGCGTGCGACGTCAATGGCTGTATTGCCCCCACCGTACACCACAACACGACGCCCCAACAGCGGTTTGTCTTCACCCTCCATCGAGCGCAGTACCGACACGGCATCCAGCACCTTGGCCGAATCACCTGCCGGGATATAGGCCCGTTTGGCAATGTGGGCCCCGACGGCCAGAAACACTGCATCAAAACCACCCTGCTGCTTGGCCTCCAGCACATTGCTGACCTTGGTGTTGTAGTGGATTTGCACCCCCAGATCGACAACACGCTGCACCTCGGCATCCAGCACCTGACGCGGCAGGCGGTACTGCGGGATGCCAAAACGCATCATGCCGCCCGGCAACGGCCCGGCTTCAAACACCGTCACGGCGTGGCCCATGCGGGCCAAATGGTAAGCAGCGGACAGTCCCGATGGCCCGGCCCCCACCACCAACACTTTCTTACCGGTGGCGGCAGCAGGTGGCGCAAATTGCCAGCCTTGGGCAATGGCCTGATCCCCCAGAAAATGCTCGACAGAATTGATACCTACTGGTGCATCCAGTTGCCCGCGGTTGCAGGCCCCTTCGCAGGTGTGATAACACACGCGGCCCATGATGGCGGGAAACGGGTTGTGTTCCACCAGGCTGCGCCAAGCCGCTTCATAGTCCCCCGATTCCGCGTGGAATAGCCAGGCCTGAATGTCTTCACCCGCCGGACATTGGTGGTTGCAGGGTGGAATACGACTCAGGTAGACCGGGCGCGTCGTGCGCCATGAACCCGTGTGATTGGCCAGCGAGCTGCCGACATCCAGTGTGATGGCAAATGGTTTTTGCATGGTCATTCCCCCAACAATCCAAAACGGCGGATATTGCGATCCGCCCGCGCCTGCAGGCGTGCGATGGTGGCCACATCCGGGCTCTTGCCAAACAGATGGGCAAAACGTTTTTGGGGTTTGAGGTAGTCCTCCACCGGCACCTGGTGGCGGATTTTCAGCACCCCGGTGACTTCGCCGCGTTCAGCCTCGAACACTGGAAACACGCCGCTTTCCACCGCCAGCCGCGAAAGTTTGATGGTGTCATGCGAAGCTGCCCCCCAACCCAGTGGGCAAGGAACAAAAACGTGGATGTAGCGCGCACCGTGAATCGACATGGCTTTCTTGACCTTGTATTCGAGGTCGCGCAAGTCAGCCACCGTGGCCGTGGCAACGTAGGGAATTTCATGGGCCATGGCAATCAGCGGCACACTTTTGCCTTGGCCAAATTCGTTGCCAGGATGAGGGCCGACCGACATCGTGGTTGCGGTGCGTGCGGCTGGTGGTGTGGCGCTGGAGCGCTGTACACCGGTATTCATGTAGGCTTCGTTGTCGTAGCAGATGTACAACACGTCGTCATTACGCTCGAACATGCCCGAGAGGCAGCCAAAACCGATGTCGGTAGTGCCACCGTCACCGCCCTGCGCCACCACACGCACATCGCTGCGCCCCTTGGCTTTCATGGCCGCAGCAATGCCGGTGGCCACGGCGGCGGCATTGCCAAACAGCGAGTGCACCCAGGGCATCTGCCAAGAGGTTTCCGGGTAAGGGGTGGAAAACACCTCCAGGCACCCTGTGGCATTGGCCGCAATCAGCTGCCCGTTGGTGGCCGCCATCGCGGCATCAATCGCATACCGCGCGCCCAATGCCTCACCACACCCCTGGCAGGCACGGTGCCCTGAATTCAGTGAATTGCTGCGTTGGGCATCGGCCTGCACGCTGCGTTGCTCCGGTGCCAGCAGGCGGTTGCCCACGGTAAACGTACCGGTTTGGTAAAACTTGACTAAAGACTGTTCCATGGTAGTGCCTCGATGGATGCTCAGGAAACACGGGAAGACACCGTACCGATGTCACGCAGGATGCCCTCGGCCACCGGACCAGACCGGCGCTTGGTTTTCTCGCGCTCCAGCACCCGGTTCACCACCGTCCAGTCCAGATCCAGGAAAGTCAGTAACTCCAGCTTGTCGGCAATGGCGTCGAGCAGCAGTTTGTGCACCGACGTCTTGGTGATGGCCCGTCCGCCCAGACCGGCCACCACGGTCAGCACCGGCTGTGGCCGATTGCGCACAGCACTGCGCACATCGCGTGACACAATGCCGCCAATGCCCACGGCAAAGCACTTTTCAATCACCACAATACGCTTGGCCTTGGCAGTGGCATCACGAATGGCCGAGATCGGGAAGGGCCGATACGAGGTGATGCCAAGCACGCCGACCTTGATGCCTTCAGCGCGCAAATCATCCACCGTGTCCTTGATCGTGCCCAGCACGGAACCCAAGGCAATCACAATGGTTTCGGCATCTTCGGTCTGGTAGGTCTTGATCAACCCGCCTGAATCACGACCAAACTGCTGCTTGAACTCCTGAGCAATCTGCGGAATCAGGTCGAGTGCCTGCATCTGCTTGGCATGAGCCAGATAACGCACTTCGGTAAAAGCTTCCGGCCCCACCATGGCGCCAATCGTCACCGGGTCATTGGGGTCCAGCACCTGGCGCGGCTCATAAGGTGGCAAAAACCGGTCCACCTGGGCCTGATCCGGCATGTCCACCTGCTCATACGCATGGGTCAGGATAAATCCATCCATACACACCATCACCGGCAGCGACAACTCCTCGGCGATCTTGAACGCCTGAATATGCAAATCCAGCGCTTCCTGATTGGTCTCGGCAAACAATTGCAGCCAACCGGCATCTCGCATCGACATGCTGTCAGTGTGATCGTTCCAGATGTTGATGGGGGCACCAATGGCCCGGTTGGCCACGGTCATGACAATCGGCAGCCCCAAGCCGGACGCGTTGTAAACCGCTTCCGCCATGAACAGCAGGCCCTGGCTGGCAGTGGCGGTATAGGCCCGCGCACCAGCGGCAGAGGCACCAATGGCCACACTCAGCGCTGCAAACTCCGACTCCACATTGATGAACTCACAGGGGGTCAGCGCGCCCGATTTCACCAATTCACCCAACCCCTCCACGATGTGGGTCTGGGGAGAAATCGGGTAGGCGCAAATCACCTCCGGGCGGCTGAGCGCCACCGCCTGCGCCACGGCATGCGAGCCTTCACATTGTTCAAGCATGATGAGTCTCCTGGGCCTCTTTTTCCTGTTGCATCACGATGTCATAAGCTTCCTTGGCTGCGGCCTGATTGGCCTTGGCCACTGCACCTGAGAATTTTTGCGCAATCGCCTGCTGCACGGCTTCCAGTGAAATCAGGCCGCCAAGCGCCGCAAACGCCCCCAACAAAGGCACATTGGGCACCGGGCGCCCGACATGTTTCATGGCCAGCTCGGTCGCCGGCACGGTCAGCAGCCGCTCTGACCGAAAGCCTTTGACAAATTCGCCCAAGCCCATCTCGTCAAAGCTGCGTGTGGTGTTGACCAAGATGTAGCCATCTTTTTTCAGACCACCAAACACATCCACCTGATGCAGCAGGGTCGGGTCCTGGATGATGATGGCGTCGGGTTGCATGATGGGTTCACGCAGGCGGATTTCCTTGTCATCCATGCGGCAGAAAGCCACCACCGGCGCACCGGTGCGCTCGGAGCCAAAGCTGGGAAAGGCCTGCGCGTGGCGCCCGCCAAGAAACGCCGCGATCGACATCATCTCGGCCCCCGTGACAACGCCTTGGCCGCCACGGCCGTGAATACGCACCTGAAACATGAATGACTCCTCCAAGCGTGCGGCCCGCGCGAACCTGTGCCGCGGGTGCCGTTTTTCTGACAGGGTGGATACTGCTACTTGAGAATAATCCGGTTTTGATGCAGATCAATGTTTTTGATGTCTGCCGTTCGTGTCACCAATGTATGAAAAAAACATGATGTTGATCAATCTCGCTAATGGTGGACTTGTATATGCTCCCGCCTTCATTTGACTGAAAGGAATCGGTATGCCCGTATTGGAATGGTCTGACACCCTGGTGCTTGGTTTGCCCACGATGGACGACACCCATCACGAATTTGTGGAACTGCTGGCCAGGGTGGTGGCTGCCAGCGATGCCGGACTGCTGCCGCTTTGGCGCGAACTGGTCGCACACACCGATGAGCACTTCGGGCGCGAAGACCGCTGGATGAAAGACACCGGCTTTGCCAGCACCAACTGCCACACCACCCAGCATCAGGTGGTGCTGCAGGTGATGCGCGAAGGTGAAAAACGAGGCGAAGCCGGTGAACTGGCCGTGATTCGCCAGATGGCCGACGAACTGGGCATCTGGTTTCCCCAGCACGCCCAGGCCATGGATGCCGCACTGGCGCTGCATTTGCGCAGTGTGGGTTACGACGAACACACCGGCCAAGTCAATCTGCCGCAGGCGCTGCCGGCGACAGAAATCCAGGGCTGCCACAGCCCGGCCTGCTCCGGCCATGAAGAACCTCAGGACAGTGCCGCCACCGTCTGACCGGGGTGGCTAACCAGCGTTCATCAGCGATTCATAGCAAGTTTCAGCCGACCAATACCTTCGGTGATCCTGGCCACGTCAGCCGTAGCAAAACTCAGGCGCAGTGTGGCCAGATCAGGGTCATGGGCAAAAAACGGGGCGCCCGGTACAAAGGCCACCCCCTGGTCAATGGCGCATTTGGCAAAGTCATTGGCATTGGCCATCTGGCCGTTGGCGCCGGTCAGACGCGCCCAGAAGAACATGCCACCCTGTGGTGCGTTGAAGTCAATCGCAGTCCCCAGATCACTTTGCAGGCGCTGCGCCATGACGCGGGCACGCTCGGCATAGGTCTTGCGCACCACCGCCAGCGTGTCATTGAGGCGGTTCAACGTCAGGTAATGGGCGCAAATCGCTTGTGTCAGGTTGCTGGTGTGGGCATCGCTGAACTGTTTGCACATGACCGCCTTGGCCAGCAAAGCTGCAGGCGCAATCAGCCAGCCCACGCGCAGCCCCGGACTCAGGATCTTGCTGAAACTGCCGCAGTGCGCCAGCCAATCGCGGCTGCCCGGCACGTTATCGCTGAGTGCCAGCAGGCTCGGCGGAGGCGCCTGGTCAAAATACAGTTCGCCATAGGGATCGTCTTCAACCACCAGCGTACCGGTCCGCACGGCCAGTTCCAGAATGCGTTTGCGCCGCTCCAGACTGAGCGTGGCGCCACTGGGATTGCCAAAGTTGGGAATCAGGTAAACCAGCCGGGGTTTGTGTTCCGCCATCAGCGCTTCGAGCTTGTCCACGTCCACACCATGGGCGTCAATCGGCGCGCCAATGACCTGCGCCCCATAGAGCCGAAAACACTGGATGGTGGCCAGAAAAGTCGGCGCTTCCACAATCACCTTGTCACCGGGCGAAATCATGGTCTTGCCAATCAGGTCCAACGCCTGCTGGCTGCCGGTGGTGACGATCAGGCCATCCGGCGTCACCGTGCTGCCCTTGCCCGCCATGAACTTGGCAAGACCTTCGCGCAGCGGCTGGTAGCCTTCGGTGGCACCATATTGCAGCACCGGACCGGGGTTGTTGGCCAGCACCGCCTGGCTGGCCTCGGCAATGCCCTGGGCATCAAACAGCGCTGGGTCTGGAAAACCACCGGCAAAGCTGATGATGCCGGGTTTGCCCAACAGTTTGAAGAGTTCGCGGATGGCCGAGGTCTCCACGTTTTGAAGGCGCTGCGCAAATTGCATGACGGATGTTGCTGAATGTTGAGAATCAAAAAAACCCCTGCGGGCCGGACTGATACCGTCGCAGCACACAGAAAAGCGAACATCAAGGTTACCATGGTCAAGGCGCATCCTCCCGGACTCCAAACCTATGACCCCTGCGAACATCCAAGCCTTTTTTGCCACCCTGGCGGCCAGCAACCCGCAGCCACAGACCGAACTTGAATTTGCCAGCGTGTTTGAGTTGCTGACTGCTGTGTTGTTGTCAGCACAGGCCACTGACGTCAGCGTCAACAAAGCCACCCGCGGCTTGTTCCTGGTGGCCAATACTCCGCAAAAAATGATGGCGCTGGGCCTGGATGGCCTGGAGCGTCACATCAAGACCATTGGCCTGTACCACGCCAAGGCGCGTCACCTGCTGCAAACCTGCCAGATCCT
>NZ_JAQTWM010000031.1 GCF_028689305.1 Rhodoferax sp. | reverse complement strand
CAGTGAAACGCCTCTGCGCCAATGATAGTGCGGATTCCCGTGTGAAAGTAGGTCATCGTCAGGCTCTTATGCCTAAAACGCCCAATCAACGATTGGGCGTTTTTCTTTGAGTTGGCGGGATGGCAACCGTCCAACTTCAGGGGGTCAGTTCATTCCCTGGGCGATTCACTATCGAAGACAGGTTTCTACGTTAGCGCCCGTACACGTCCTCAAAGCGCACAATGTCGTCCTCGCCCAGGTACGAGCCGGACTGCACTTCGATCATTTCCAGCTCGACCCGGCCCGGGTTTTCCAAGCGGTGGGTGGTGCCCAGCGGGATAAAGGTGGACTGGTTCTCGGACAGCAAGAAGTTCTCGTCACCCTTGGTGACCTTGGCCGTACCGCTAACCACAATCCAGTGTTCGGCGCGATGGTGGTGCATCTGCAGTGACAGGGTGCCGCCGGGTTTAACCACGATGCGTTTGACCTGAAAACGCTCACCGGCATCCACACCGTCGTACCAGCCCCAGGGGCGGAACACTTTGCGGTGGATGTTGCCTTCGGGCCGCTGGTTGGTACGCAGGCGGTCCACAATCTTTTTCACTTCCTGGGTCTTGTCCTTATGCGACACCAGAATGGCGTCAGCAGTTTCCACCACCACCAAGTCGCTGACGCCGACGCAGGCTACCAGCCGGCTATTCGACAATGCCAGGGTGTTGGCGCAGTCTTGCAGCATCACGTCACCCTGCGCGACATTGCCATACTCATCCTTGGGCAGGACTTGCCAGAGGGCGTCCCAGGCGCCCACATCCGACCAGCCGGCGCTCAGCGGCAGCACCACCCCCGGCGGCAGGGCCGACGCTGGTGCCGCAGCGGTAGCGATGCGCTCCATGACCGCGTAGTCAATCGAATCGCTCGGGCACCGGGCAAAGGCATCCTTGTCAATGCGGACAAACTCGCCATCCACCCGGCGCCCGTCCCAGGCGGCCTGGCAAGCGGCCAGGATGTCTGGGCGGCATTGCGCCATGGCTGTCAGCCAGACCGAGGCCCGCATCATGAACAAGCCGCTGTTCCATGAGTAGTTACCGGCGTCCAGATAGGTCTGGGCGGTGGCTTGATCAGGCTTTTCAACAAACCGGGCAATCAGCTGGGCGCTGCTGGCCCCGGCGCTGGTGTCAAACAGGGGGCCGGCCTGAATGTAGCCGTAACCGGTTTCCGGTGCGTCCGGGGTAATCCCAAAGGTCACCACGGCGCCGGTTGCCGCCAGCATCGCGCCCTGGCTGACCGCTTGCTGGAAGGCCGTCACATCAGTGATGACGTGGTCGGCGGGCATCCCCAGCAGCACCGGGTCGGCGTTGTTCTGCGCTGCAGTCAGTGCGGCAATGGTGAGGGCGGGCGCGGTATTTTTGCCAAAGGGTTCAAGCACGATGGTGCCATTGTGGCCAAGCAGGCGCAATTGCTCGGCAATGACAAAGCGGTACTCTTCATTGCATACGACCATCGGCTCCGCCAGTGTGACACCCTGCACGCCATCCAGGCGGCGTATGGTGGCCTGCAGCAGGGAGTCCTGACCGATCAGGTGCAGCAGTTGTTTGGGGTATTTTTCGCGGGACAGCGGCCACAGGCGGGTGCCGGAGCCGCCAGACAGCACCACCGGCTGGAGTAAAACAGGGGGATTCATGTTGTGTGGGGCAAATGGGGAGATCAGTTAAATCAGGCGCGGGCATCACCCCAGCGCAGCTGGGCTGTTTCGTCACCCCGGTAAAGCGTCTGGCCGGAGCGATCCACGCAGTAGGTCGGCGACACAATCATTTCGTTGAATTGCATGTCTGCGGCAATCCGGGTGTATTCAAACAGGATGCTGCGCACCACCTTGGCGCCTGCTCGGATGTGGCTGCCGTGGCCAATCCAGCTCGGGCCGACGATGGTGGCACCTGGCTCGATCCTGACGCTGGAGCCGATATATACCGGGCCTTCAATGCTGACCTGGTCCCAGGGGATGGCGGTATTGAGTCCGACCCAGATGCCTGGCTTGACCTCACGCCCCGGCATGTTCATCTGCGCCACCTCACCGCGCAGCACCCGCTGCAGGATCGCCCAGTAGTCGCTGACCCGCCCGATGTCAATCCAGTTGAAGAAACGTTTCTGCGCGTAAAACGGTAGTTTTTTCGCCACCAGTTGTGGGAACAGTTGTGAGCCGATGTCGTAGACGCTTTCGGGGGGCACCAGATCAAGTACCTCGGGCTCAAAAATGTAGATGCCAGTGCTGGCCAGGGTGGACTTGGCGTCAGCCGGCGTGGGCTTTTCCTGGAACGATTGGATGTGGCCGGAGCCGTCAGCCACCACAATGCCGTAGTTCTGGACTTCGGCCAGCGGCACATCCAGTGCCACCACGCTGGCCATGGCTCCCTTGCTCTTGTGCTCATAGAGGGCAGCACCGATATCCAGGTCAATCAGCGCGTCGCCACACAGCACCAGGGTGGTGTCGTCAAAAAAACCGCTGAAGTCCTGGATGCGGCGCATGCCGCCAGCCGAACCCAGTGGCTTGGGCAGCACCTCGCCGTGCTCCATGGCGCCTTCGTAGGCGTAGCCGATTTCCACGCCCCAGCGGTGGCCATCACCAAAATATTGCTCGATCTTGTGGTGGTTGTGGGCCACATTCACCATGATTTCGGTGATGCCGTATTGGGCCAGGTGCTCCACCAGGTATTCCATCACCGGCTTGCCCAAGATCGGGATCATCGGTTTGGGCAGGTACTTGGTCAGGGGGCGAACCCGTGTGCCTTGCCCGGCCGCCAGAATCATGCCTTTAGCCATGGCCATGTGCTTTCTTTGTTGTCATTTCTCCACTCCCGTGCAATCTGTCTTGGATGCTGTACGGCGTACTATACCCACCCGGATTCGCTTCTTGCCAGCGCCAGGTATCGCGGCACATGGTGGCCAGATCCCGTTTCGCCTGCCAGCCCAGCAGTTCGCGGGCCAGGGTTGGGTCGGCGTAACAGGCGGCCACATCACCCGGGCGGCGCGGGGACAGACGGTAGGGCACTGGTCGACCGCTGGTTTGTTCAAAGGCATGCACCATGTCCAGCACGCTGTAGCCGGTACCGGTGCCCAGGTTCACGGCAAAACATTGGGCCTGGGTTTGCAGCCGTTGCAGGGCGGCCAGATGGCCTAGAGCCAGGTCGACCACGTGGATGTAGTCACGCACCCCGGTTCCGTCGGGGGTGGCGTAGTCATTGCCCCAGACGTTCAGGAACTCGCGTCGTCCCACGGCCACTTGCGCCACAAACGGCAGCAGGTTGTTGGGTACGCCCTGCGGATCTTCACCGATCAGCCCGCTGGCGTGGGCGCCCACCGGGTTGAAATAACGCAGGATGCCAATGCGCCAGGAGGCATCGCTGCGATAGAGGTCCTGCAGCATGTGTTCGATCACCAACTTGGTTTGTCCATACGGATTGGTGGCCGACAGTGGGTGGCCTTCGGTCAATGGCAGCTGTTGTGGGGCGCCGTACACCGTGGCGGATGAGCTGAAGACCAGGGTCCTGAGCTGGTTGGCCTGCATGGCTTGCAGCAGGCGCAAGGTGCCCAGCACATTGTTGTCGTAGTAGTTCAGCGGTTGCGTCACCGATTCGCCCACCGCCTTGAGCCCGGCAAAGTGAATGACCGCGCTGGCCTGGCTGGTTTTCAGCGCGGCGGTAAGTGCGGCCAGATCGCGGATGTCACCCTGGATAAAGGTCAGCGTTTTACCGGTGATGCGCTCCACGCGGGCCAGTGCCTCGGGCTGGCTGTTGCAGAGGTTGTCAAACACGGTGACTTCGTGTCCGGCGTTGAGCAGTTCCACGCAGGTGTGTGTGCCAATGTAGCCGGCGCCGCCTGTGACAAAGATCATGATGGGTTCATCGTCGTAACCATGGTGCCTTGAGTTTAGACTGAATACCCTGGCAAACCTGGGTGGTGTCAGAGGGGGTGATGGTGTGTGGGTTCAGTTGATCTGGAGAGAGTCATGACAATGTCGGTTCACGGCCGTGCGTTTGCGCACATTGCGGCGTTTCACCCGGAATTGACGGCCTTGCGGCGTGACCTGCACGCCCATCCGGAACTGGGTTTTGAAGAGGTGTACACCGCAGCGCGGGTCAAACAGGCGCTGGAGCTGTGTGGCGTGGACGAGGTGCATACCGGTATCGGCCGCACCGGCGTGGTGGCGGTGATCAGGGGGCAGTGCCAGGGCCGTGCCCGGATGATCGGCCTGCGCGCCGACATGGATGCACTGCCGATGACCGAACACAACGACTTTGCCTGGGCCTCGGCCAAGCCCGGGTTGATGCATGGTTGCGGCCACGACGGGCACACCACCATGCTGGTTGGTGCGGCACGTTACCTGGCCGAAACCCGCCGGTTTGATGGCACCGCGGTGCTGATTTTCCAGCCCGGTGAAGAGGGGTATGCCGGCGCGCAGGCCATGATCGACGATGGCCTGTTCGAACGTTTTCCGGTGCAGGCGGTGTTCGGCTTGCACAATTGGCCGGCCATGCGGCCGGGCACCATTGGTCTGAACCCGGGACCGATGATGGCGGCGGCCGACCGCATCATGATCGAGATCACCGGCCGGGGTGGCCACGGTGCCCACCCCTACCAGGCGGTGGACCCGGTGCTGGTGGCAGGCCACATCATCACTGCGGTGCAAAGCATCGTGTCGAGCAACGTCAAACCGGTGGACAGCGCGGTGATCAGCCTGTGCGCCATGCAGGCCGGCGACCTGGGCGCCATGAGTGTGATTCCCGGCACGGCCACCTTGGTGGGCACGGTGCGCACCTTCACACCGGCGGTGCAGGCGCTGGTGGAACGCCGGCTGCATGAGTTGTGCAGCGCGGTGGCCCAGGGGTTTGGCGCCACCGCCCGTGTGATTTATGAGCGGCTGTACCCGGCCACGGTCAATACCGCGGCGCAAGCCCACTTTGCCGCTGAGGTGGCTGAGCGCCTGGTGGGGGCCGATAACGTGGTGCGTGACCTGGAGCCGAGCATGGGGGCGGAGGATTTTTCCTTCATGCTGCGGGTGAAACCCGGCGCCTATCTGCGGTTGGGGCAAGGGGCGGACAACGGCCCGGGCCGTTGCCATCTGCACAATAACCGTTATGACTTCAACGACGAGGTGTTGCCACTGGGCGCGGCGCTGCATGCCAGTCTGGCCGAGCAGTTCATGCCCATGGCGTCAATTGATTAGCTATATAAATCATAGCTATCAATGCTTATTTGATCTGGGCTAGAGTTCAAAAAAGCTTGTAAAACTCAGGCATAACGCTTGCTGCGCAGATTGTTTTTCATGTCGCGCAGCAGCGGCTGCAATTTGTCGCCGCCAATGCGCAGGGCCACGCAGGTGGCCAAGATGTCCACAATCATCAGGTGCAGCAGGCGCGACACCATCGGGCTGTAGCGGTCATAACCTTCGGGGTGGTCGGCCGCCAGGTGGATGTGCCCAGCCGAGGCCAGCGGTGAACCGCTGGCGGTGATGACAATGGTGGTGGCGCCGTTTTTGCGGGCGATGTCGCAGGAGTCCATCAGGTCGCGGGTGCGGCCCGAGTTGGAAATCACCAGCACGCAGTCACCCGGCTGCAACAGGGAGGCACTCATCACCTGCATGTGGCCGTCGCTGTAGGCCACGCCGTTGATGCCGAGCCTGAAGAACTTGTGTTGGGCGTCCTGGGCCACCACGCCGGAGTTGCCGACACCAAAAAATTCGATACGGCGGCCGGACTGGTAAGCATTCACCAGTGCCACCACGGCCTTGTCGATGGCGCTGGCGGAGGCATCGTTACGGTACTTCAGGAACGCAGCCACGGTGTTGTCAATGACCTTGACCATGATGTCGCTGGTCTTGTCGTCCGCGTCGACACTGCGGTGGATGAACGGCACCCCTTCACTCACACTGCCGGCCAGCTTGAGCTTGAAGTCGGACAGGCCGTCGTAACCGACGCTGCGGCAGAAGCGAACCACGGTGGGTTTGCTCACATGGGCACGGTCGGCCAGTTCACTCACCGGCAGCAGGGCAAAACTGCGCGGGTCGCTCAGTACCAGTTTGCCCACACGTTGTTCGGCCGGGGCCAGGGATGGCAGGGAGGCTTTGATCCGTTCGAGCATGTCAGGACTCCTCACTCCAGCAAAAACCATCGCGGGCGATCATGGCGCTGGTGGCGCTTGGCCCCCAGGTGCCAGCCGCGTAGGGGCGTGGCCCCTGCGGGTCGGCCTGCCAGTGCGCCAGGATGGGCTCAACCCAGCGCCAGGCCTCCTCTTGCTCGTCACTGCGCACAAACAGGTTGAGCCGGCCTTCGATCACGTCCAGCAGCAGCCGCTCATAGGCGCCCACCCGTTCGGCGCCGAAACGCTTGTCAAAGTCCAGGTCGAGCTGCACCGGGGCCAGGCTGTTGGAGTGTTGGCGCTTGTCCTGTGCCTGGGCCAGCAGGTGCAATTCCAGCCCGTCCTTGGGTTGCAGGTTGATCACCAGCCGGTTGGCCTGGCCGATCTGGGCATTAAAAATGGCGTGCGGCGTCGGCCTGAAATTGACCACGATGCGTGCGTCACGTGCGGCCAGCCGCTTGCCGGTGCGGATGTAAAACGGCACGCCCGCCCAGCGCCAGTTGGCGATCTCGGTGCGCAGTGCCACAAAGGTTTCGGTGCTGCTGGCCGGGCTGACACCCTGTTCATCACGGTAGCCCGGCACTGGCAGCCCGGCGATGTTGCCGGCGCCGTATTGGCCGCGGATCACGTCCTGTGCCAGTGATTCGATGGCCCAGGGTTTGAGCGAACGCAGCACCTTGAGCTTTTCATCACGGATCGCATCGGCGTGGGAGTTGATGGGCGGCTCCATGCCAATGGCGCACAGCAGTTGCAAGGCGTGGTTTTGCACCATGTCGCGCAAGGCTCCGGTGGTTTCGTAGAACGCGCCACGTTTTTCCACACCCAGCTCTTCGGCGATGGTGATCTGGATGTTGGCAATGTGCTCGCGCCGCCACAGGGGTTCAAACAGGGCGTTGCCAAACCGCAGGGCAAACAGGTTTTGTACTGACGGTTTGCCCAGGTAATGGTCGATGCGGTAGATCTGGTCCTCGCGGAACACCTGGGCCACGGTGTGATTGATGGCGCGGTTGCTGGCCAGGTCATGGCCCAGCGGTTTCTCCAGCACCACCCGGGTCTGTGGTGTGTTGAGTCCGGCGGCGGCCAGTTGTTCAACGATGGTGGTGAACAGGCTGGGGGCGGTGGCCAGGTACATCACCACCGTGTCGGCCTGGCGCTGGGTCAGTTTGTCGCGCAGGTTGGCGTAGTGTTCGGGTCGGGACAAATCCATGCTGACAAATTCCAGCAGGGCCGAGAAGCGGTCAAACTCGTCGTTACAGGGTCGCTTGGCCAGTTCCACGGCGTCAAAGCGGGCCTGGATTTGGGCACGGTAGCGCTCGTCGCTCAAGTCATCGCGCCCGACACCGATGATGCGCGCCCCGCTGGGCAGGGTGCCGTGCCTGAAGGCCTGGAACAGCGCCGGCATCAGTTTGCGCCAGCACAGGTCGCCCGTGCCGCCAAAAAGAACAAGATCAAAACTCATGATGAAAAGGGAGTGTGGAGCAGGATAATCGTTGACGATTGAACGAGTGGTAATGTAACTTGGTTTCAAGTTATTGTTAATAAACGCGTAATTTTTTCTCATTTTTTTTGACGCGTCTCAGTGTTTTCCCGGGCTAATTTCTTTCATGAATCGAGATAAAGTGGTCTTGTAAATAAATTACCTGTCTGCTCATCCCTGTTGTAGGAGTCAAGATGAAAAAAACCGTTTTTGCTGGCGTAGCCGCGCTGGTCTGTCTGGGGGCGCATGCCGCCGGGCAGGTCAACATCATTTGTTCGGTGCAGGCTGAGCAGTGCAATTTGGTGCAGACGGTGTTTTCCCGCAGCACTGGCATCAAGGTCAGTCTGACGCACAAGGCTTCGGGCGAGGCGTTGGCGCAGCTCAATGCGGAAAAAGCCAACCCGAAAACCGATGTCTGGTATGGCGGCACCGGTGACCCGCACATGCAGGCGGCAGAGATGGGGCTGACCATGGCCTACAAATCGGCTTCGTTGCCGCAGTTGCGCGACTGGGCGCAGAGTCAGGCGCAGCAGACTGGTTACAAGACGGTTGGCATTTACTCCGGCCCGCTGGGCATCAGCTACAACACCGAGGCCATGGCCAAGAAAAAATTGCAGCCACCCAAGTGCTGGGCTGATCTGCTGGACCCCAAGTGGAAAGGTGAAATCCAGGCGCCCAATCCGAACACCTCGGGTACAGCCTATGTCGAGATCGCCACCCTGGTGCAGTTGATGGGGGAGGACAAGGCATTTGACTACCTGAAAGCTTTGCACAAAAACATCAGCCAATACACCCGTTCAGGTGCGGGGCCGGTGAAGAATGCGGCCCGTGGTGAAAACCTGATTGGTGTTGCTTTTGCCCATGAGGCCCCGGTGGAGGCCGCCAATGGTTTTCCGGTCGTGAGCAATACGCCGTGTGAGGGAACGGGGGCTGAAATTGGTTCGATGAGTTTGATTCAGGGTGCGCGAAACCTGGAAGAAGCCAAGCGTTTTTACGAATGGGCTTTGACGCCGGGGGCGCAAGAACTGGGGGTGGCGGCCAAGCAATTCCAGTTGCCCAGCAACAAGGCGGCCAAACTCGATGAACGCATGCCCGATTTTGCCAAGGCCAAAATGATCAAATACGATTACGCCAAATACGGCTCGTCAGCCGAACGCAAGCGCTTGATCGGGCGCTGGGAAAAAGAAGTCAACTCGCTGCCGCGTTGATAACTTGGCGTCATAGTTCTAGTTTTTTAGGAGCGTTGTTATGAAGAAGTTGTTTGTTGTGTCGGCTTTGGCTGCGGCCAGCGGATTTGCGCAGGCGCAAACCGTCAATGTGATTTGTTCGGTGCAAGCCGAGTGGTGCAACATGATTGGCACCGTGTATGCCCGTACCACCGGGACCAAGATCAATATTTCGATGAAGGGGTCGGGCGAGGCGCTGGCCCAGTTGATTGCAGAAAAAGACAATCCCAAGACCGACATCTGGTTTGGCGGCACGGGTGACCCGCATCTGCAGGCGGCCGAGCAAGGCCTGTCGCTGGAATACAAGTCGCCCACGCTGCCGCAGCTGCAGGGCTGGGCACAGCAGCAAGCTAAACAATCAGGCTACAAGACCGTGGGTATTTACTCCGGTCCGTTGGGGTTCGGGTACAACACCGAGTTGCTGGCCAAGAAAAAGCTGCCGATTCCCAAGACCTGGAACGACCTGCTGAACCCAGCGCTCAAAGGTGAAATCCAGGTGGCCAATCCGGCCTCCAGCGGCACGGCCTACACCATGGTGGCCACCCTGGTGCAGCTGATGGGCGAGGACAAGGCCTTTGAGTACCTGAAAAAGCTGCACAAGAACGTCAGCCAGTACACCCGCAGCGGTACCGGCCCGATCAAGGCGGCGGCGCGCGGCGAAACCACGGTGTCGATCAGTTTTGTGCACGATGCACCGGGCGAAAAAATCAACGGTTTCCCGGTGGATGCGATCACCCCTGCGGATGGCACGGGGGCCGAGATTGGCTCCATGAGCATCATCAAGGGTGCGCGCAACCTGGAAGCCGCCAAGAAGTTCTATGAGTGGGCGTTGACACCAGCGGCACAGGAAATGGCGGCGGCGGCCAAGCAGTTCCAGGTGCCTTCCAACACGGCTGCCAAAGTCGACAAGAATGTGCCTGACTTCAAGAAGATCAAGTTCATCAACTACGACTACGCCAAATACGGTGCGTCGACGGAGCGCAAGCGCCTGATTGCCAAGTGGGAAAAAGAGGTCAATTCCCTGCCACGTTAAGACGAGCCCGGTCTGAGGGCACCTCCTGACTTTCTTCCTGCCCGCCTCGCGTGGGGGCGAAGAAGGTGGGGAGTCGCGCTGATTGTTGTTGAAAGAAAAGCGGTACTCCCCGTGAATAAACATCCCAATCGAGCCATCCAGCTATGGCTCTTCGTCGGCCTGCTGGCCTATTTGATCTTGCCTTGGTATGCCATTCAGGACACCGCCTGGTACAGCGTCTTGCCCCAGGTGTTGGGTGGCGCTGAAACAGCCAGCGGCTTGTTGCAGGCTCTGGTGCATGGCCGGATCTGGCTGCTGTTTGGTTTGATGGGGCTGGGCATCGCCGCCGTTGGCCTGCGTGTCCCGGCGGGCAAATCACAAAGCCACTGGCTGCTGGCCGGTGGCTTGCTGGGCAGTCTGGGTTTGCTGCTCAGTGGCTTCATGATTGGCGCCAAGGGGTGGTCGTTCGGTGTGTTGAACGCCCAGTTGGGTGAACTGGCGGTGAATCAGTTCGGCATCGGTATCGGGGCTTTCCTGGCTTTTCTGGCGTTGGTGATGATCACCTCTTTCGGTATTGCCCGGCGTGGTTTGTTCAAGGGTGATCTGTTCATCGCCTCGGCGGTGGTGGGCTGTTCGGTGCTGCTGTTGCTGTTCATTGCCTTTCCGGTGACCAAGGCACTCTACGGGGCCTTCCTGAATGAGGAGGGGCACTGGGCCTGGTCGGCCATTTTCGAGCGGGTGGGCCATGAGCGGGTCTGGGGCCTGAATTGTCTGGTTGGTGGGGTGCGTTGTGGGGTGGCCTGGAACACCTTGTTTCTGGCTTTGCTGACGGCCACCGGCACTACCGTCATGGGCACCATGATGGCTTTGCTGGCCGAACGCAGCGCCGGGCCGCGCGTGCAGACACCCCTGCGTGTGGTGGCTTTGCTGCCCATCATCACGCCGCCGTTTGTGGTCGGTCTGGGTTTGATCCTGCTGTTTGGCCGCGCTGGTGTGGTCAACCAGGTGCTGGAATATGCGTTTGGCGTGGCGCCGACCCGCTGGTTTTACGGCCTGTTTGGCATCTGGATTGCACAGCTGTTTGCCTTCACGCCGATTGCCTTCATGATCATGCGAGGGGTGGTGCAGGGCGTGGCCCCCAGCATGGAAGAAGCCGCGCAGACCTTGCGTGCCGACCGGCAAAAGACCTTTTTTACCGTGACCTTGCCGCTGCTCAAGCCGGGCCTTGCCAATGCGTTCCTGGTCGGCTTCATTGAAAGTATTGCCGACTTCGGCAACCCGGTGGTGGTGGGCGGACAGTACTCGGTGCTGTCCACCGACATCTTCTTTGCCATTGTCGGGGCTCAATACGACCAGGGACGGGCCGCATCGCTGGCCTGGATTCTGACGCTGTTTGCCTTGGCCGTGTTTGCGCTGCAGCGCGGCTTGCTGGGCAAGCAGAACTACACCACGGTCAGTGGCAAGGGTGATGCCGGTATTCCAATGGCACTGCCTGACGGCTTGCGCCGTGTCCTGAACGCGGTGGTGTACCCGTGGCTGGCTTTCACCGTGGTGGTGTATCTGTTTGCGTTTGCCGGTGGTTTTGTCCAGACCTGGGGGCGCGACTACACACTCACATTGGCGCATTTCCGGACGGCTTTTGGCCTGGAGTGGGGACAGTATGGCCTGGTCTGGGCCGGCACCGCCTGGAATTCACTGTTCACCACGGTCAAGCTGGCGGGGCTGTCGGCGCCCATGACGGCGGCCGTGGGCCTGTTGATTGCCTATCTGCTGGCGCGCACCGAGTTCCGCGGTCAGGGCTGGTTTGAATTTGTGGCGCTGCTGGCTTTTGCCATTCCGGGGACGGTGCTGGGAGTGAGCTACATCCTGGCCTTCAACGTGCCGCCAGTGGAGTTGACCGGCACCGGCCTGATCATTGTGTTGTGTTTCATGTTCCGCAATTTGCCGGTGGGGGTACGCGCCGGAACGGCCGCGTTCAAGCAGCTTGACCGGTCACTGGATGAAGCTTCGCTGATGCTGCGGGCCTCCACGTTTCAGACCTTGCGCCATGTGGTGCTGCCGCTGCTCAAGCCCGCGCTGGTGGCTGCGCTGGTTTACAGCTTTGTGCGTGCCATGACCACGGTGAGTGCCGTCATTTTCCTGGTTACCGCCGAAAACGAGCTGGCCACCACCTACATCATTGGCCGGGTGGGCAACGGCGACTACGGCGTGGCGCTGGCTTATTGCACCGTGCTGATCATCCTGATGTCGCTGTCGATTGCCCTGATCCAGTTTCTGGTGGGCGAGCGCAAGCTCGGGCGGCGCAAAGCTGGCCTCAAGCTCAACGCAATGGCAGCCCACTGAACTTTACCCATAAGAGAACACGATGAACTACGGCGTTGAATTCAAAAATATCACCAAGCGTTATGGCATGGACACGCATGCCCCTCTGGTGATCAAGGGTGTGGACTTCGAGATCGAAAAAGGCTCGTTGACCACCATACTGGGACCTTCTGGCTGTGGCAAGACCACGGTGCTGCGCATGATTGCCGGGCTGGAAATGCCCACCGGTGGCCAGATCATCATGGACGGCAAGGATGTCACCACGCTGGGGCCCGCTGACCGCAACGTCAGCATGATGTTCCAGAGTTATGCCTTGTTTCCGCACATGAACGTGGTGGAAAACGTGATGTATGGGCTGAAGATGTCAGGTGTTGACAAAAGTGAAGCCATGCGCCGCGCCGTCGACACGCTGGGCAATGTGGGGCTGGTGGGTTATGACGAGCGCCTGCCCAGTGAACTCTCGGGCGGGCAGCAGCAGCGTGTGGCGCTGGCGCGGGCGCTGGTGCTGGAGCCCGGGGTGCTGCTGTTTGACGAACCGTTGAGCAACCTGGATGCCCGTCTGCGGCGCGACATGCGTGAAGAAATCCGCAGCCTGCAGCAGCGTCTACACCTGACGGTGGCGTATGTCACCCATGACCAGAGTGAGGCGCTGGCGGTGAGTGACCAGATCATCGTGATGAACGAAGGCCTGATCGCCCAGCGCGGGACCCCGCAGGACATGTATGAACGCCCCGGCAGTGAGTTTGTCGCTGGCTTCATGGGGGAGGCCATGCTGTTTCCGGGCGTAGCCGACGCAGCAGGTCAGGTTCAGCTGGGGCCCTTGTCGATCACCTCACGCCAAGCCGTGGGCGCTGGGGCGGTCAAGGTCGCTGTGCGGCCGGAGGCCTGGCACATTCACCGCGACGGTACCGGCCTGGCGGCGCAACTGCGCAAGCTGGCGTACCTGGGCAGCTTTTTTGAATACACCTTTGAGACCGCGCTGGGGCCGATTTTTGTCGTGTCGCCCGACCTGACGGATGTGTTGTCGGTGGGGGCAGATGTCGGCTTGACGCTGGCTGATCACGGAGTCTCGGTGGTGCAGGCGGTCTAGCCGGTGTCGGGCCTTGCGCTGGCGCTCATCCTGGTGGGCGCGCTGGTTCATGCCGGCTGGAATGTTGTCGCCAAGAAGGCCCATGGTGATGCCCGGTTTGTCTTTTTCACCGGCGTCCTCATGGCCGTGTTCTGGGCGCCGCTGGCCTTGTGGCTGGGTTGGCAGGTGGTGCCCAGCTGGGGCCGCACCGAGTGGCTGTGTATTGCTGCCAGCGGCTTTCTCCATTGGGTCTATTTTGTCTGCCTGCTGACGGGCTACCGAAAGAGTGATCTGACGGTGGTTTACCCACTGGCGCGCGGCAGCGGTCCTCTGTTGTCGTCCTTCGTCGCCGTGGTGGTGTTTGGTGAGTACCTGAGCACGCTGGGTGTTCTGGGCATTGGCGGCGTGGTGCTGGGCGTTTTCCTGATTGCTGGTGGCCCTGGCCTGTTTCGGGCCGCCCATGATCCGGCCCGTCGCCAGCGGGTGTTGACCGGGGTGTTCTGGGGGCTGCTGACCGGTGCGCTGATTGCGTCCTACACCGTGCTGGATGCCTATACCGTCAAGGTGGTTGCCATCTCCCCCATTCTGCTGGATTTCTGGAGTGATATCTTGCGCCTGCCGCTGGCGGCCATTCCGGTGCTGCGCGATCGGCGCGAAGCCTGGCGGCTCTGGAAACTGCAGTGGCGGTATGCCCTGGTTGTGGCGATTTTCAGCCCGGTGGCTTATGTGTGTGTGTTGTACGCCGTGCGGCTGGCGCCAGTCAGCCATGTGGCGCCGATGCGTGAGGTCAGCATGCTGTTTGCGGCCCTGATTGGCGGCCATCTGCTGGGTGAAGGTGACCGCCTGCCGCGTATCGCCGGGGCGCTGGCGATTGCGATCGGGGTCATGGCGCTGGCCTGGAGCTGACGCGCGAAGATGTTTGTTGTTGGTACGTAACCCGGAACGACGTTGTGACGGCAGGGACGGGAGGCAAACCTCGCAATAATGCAGTCATGAAGTTACTTGATGTGCCTGATCACGCCCGCCACGCCAACATGCGTCTGGTCTTGCCACTGCTGGTTTGGGGTGCCTGGCGATTGACTCGTGCGCAGCTGTCAGTACAAGCGCTCAATTGCTTGATTCACCAGTGCGTGGAGCTGGGTATCACCGCGTTTGACCATGCTGACATCTATGGCGGTTACACCGCAGAAGCCCAGTTTGGACAAGCTTTGGCCTTGTCACCCGGCTTGCGGGCGCAGTTGCAGCTGTTCACCAAATGCGGCGTTGCAGCCGTTTCCGCTGCGCGGCCAGCCCATCAAGTCAAAACCTTCAACAGCAGTGCTGACCATCTTGCGGCGTGTATGGATCACTCGTTGACCGCGCTGGGCACCGAGCAGCTGGACTTGCTGATGTTGCACCGGCCCGACTATTTGATGGACGCCGCAGAAACCGCGCAGGCCCTGGATCGGGCGGTGGCCTCGGGCAAGGTACGCGCGGTCGGGGTGTCCAACTTTTCTCCGTCACAGGTTTTGCTGCTGCGTCAACATCTGCAAACGCCGCTGGCCGTGAACCAGATTGAGTTTTCACTGGGGGCGATGCAGGCGCTGGACAACGGGGTGCTGGACCAGTGCCAGCAACTGGGGATGCGGCCTATGGCTTGGTCACCCCTGGCGGGCGGCGCCGTGTTGGGTGACAACGATCTGGCGCGCCGCCTGAACCCTGTGTTGACCCACATCGCGCAGGTCCAGGCCTGCCCCCCCGCAGCGGTGGCCCTGGCCTGGTTGATGCGCTGCCCGACCAGGGTGGTGCCGGTGCTGGGCAGTGTGCGCATTGAGCGTTTGCGTGATGCCTGGCGAGCTACCCAAATCACCTTGAGTCGCGAAGACTGGTACACGCTGTGGGCGGCCGCAGCGGGCCGACAACTACCTTAGAAGGACAAATTGCCATGCCCATCGTTATCATCAAAATGCTACAGCGTGAACACACCACGGACGCCCAAAAAGAGCAGGTCATTGCCGGGGTGACTCGGCTCATGACCGAGGTGCTGGGGAAAAAGCCCGAATCCACCCAGGTGGTGATTGAAGAGGTGCCGTTGCAAAACTGGGGCAGTGGCGGCCAGAGCATTGCCGCCAGAGACCGGGCCCGCTTGCCCTCGGCCTGAATTTTTACATTGGATCGTTTTACTGTGAACCAACTCGACGCCCTCAAACAATTCACCACCGTGGTTGCCGATACCGGCGACTTCAAGCAGATTGAAGCCTTCCAGCCAACGGATGCCACCACCAACCCGTCGCTGATTCTGAAGGCGGTGCAAAAGCCGGAATACCGCTCGCTGCTCGAAGACACGGTGGCGCGGTACCGGGGGCGTGCCCTCGATGAGCTGACCGATCGCCTGTTGGTGCGTTTTGGTTGTGAGATCCTGGCCATCATCCCCGGTCGGGTTTCGACCGAGGTCGATGCCCGCCTGAGTTTTGACGCCAGCGCCACCGTGACCCGCGCCGAACGCCTGATTGAGCTCTACCAGGCCCAGGGCATCCACATTGACCGGGTGTTGATCAAGGTGGCCGCCACCTGGGAAGGCATTCAGGCGGCCCAAGAGTTGGAGCGCCGCGGCATCCACACCAACCTGACCCTGCTGTTTGCCTTCTGCCAGGCGGTGGCCTGCGGTCAGGCCAGGGTGCAACTGATCTCGCCGTTTGTCGGGCGTATTTACGACTGGTACAAAAAGTCCGCTGGCGCCGCCTGGGTCGAGGCCGACAACACTGGCGCCAATGACCCCGGTGTCAAATCGGTGGCGCAAATTTTCAACTTCTACAAAAAATTTGGCATCAGCACCGAGGTGATGGGCGCGAGTTTCCGAAATCTGGGCCAGATCACGGCATTGGCCGGGTGTGACCTGCTGACCATCAGCCCGGAGCTGCTGGCCCAACTGGCCCAGAGCCAAGCGCCGTTGACGCGGGCGCTGGATGCGCAACAGGCCCTGGCCCAGGACATGGCTTTTGTGAGTTATGACGAGGCCAGCTTCCGTTTTGCCCTGAATCAGGACGCCATGGCCACCGAGAAGCTGGCCGAAGGGATTCGGGCTTTTTGTGCGGATGCCAGTCGGCTTGATCACTTGTTGCAGGCCGCCTGACGGCCCTGCGTAGCCCACGTTGCCAATCCACCAGAACAAGGACCACCATGAATTCCATTCGCTGTGACCGTACCCCGGCCTGGACTGCGCTGCAGGCTGAGTTTGAACACACTGGCCGTGGCTTTGATTTGCGTGCTGCGTTTGCGGCTGATCCGCAGCGGTTTGAGTCCTTCAGCCAGCCCGCGCCCCATGTGTTTGCCGATCTGTCGAAAAACCTGATCACCCCGGCGTCCGAGGCGCTGCTGCTGGCGCTGGCGCGTCAGAGTGGCCTGGAGGCGCACCGGGATGCCATGTTCGGCGGCACGCTCATCAACACCACCGAGCACCGGGCGGTGATGCACTGGTTATTAAGAAATCCGCCTCTAGCCCAGACAAACAAACCGCATGAAGCTATTAAAAACGTAGCAAACGAGTTGCCCGATGTGCACGCCACGCTGGATGCCATGCTGGCCTATGCCGAGCAGGTGCGGGCAGATGAGCACATCACTGACGTGGTCAACATCGGCATCGGCGGCTCGGATCTGGGGCCACAGATGGCGGTGCTGGCGCTCGATGAGTTTGTGCTGCCGGGCAAGCGTTTTCACTTTGTCTCGAACGTGGATGGGCATGAATTGGCCGCGGTGCTCAAGAAGGTCCGCCCTGACAACACCTTGTTCCTGATTGCCAGCAAGACCTTCACCACCATCGAAACCATGACCAACGCCCGCTCGGCCAAGGCCTGGTTCGAGGCCCAGGGCGGCACCGATGTGGCGCGCCACTTTGCCGCCTTGACCACCAATGTGCCGGCGGCCCGGGCGTTTGGCATCGACACCACTTTCGGGTTTTGGGACTGGGTCGGCGGGCGTTATTCGGTCTGGTCAGCCATCGGCCTGCCGCTGGCGATCGCCATCGGTGCGGCGGGGTTCAGGCAGTTTCTGGCTGGCGCCCATGACATGGATGAGCACTTTCGCAGCGCACCGCTGGCGCGGAATCTGCCGGTGCGCCTGGGGTTGCTGGATGTCTGGTACCGCAATTTTCATGGTTTCACCAGCCGCAGCATCGCGCCCTACCACAGCGCGCTCAGGCGTTACCCAGCCTATTTGCAGCAGCTGGAGATGGAAAGCAATGGCAAACGGGTGGACACGCAAGGCCAGGCCTTGTCCTTTGGCACCGCACCGGTGTTGTGGGGCGAGCCCGGCACCAATGGCCAGCACGCTTATTTTCAGATGCTGCACCAGGGCACGGATGTGGTGCCGGTCGAATTTGTCGCGGTCAAACAGCCGCGCCACACCCTGCCGGGCCACCACACGCTGCTGCTGGCCAATGCGCTGGCGCAGGCGCAGGCGCTGATGCTGGGCAAAGTGGATGCCGACGGGCACCGGCACTTCACCGGCAACCGGCCCAGCACCTTCTTGCTGCTGGACGAACTCAACCCCACCAGCCTGGGGGCGCTGATTGCCCTGCAGGAGCACCGTGTGTTTGTCAGCGGCAGCCTGTGGGGCATCAACAGCTTTGACCAATGGGGTGTGGAGCTGGGCAAGGTGCTGGCCAAGGACGTCGAGGCCCGTCTGGCCAGTGGTGACGTGAGCGGCCTGGATGGCTCCACCGCCGGATTGCTGGCCCAACTGCGGCGCTGATCCGCTGGGTAGAGCCGCTGCAGCGCCCATGCCCATGCCCGTGATCACACTCACACTGGCGCAGGCCCGTGCCTTGCACCTGGCGGCGCAGGGGCTGTTGGCGCCGCCGGCGCAGCTGGCCACGCCCGCGGCCCTGTGCGCCTGTATTGCCCGCATGGGCCTGCTGCAGATCGACACCATCCATGTGGTGGCGCGCAGTCCGTATCTGGTGCTGTTTTCGCGGCTGGGGCCTTACCCGATGCACTGGCTGGATGAGGCGCTGGCCACGGGCCAGCTGTTTGAGACCTGGGCCCATGAGGCGTGTTTTGCGCCGATGGCCGATTTGCTGCTGCACCGCAGCTACAACCAGCAGGCACGTCAACACTGGGGCCTGGCCAGCGCCCGGCACAGCCATATCCACCAGCGCGCGCACCTGGACCAGCTGCTGCTTCACATTCGCCAAAACGGCGCGGTGAAATCATCTGACTTTACGCGCCAGGATGACCGGACCTCGGCCTGGTGGGGCTGGAAGGACGAAAAGCGCTGGCTGGAAGCGCTGTTTGCCTCTGGTGAATTGATGGTGGCTCGACGCGAGAAATTTCAGCGCGTGTATGACCTGGCTGAGCGGGTGGCGCCTCAGCTCGCGACCGCCCCGGCCGCAGGACTGGCGCCGGATGCCATTCGCCAGCAGTTCATCGAGCGATCCGTCACCGCTCTGGGGGTGACGCAGGCCCGCTGGATCCACGACTACTTCCGCCTCAAGCCGCGGCTGAAAGATGCCGACCTGGCGGCCCTGGTTGAGGCGGGTGCCTTGCTGCGGGTGGCGGTCCAGGGCTGGGACCAGCCCGCTTATGTACATGCCAGCCAGGCCGACTGGCTGCAACAGGCCGTGGCGGGCCAGCTGCAGGCGCGGCACACCGCCTTGTTGTCGCCTTTTGACCCGGTGGTGTGGGACCGTGAACGCTTGGCCACCCTGTTTGATTTTGACTACCGGCTGGAGTGTTACACCCCCGAACCCAAGCGGGTGCATGGTTATTTTGTGCTGCCCATCCTGCATGCGGGTGAGCTGATCGGCCGACTGGATGCCAAGGCACATCGGGCGCAGGGGGTGTTTGAAGTCAAATCCCTGTCTGCCCAGCCTGGAAGGCGCTGGAGCGAGGCGCAGAGCCTCGCCGTGGCCAAGGCTATCTGGCGCTGTGCCCAATGGCATGGCACCCCCGAGGTCCAGCTCACGGGAACCCGTCCGGCCAATCTGGCGCCGACGCTGCGGCGGGCTTGGCGGGAGATCAGAAAGGAATCCGCTGGCTGATGAATATCGTGTTTGACTTTGGTGCGGTGCTGTTCACCTGGCAACCTGCGCAACTGTTGTTGCAGACCTTTCCCGAGCGTGTGGGCACCCCGGCGCAGGCGGCGCAACTGGCGCACCAGGTGTTTGGCCATGCCGACTGGCATGACTTCGACCGGGGGGTGTTGAGTATGGAGGCCGTGATCAGCCAAACCGCCCGGCGGCTGGATTTGCCGCAGGAGGTGCTGGGGCGTTTGATTGAAAGTATTGGCGCGCGCCTGACGCCCATCACCGACACCGTGGCTTTGCTGGAGGCGCTGCACCAGCGCCGTGTGGCCGGGGACGGCATCGCCGGGCTGTATTACCTGTCCAACATGCCCGTGCCATATGCCCGCTTTCTCGAGGCACACCATGCTTTTTTGCGTTGTTTTGACGGCGGCATTTTTTCAGGCGATGTGCACCAGGTCAAGCCTGACCCCGCGCTGTACCAGCTGTTGCAAAGCCGTTATGCGCTGGAGCCGGCCCACACGCTGTTCATTGATGATTTGCGCGCCAATGTGGAGGCCGCCACCGCGCTGGGCTGGCAGGGCATCCATTTTGAATCGCCGCAACAGTTGGCACTGGCCTTGTCAGGGCGGTGACACATAGCGGGCTGTGAAGGCCTGCAAGGCCTGGCGGTAGGCCTCTGGCGCCACCAGGTTCAGGTCGCTGTGTTGTCCGTTTTCGATCACCAGCCAGTGCTTGGGGGCATTGGCGGCGGCAAACAGGCGTTCCCCCAGCCCGATCGGCACCGTGTCGTCGCGGCGGCCATGCAACATCAGCAGGGGCGCCGTGATCTGGCCGATGTGGTCGATCGAAGCAAACCGTTCGTGGTTGAACAGCGACAGCACACTGGCCCAGAATCCGGCTGCGCGCGCCACATCGGCAAAACTGGTGAAGGCCGACTCCAGGATCAGGCCGCCATAGGCGCCCTGGCTGGGCAGGCTGCTGGCCAGCGCCACCGCCACCCCGCTGCCCATGGAGTGGCCGTAAATCACCCGTCGGCCGGCCCGTGGTTCACGTCGCACCAGTTCGGCCCAGGCCACGCGGGCATCCTGCATGATGGTTTGCTCCGACGGGGTGATGGCCGTGCTCTGCCCCCAGCCACGGTAGTCGACCGCCAGCACGGCAAAGCCGGCGTCGCGCAAGGCTTGGATCTTGTGCTGGTTGCCCAGCAGGTTGCGAAACGTGCCATGCAAATACAGCAGGGTGGGGGCGTTGGGGGCAGGGTGTGGCAGCCACCACAGCGCCAATTGGCCCGAAGCGCCGGCATCGGGTGTGGCCAGCAAAAAGGCCTGGTCACCCGGCCGCACATCGGACGGCAGGCCCACCGTGGACGGTGTCGGGCGGTAGATGATCTGGCGTTGTTGCCCGTCCAGCCAGGCGCAACCACTGGTGGCCAGCAGCAGGGCCAGTGTCAAAATCCTGGAAAATAGGCCCGTTACACTGAAAATCTTGACCGTGACCAATTTCAAATCTTTCCAAATGAAGAAAATGTTTCGCCTTGCTGCCGGTTTGATTGTGCTGCAACTCGCCAGCCCCGCCATGGCCGAGCCGGACTGGATGACCGAGCTGACCCAGGGCAAGGTGCTGCGCTGGCAGTTCAGCCCCGTGACTTACCATTTCAGTCAGGACCCTGAGCATAAAAACGTGGTGATGGTGGGGGTGGAGCGTGAGCATGCCGATGCGCGACTGGACGGACTGACGCTGTTCACCAACTCCTTTGGCCAGCCGACGGTTTACCTGTACCCGTGGGGAGGGGTCCTGAAATCGCTGGGTGGCATTGACAAGTTGTCTTTCAAATGGACGGCCGGGCTGTTGTATGGCTACCGGGAACCCTACGAAAACAAAGTGCCTCTGAACTTCAGCGGTTTTTCCCCGGCCGTGATTCCAGCGCTGGCGTATGAGTTCAAACCTGGCTGGTCGGCCCAGGTGAATTTTCTGGGAACGGCCGGGCTGATGTTCCAGGTTAGCGGACCGTTCAATTTCCTAGCCCGCTGATATTGGCTGGTTATGTTGCCAAAATGGGGTCTTAGCCCGCGTGGAATAAGCTTATAAAGCTATTTAATTTGTAGCAATAAAAAAGCCGCCTGACTTTCGCCAGGCGGCTTTTTTGGTGTCGGGCATCGCCCCATGCCGGATGGGACAGGGCGATGGGGCCAATTACATGCCCATACCGCCCATGCCACCCATACCGCCCATGCCACCCATGTCACCACCACCCATGCCGCCAGCGGCTTCAGCCTTGGGAGACTCGGCCACCATACATTCGGTGGTCAACATCAGGGATGCCACGGAGGCTGCGTTTTGCAGCGCGGTGCGGGTCACCTTGGTCGGGTCCAGGATACCCATTTCGATCATGTCGCCATAGGTGTCGTTGGCCGCATTGAAGCCGTAGTTGCCCTTGCCGGCCATCACCGCGTTCACCACCACAGAGGCTTCGCCACCGGCGTTGTAAACGATCTCGCGCAGCGGTGCTTCGATGGCTTTCAACACCAGGGCAATGCCGTGGTCCTGGTCAGCGTTGTCACCCTTGATGGTGCCAGCAGCTTGCTTGGCGCGCAGCAGAGCCACGCCGCCGCCAGCCACAATGCCTTCTTCCACGGCAGCGCGGGTCGCGTGCAGGGCGTCTTCCACACGGGCTTTCTTTTCCTTCATTTCGACTTCGGTGGCAGCGCCCACCTTGATCACAGCCACACCGCCAGCCAGCTTGGCCACGCGTTCTTGCAGCTTTTCGCGGTCGTAGTCAGAGGTAGCTTCTTCGATTTGCACACGCACTTGCTTGACGCGGGCTTCGATGTCAGCAGCTGGGCCAGCACCGTCGATGATGATGGTGTTTTCCTTGCCCACTTCGATGCGCTTGGCAGAACCCAGGTCAGCCAAAGTCACTTTTTCCAGGGTCAGGCCAACTTCTTCAGCGATCACCTTGCCGCCGGTCAGGATGGCGATGTCTTCCAGCATGGCCTTGCGACGGTCACCAAAACCAGGGGCCTTGACAGCCACAACCTTCAGGATGCCGCGGATGGTGTTGACCACCAAAGTGGCCAGGGCTTCGCCTTCGACATCTTCAGCAATGATCAACAGCGGACGACCGGCCTTGGCGACTTGTTCCAGTGTGGGCAGCAGGTCACGGATGTTGCTGATCTTCTTGTCGAACAACAGCACGAAGGGGTTGTCCAACAAAGCAGCTTGCTTTTCGGGGTTGTTGATGAAGTAGGGCGACAGGTAACCGCGGTCAAACTGCATGCCTTCAACCACGTCGAGTTCGTTTTGCAGAGACTTGCCGTCTTCCACGGTGATCACGCCTTCCTTGCCGACCTTGTCCATCGCGCTGGCGATGATGTCACCAATGGAGGAGTCCGAGTTGGCGGAAATGGAGCCGACCTGGGCGATTTCCTTGGAGGTGGTGGTGGGCTTGGAAGCCTTCTTCAGCTCGGCGATCAGGGCTTCCACTGCCTTGTCGATACCGCGCTTCAGGTCCATCGGGTTCATGCCGGCGGCCACGTACTTCATGCCTTCGCGCACGATGGCCTGGGCCAGCACGGTGGCGGTGGTGGTGCCGTCGCCAGCGTTGTCAGACGTCTTGGAAGCCACTTCCTTGACCATCTGCGCGCCCATGTTCTGCAGCTTGTCCTTGAGTTCGATTTCCTTGGCCACGGACACACCGTCCTTGGTCACGGTGGGGGCGCCGAAAGAGCGCTCCAGCACCACGTTACGGCCCTTGGGGCCCAGGGTGACCTTCACTGCGTTGGCCAGAATGTTCACGCCTTCAACCATGCGTGCGCGGGCTTCGCCGCCGAAAACTACGTCTTTTGCTGCCATGTGTGGCTCCTAGAAAATTAAGTTAAATAAGCATCTAGCCCGCATAAACACTGCGTGGCTAGCTATCAATTTGATGAAAGATGAATTACTTCTCGACCACGGCGAACAGGTCATCTTCCTTCATGACCAGCAACTCGTCGCCGTCGACCTTGACGGTCTGGCCGCTGTATTTGCCGAACAACACGCGGTCGCCAACCTTGACGCTCATGGCACCGAGTTCGCCTTTGTCGTTCTTCTTGCCGGGGCCCACTGCCAGCACTTCACCTTGATCGGGTTTTTCAGCGGCGCTGTCTGGAATAACGATACCGGATGCGGTACGGGTTTCGTTTTCAACGCGTTTGACAATCACGCGGTCGTGCAGGGGACGAAGTTTCATAGTGACTCCTTTAAGGTGTGAAACACAGGTGTAAAAAATAGGGGCAACGGTGCACCCGAAGGCGACATCCGTTGTCGTGAAGTGTTGGCGCCGTCGGACACAAGCCTGTTAGCACTCAACTCTTGCGAGTGCTAATCATAAGGCCGTTTGCCGGTTTTTCAAGAGCCTGGGCTGCAAAACTGCCCGCCAATGGTGTCTGGCGGGCAATTCAGGTGCGGTTGGGTGAACGCATCCCATCCAGGGCATCAAGCCCCCACCCGGGCCTGATAGAGCAGCTTGCCCATGCTGATGCGTTTTTCAACGGCATAACCATGGATGGCATAAAACCCCACGACACCTGCGTTGGATTCGACCACCTGGAGATTGACCTTCAGGCAGCCTCTGGCGGCCAGGGCGCATTCGGCGGTCTGCATCAAGGCCGAGCCAATGTCCTGGTTCCGATAGGACGGATCAACCGCCACCGAGTACAGCCAGCCGCGATGACCGTCGTATCCTGCCATGATGGTGCCAATCACCTGGTCACCCATCGTCGCCACAAAAAACAGCCCATCCGCGGCGGCAAGTTTTTTGTCGATGGCCAGCGCCGGTGTGTTGTGGGCCGTTTCATAACCAAAAACGTTCGCCCAGAGTGACACCACCTGCGACCGGTGCCGTGTGTTATCAAAAGGGTGCACTGCGGGAATGGCGTCAGCTGGCACAGCGGGCGAAACGCCCTGTCTCCCGGTGATCCCGGTGCGGGTTTCCGTCAGGACCTGATGCAACAGTGCCAGCCCCTGCTGTACCTCACCCGGCGTGGTGTTCAGCGCTGGCATGAACCGCAAGCAATGTGGACGCGGGGCGTTTAATAACAAGCCAAGTTCCCTGGCCCGCTCAACCACTTGCGGCGCCATGTCCTGCCCAAGTTCCAGTGCCAGCAGCGAGCCGTGGCCACGAACCTCTCCCAGCTGGAATTGGTCCGAGAGCGCCGTCAGTCCCTTGGCCAGCTGCGTGCCGATCGCACGGCTGGATGCCAGAAAACCGGCAGACAAGAGATGGCGCAGCACCGCCACCCCGGCGGCACAGGCCAGCGGGTTGCCGCAGAACGTCCCACCCTGATCACCCGCCATGAAGCAGGAGCAGTGCTCTTTGGCCAACAGTGCGGACAAAGGAACCCCACCGCCGAGACCTTTGCCCAAAGTCATGATGTCGGGCTCGATGCCGTATTGTTCGTAGGCGAACAGGGTGCCGGTTCGCCCGCATCCGGTCTGTACCTCATCAACGATCAACAGCAGTTGATGGGCATCGCACAGTTCACGCAGTCCTTGAAGAAACTGGCGATCTGCCGGAAACACCCCCGCTTCGCCCTGGGTTGGTTCCAGCATGATGGCAACGGTATGGGGGCCAATGAGCGCGCGCACCGAATCCAGATCATTGAAGACGGCCTTGGGAAAGCCGGGAACCTGGGGGGCAAACAGGGTGTCCCAACCGGCCTTGCCACTCGCTGACATGGTGGCCAGGGTCCGGCCATGAAAGCCATGGTGGAAGGTGATGATTTCGAAGGCGCCGTTTTTATGGCGTTGCCCCCATTTGCGCGCCAATTTGATCGCCCCCTCGTTGGCTTCGGCCCCGGAGCTGCCAAAGAAGACGTGATCAAAACAACTGTTCTGGGTCAGCAGCCCGGCAAGCTCCAGGGCCGGCTGGTTATAAAACGCTGGACTGGGATTGATGAGGGTGGTGGCCTGAGCGCACAGGGCTTGCGCCACTGTCGTGGGCGCGTGCCCCAGGCAGTTCACCGCCCATCCCTGCACCCAGTCGAGGTACCGGCGGCCCTGCTGGTCAAAGAGGTAGGCTCCCTGGCCGCGGACAAAAACCAGGTTGGGGCGTTGGGTGACTGGCATCAGCTGGTGAAAAGACTGGGGGGCAGCGGTCTCTGGCATGAAAAATCTCCAAGGGTGGATTGAAAAATAAAAAAGGCCACGGGGATGAGCCGTGGCCTTGTCGGGGAAAAGCAGAGGGAAGAGATCAGGTGATGCGCATCTTCCTCTTCAGCCAACTTCTTCCGGCATGGCACGACTCGCCAGACGTACGTCGAGCGGAAGAAGGGCGTCGGCAGGAGAGGTGGAAAAATGGCATCACGGTGCGGATACTAAAGTCTGTGGCCCGTATCGTCAACCCGCGGCAGTGTACGATCCAGCGTCATCAAGACAGCAAAAGCTGTGGGTGATGACGGGTAGGCAGCGATGTTGAAAGAAATACCGTTGGAGACCATTGTGGGAGTGATGTTGTCGGCCAAGACATTATTCAGGTGCTTGTTCCAGGGACGTGCACATCGGTCATGGTTGCCTGGCGTTGGCGCGCGCCTGGATCATGTCCGAGCCCAACCGCGTCACGCCGGGGACGGGCCGGGACTTCAGCGGGTGGTCATGCTGGTCACCCTGGCACTGATGGCCGGTTTGTTTTGCGGCTGCAGTCGGGAGCACGAAAGTCCGGGGCCGCAGTTTGGCAGCCATCCCGCCACGGCGAGGGCGCCGGTCTATCGCCTGGCGGTGCATCCGTTGCATAACCCCGCCAAATTGATCCAGGCCTATCAACCGCTGGTGGATTACCTCAACAGCCATCTTCAAGGGGCACACATTGAACTGGAAGCCTCGCGTGACTATGCCAGCTTTGAGGAAAAATACCGCGCGCGCAAACCGGAATTCATCCTGCCCAACCCGTGGCAGACCTTGCAGGCCATGAAGGCTGGTTATCGCGTCATTGGCATGGCAGGGGAGGCCAGGGATTTCACCGGCGTTTTTGTGGTGCGCAAGGACAGCGGCTTCAAGACCCCCGCCGACCTGAAGGGGAAAGCGGTGAGTTACCCTTCAGCCACTGCGCTGGCCGCCTGCATCATGCCGCAGTACTTTCTTCATACCCATGGCATCAACGTGAATGTGGACATCGACAACCGTTATGTCGGGTCCCAGGAGTCGTCCATCATGAACGTTTTTTTGAAACTGACCGCTGCAGGCGCTACCTGGCCAACACCCTGGCGGGCGTTCCAGAAAGAGCATCCCAAAGAAGCGGCGGAGCTGGAGATGATCTGGGAAACCGAGCCACTCATCAATAACTCGGTCATGGTGCGCAACGATGTTCCCGTTCCGGTGGCACAACAGGTGCAAGCGTTGTTGCTCGGGCTGGAACCGGCCGGGGACGGCAAGGCCATTCTGGCGGGCATGGAGACGGCCCGTTTTTTGCCATCCTCGGACCAGGCCTATGACCTTGTGCGTGCCTATGTCGCACGTTTCGAGAAGGAAGTTCGTCCGGTGGAATTGCCATGACGCTCCAGTCTTTGGCCCGTTTCCTGTTCGGCAGTCTGCGCGGGCGCCTCATTGTCGGGGTGGTTGTGCTCAACACCGTATTGATGGCGCTGTTGGTCAGTGACCTGACCTGGCGTCAGCGCGGCATGCTGTTGGAGCGCCAGATCGAGGAGGCCAATGCCCTGTCGCTGTCCCTGGCCACCTCGGCGGCGGGATGGATTGCGGCCGACGATGTCTCCGGCCTGCAGGAACTGGTGGATGCCCAGGCGCGTTACCCGGAGGTGCTTTTTGCCATTCTGGTGGACCGTGACGGGCGGGTCATGGCGGCGACCGACCCCACGCGGCTGGGGCTTTACCTGCAGGATTTGCCCAAGGACATCCGCCGGACTGTGCTCTCGGAAACCTCTTCGCTGGTGGATGTGGTCGCTCCTGCCGTGATTGGTGGCCTGCATGTGGGCTGGGCCCGTGTGGGGGTGGGCCAGAAAACCGCTGGTGAGAAGTTGGCCAACATCACCCGTAGCGGCATGGTGTATGCCTTGGTGGCGATTTCACTGGGGGCGCTGTTTGCCTGGGTGATGGGGCGTGTGGTGACGCGCAGGCTGTATGCCGTTCTGCAAACCTTTGATGAAATCCGCTCGGGCAACCGCCTGGCGCGCTCGACGCTGACCGGGACCGACGAGATCGTTGTCATCGCCCGCGAGTTCAACACCATGCTGGATGCCATGGCGCAACGTGATGTCGCCCTGCATGTCAGTGAGGAACGTTACCGTGAACTGATCCAGAAAGTTCAGACCGCGATCATTCTTCACGATGGCCAGGGCCGTGTGTTGGACAGCAACCTGTTGGCGCAGGAGCTGTTGGGCCTGTCCGGCGATCAGTTGCTGGGCCGGGCCCTGATGGATTCTGACTGGCATTTCCTGCGCCCGGATGGCACGGTGTTGCCCATTGAAGAATATCCGGTCAGTCAGATTCTGGCGGCACCACGTGCGCTGAAAAACCTAGTGTTGGGCATCCGCTGCCCGGGGCGTAGCCAGGTGACCTGGGTGTTGCTCAGTGCCGAGCCAGAATGTGACAAAACCGGTGCGCTGGTGCAGGTGATCGTGTCCTTTGTTGACATCACGGCCCACAAACAGGCCGATGAGGCGTTGCGCCAGCTGAACCGCAAATTGCGCGCGATCAGCAATTGCAACCAGACGCTGATGCGCGCCGTGGATGAGGACAGCTTGTTGAGCGCCATCTGCCGCATCGTCTGTGACGAGGCCGGGTATCGGATGGCGTGGGTTGGCTATGCGGAAAACGATGACGGGCAATCGATTCGCCCGGTGGCCTGGGCGGGTGATGACGACGGCCAGATCAAACAGTTCCGCCTGACCTGGGCCGACACCGAGGCCGGAAGTGGCCCTGCCGGGCGGGCCATCCGCAGCGGGCAGAGCCAGTCCATCCAGGATATGGCGGCAGCTGCGGCTGGTTTTTGGCGCGATCAGGCCCTGCAGCGTGGGTATCGTTCGATCATCGCTCTGCCACTCAAGGACGATCAGGCCAGCACATTTGGCGTACTCAACATTTATTCGGCTGAACCCCATGCGTTTACGGGCGATGAGGTGGCCTTGTTGCAGGAGCTGGCTGGTGACCTGGCCTTTGGCATCGTCAACCTGCGGACTCGTGCCGAGCGACAGCGCCTGGAATTGCAAAAAGAACAGTATCTGAAGTTCTTCATGCTGTCGTCCGAGGCCATGTGTATTGTCAATCCGGTTGGCTTTTTCACCCAGGTCAATCCTGCTTTCAGCCAACTGACCGGACGCTCTGAAAGCGAACTGTTGTCACGGCCCTTGCTGGAGTTCATTCATCCTGAGGACATCCAGCAGGCGCAGGAGAGCATCGACCTGCTGCTGTCGCAGCACCCCTCACTGCATGTCGACATTCGCTACAAGCGCAAGGACGACACCTATGTCCTGCTGTCATGGGTGGCCTTTCTTGACCAAAAGGAGGGCGTCATTTACGCCGCAGCACGCGACATCACCGAGAGTCGACGCGCTGAACTGGCCTTGCGCGAGAGTGAGGAAACGCTGCGCACCATCACTGGCTCCGCACGTGATGCCGTGCTGATGCTGGACAACGATGGCAGGATCGCGTTGTGGAACACGGCGGCGCAGGACATCTTTGGGTACACCACCGAAGAAGCGATGGGGCAGGATTTGCATGCTCTGCTTGCGCCGCAACGGTTTCGCGCGGTGGCCGGAGTTGCGTTTGAGCACTTTCGCCTCACCGGTGAAGGGGCGGCGGTTGGCAAAACGGCAGAACTGGTGGCACAGCGGAAAAGTGGCGAGGAATTTCCTGTTGAACTGAGCCTGTCTGCGGTCAAACTCAGAGGGAAATGGCAGGCCATTGGCATTGCCCGTGACATCACCGAGCGCAAGAAGGCCGAGCAGGAGATGGCCCGGTTGAGTTCACGCAACGAACTGATCCTGAACTCGGTGGGAGAGGGCATTCTGGGTGTGGATATTGGCGGGGCCTGCACTTTTGTCAATCCAGCGGCGCTGCGACTGCTGGGTTTTGACGCCGCAGAACTGGTGGGGGAAAACATTCACCGCATGTTCCATCACACCCGGCTGGATGGCAGCCTCTACCGGGAGGCAGATTGCCCGATCCACGCTGCCTGCATGAAAGGTGAGTCCGCCAGCGGTGACGACCTGTATTGGCGCAAGGACGGCAGCAGTTTTTCTGTCGGGTTCGTCACCTCGCCGATCACCGAGGCCGGGCAAATCACGGGTGCGGTGGTGACATTCCGGGACATCACCGAGCGCAAGCTGGCTCAGGAGCAACTCCAGCGTAGCGAACAGGGGCTGGCCCAGGCGCAGCGCATGGCCCATCTGGGGAACTGGCAACTGGATCTGGTGAACCAGGTCCTGACCTGGTCCGATGAGATCTACCGTATTTTTGAAATAAAACAGGACCAATTTGGCGCGTCCTACCGCGCTTTTCTCGAGGCCATCCATCCGCAAGACCGCACCGCTGTGGATCAGGCCTATACCGATTCGATCAAACACCGCCGGCCTTATGAGATCACGCACCGTCTGTTGATGAAAGACGGTCGCGTCAAATACGTGCATGAACAGTGTGAGACGTTTTACGACCCCGCTGGCAAGCCGCTGCGCTCCATTGGGACGGTGCAGGACATCACCGAAAGCAAGCTGGCCGAACTGGCGCTGGAAAATACCAACCGGGCCTTGCGCACACTGAGCGCCTGCAACATGGCGCTGGTGCAGGCCAACTCCGAAGCCGCCTTGCTTGATTCGATTTGTCGACTCATCGTGGAAAAAGGCGGCTATCGCATGGCCTGGGTGGGGTTTGCGCAGCATGACCCTCAGAAAACGGTACGGCCGGTGGCCCAGTTTGGCCATGAAGAAGGCTTCCTGGAGGAGGTGGCCTTCAGCTGGGCCGACAACGAACTGGGCCGTGGTCCAACCGGGACGGCCATCCGTACGGGTGAAGTGCAGGTGAATCAGGACTTTCTCTCCCAGCCAGCGTTGTCACCATGGCGCGAGGCGGCATTGCGGCGCGGCTACCAATCCAGCATTGCCTTGCCACTCAGGAGTACTGCAGCCACCCTGGGGGTGTTGACCATTGACGCGCAGGACCCCAACGCCTTCAATGACACCGAGATTGCGTTGTTGCAGGAACTGGCTTCGGATCTGGCGTTTGGCATCGAGTCCCTGCGCACTCGGGCTGAACGTGACAGCATCGTCTACGAACACCTGCACCATGAGGAAATCCTGCGCCAGAGCCTGGAGCAGTCGATCGGGGCCATCGCCGATACCGTTGAGGCGCGGGACCCCTATACCGCAGGGCACCAACATCGGGTATCAGAACTGTCGGAAGCCATTGCACGGGACATGGGGCTGCCGGATGAACGTATCCAGGGCATCCGTCTGGCTGCCAGCATCCATGACCTGGGCAAAATCCAGGTGCCCGCCGAGATACTGTCCAAGCCGGGCAAACTCACCGACATTGAATTGATGTTCATCAGAACACATCCGCAGGCCGGGTATGACATCCTCAAGGAAATTCAGTTTCCCTGGCCGATTGCCGACATGGTGCATCAGCATCACGAACGGCTGGATGGCTCGGGTTATCCGCAGGGGCTCAAAGGAGACCAAATTCTGCTGGACGCTCGCATTCTCACAGTGGCCGATGTGGTGGAAGCCATGGCGTCGCACCGACCCTACCGGGCCAGTCTGGGCATCGACAGCGCGCTTCATGAAATCGAGCTTGGGCGTGGCCGTCTTTATGACCCGACGGTGGTGGATGTCTGTCTGCGACTGTTTCGCGAAGGACGATTTGCGTTCCAGCTTTGAGCATGGCGGTCATGGCCCGTTGGGCAAGCAGGGTATGCCGTGTTCAGGCACACTCTGTTCTTTCCAAAATTAACACACGGTTTCTTTTTCTCATGCTTTTTTCTGTTCTCAAAACCCTGCATCTACTGGCCGTCATCGTCTGGGTGGGGGGTATGGTGTTTGCCCATTTTTTCCTGCGCCCGGCCCTGGCGCAACTTGATCCCGCCGGGCGCCTGCGGCTGATGCATGGCGTGCTGGGACGGTTCTTCGTCGCGGTGTTAGTGGCGGCCAGTGTGGCATTGGTGACCGGGAGCTGGATGATTGGTCAGATCGCCAGCCAGACGGCACAGGCCGGTGGCCGCTTCATCATGCCGGTGTCGTGGATGGTGATGGCTGCGTTGGGTGGCGTCATGGCGCTGGTGTTTGCCTACATCCGCATGGTGCTGTTTCGCCGGCTCGACCGGGCGGTGACAGCGGCCAACTGGCCGGCAGGCGCAGCCGCCCTGGCGTCGATCCGGCAGTGGGTGCTGGTGAACCTGACGCTGGGGGTGGTGATTGTGCTGGTGACCCTGCTGGGCCCGGCCCGCTGATCACGATGAATCCGGACGCACAACATCTTTGGCGCGGCCCCAGCTGGGCGCTGGCCGTGTTGCTGGCCATGCTCGGCATGCTGGGGCCGTTTTCGATCGACACCTATCTGCCGGCGTTCTCCGGCATTGCCGTGTCACTGGGGGCCACGCCGGTGCAGATGCAGCAGACCCTGTCGGCCTACCTGTTTGGTTTTGCCTTCATGAGCCTGTTCCATGGCGCCATTTCCGACAGCGTCGGGCGTCGGCCCGTGGTGCTGTGGGGGCTGGCGGCCTTTACCCTGGCGTCCATGGGCTGCGCCCTGTCGCAAAGCATCGGCCAACTGGTGTTTTTTCGGGCGGTACAGGGGCTGACCACGGGTGCCGGCATTGTGGTGTCACGTGCCGTGGTGCGCGACATGTTTCCACCGGCCCAGGCGCAACGGGTGATGAGCCAGATCACCATTTTCTTCGGCGTTGCTCCGGCGGTGGCGCCGATGATGGGGGGCCTGTTGTTTGCCCAGCTGGGCTGGCACAGTGTGTTCTGGTTTCTGACCCTGGTGGGGGTGTTGCTGTGGTGGGCCAACTACCGCCTGCTGCCCGAGACCCTGCATGTGACCCAACGCCAGCCGCTCAAGCTCAGTAACCTGTTGCAGGGTTATTGGCAACTGGGCCGTGACCCACGGTTTTTTCTGCTGGCGCTGGCCAGTGGTATTCCGTTCAACGGCATGTTCCTGTACGTGTTGTCGGCGCCAACTTTCCTGGGTGAGGTGCTGGCGCTGGCGCCAACGCAATTCTTCTGGCTGTTTGCTTTGTCCATCAGCGGCATCATGGGCGGGGCCTGGGTCAGCGGGCGCATGGCGGGTCGGCTGCCGCCCAGGCAGCAGATCAAATACGGGTTCCTGGTCATGTTTGGCATTGCCAGCCTCAATCTGCTGGCCAATCTGCTGTTCAAGGCCCATGTGTCCTGGGCGTTGTGGCCGATTGCCATCTTTTCCTTTGGCTGGGCGCTGATGGTGCCGGTGGTGACCCTGTTGGTGCTGGACCTGCACCCCGAGCGGCGCGGCATGGCGTCGTCCCTGCAGGCGTTCATTGGCTCCAGCGCCAACGGCCTGGTGGCCGGGGTGGTGACCCCGCTGGTGATGCATTCGGCCGTGAGCCTGGCTGCGGCCTCGATCGCCATGTTGTCCGTCGGTCTGCTGGCCTGGTTGGGCCTGCGCAAACGCTGGCCGGACATCGGCAGCGTGATCGAACACCCGGCGCATTGAGCGCCTGGCCTTGACCCAAAACCCATCGGTTTTCAGTGCCGGATGGCGTGAAACACCCCCCGTTACCCGGGTTGGCCGGTCGGGGTCTGCAACACCAGGTTGATGCGGCGCTGGATGCGTTCTGCCGCTGCCATGTCGCCGGTGTTTTGGGCGCTTTTGAGTTGCACCCCCAGCCAAGCCAGCAGCGGGCGGCGCCAGCCCTGGCTGGATGCGGTGTCCACGGCCAGGGCGGTGTCTACCGGGCTGATGCTGGTTCTGGTCAGCAATACGGCGGCGGCAATCAGGCGTGACAAAGGCTCCTGAATCTGGCTCAGTGCCGCTTGGGGCGGTGTGCCGGTCGTTGCCGAGGCGGGACTGCTGTCACGCGCCTGCGTCACCAATTCGCGGTATTGCGCGGGCAAGTGGGCCGGGTTGATGCCACGCCAGTCGCCTGCGAGAAAGGCGGCGTAAGCCTGTTCGCTGGGGTGGGCATCCGCGGCCAGGGCCTGATAGCCGGGGCAGGGCGTCAGCTCCAGGCTGGCCACTTGCGCCGCACAACGGGCCAGCTCGGCGCGCGCCAGCAGGTCGGCGCGGCCGGTGCGGGCGATCTCCTGCCGGGTCCGGGTGAACTCCAGGTCCGCCAGCCGCGTGTTGCCAGCCAGATAAGCGCTGGTGGCACTGCGCAGGGCGGCAAACGCATTGGTTTGCCAGTCGGGCGGCGGCGGGGTGCTGGCGCAGGCGCCCAGCAGTGTGATCAGCAGGAGTGTGGTGGCGCGTTTCATGGCAACTTGATCTCGGTGTCGCGGGCAAAAGGCCATTTCTGGTTGATCTCATCGGTGAGCTGGCTGATCTTGCGCAAGCTGGCTTCCACCTCAAGGCGCAGGCTGCCCAGATCGGTGCTGGCCACGCGGACGTTGCTGCCAACGGCTTGTGCCTCGGCCAGCACGGCGTCCACCTTGGTCAGGGTCTGGCGGGTGTCCTGCAGCACCCGGGTCAGTTCAGCGCTGGCGTTTTGCAGGTTGCTCAGGGTGGCCTGGGTGCCGTCCATCACACCACCGCTGCCAAACACCCGCTGGTCGGTCTTGGCCAGCAGGGTGTTGGTGCGATCCAGCGTGGTGATGATTTTCTTGGCGTGGTCCTCGCTGCCCAAGGCCCCGGTCAACAGGCCGTAGCGGCCCGTGAGGCGTTCGGAGACGGTCTTCAAGTGGTTCAGGCTGGTGTTGATGTTCGACTCCGGCCCGGTCATGTTTTCCAGGTTTTCCAGCAGCGCCCGGGTTGAGGCCACCAGGCGTGGAATCTCCGCGGCGGTGTCGCCACGCAGCAGGGTCCGCTCGGAGTTGGGCGGCAGCGGTGGGTCGGTCAGGATGCCGCTGAAGGCCCGGATGCGGGTGTCCCCCACCATGCCGCGCTCCAGCGTGAAAATGCTCGAGGTGCGCAGCCAGTGGGCATCTTTCTGCGGCACGTCCACCACCAGGCGCGCCTTGCCCTCGCCCGTGAGTTCGATGCGGCGCACGCGCCCGATCGGAAAGCCGGAAAACGTCAGGTCCATGCCGACGATCACGCCCTCGGAGTCGTCCGACAGCAGCGACAGTTGCTGGGTGCTTTCAAACATGCCACGGGCATGCATGACGTAGAGCAAAAAGCTCACAATGACAGCTGCCACCAGCAGCAGCAAAGCGACGGCCTTGCGTTCCAGGTTGGCCATGGGTTCGGGCGGGTTGGCCGCCGGGGTGTGCGGGGTGTTCATCGGTGCATTCGTTAGATGTATTTGATCGCCAGTGAAGCCGCCTCCAGCAGGAACAGCACCAGAAACAGGCGTACCGCGCCGGGCTGCATGGTGCTGGGTGTGGCCTGTTGCTCGGCCTCCAGACTGGCCGCCAGTGGCACCACGGCCACGGCCAGGCTGAACAAAAAGATTTTCAGGAAAAAGCCCAGGCTGGCCGCCAGATCAAAAACCTGCCCCACGGTGCGGGTGAAGCCGGGAATGCCCCAGGGCGACAGGCCATACACCGCCAGATAAGCCAGCACCAGCACAATCACGCTGTTGACCATGGCCAGCGCCAGCACAGAAAACGCATCAGCCACCACCCGCGGGGTCAGTTGGGTGCGCAGACGCTGGGGGTCCAGGCGAACCCTGACTCTTTGGGGGGGCGCGCTGGCCACTGGCGTGACCGGTGGGCGGCCGGCCTTGAACGCCAGACCCGAGCGCAGCGCCACAAACATGGCCGCCGAAAGGGGGATCAGCTCCAGCACCAGCACCCGCACCACCATTTGCATGGCGTATTGCGACAGGCCATAACTCAGCGCCGTCACCAGCACGATGCGGGTCAGCACCAAGCTCAGCAGCGCCGCCAGCGAGGTGAACCAGGGCAACACCTGCCAGGTGCTGGCATAAATAAAACGGGCCGTGTTGGCACGATTGGCCCGGTTGTAGGTGGAGGGCGTGAGCGCCAGCACCAGCACGATGGCGCCAAAACGCAGCATGAACCACCAGCTGGCCAGTCGGCGCAGCAAGTTGGCGGTGTGGCGGCTGGGATTCAGCGGCGACAGGGGCTTGGGCGGCATGGGGGGATCATAAGGCGGCCTGATCTGGTCCTAAAATACTGTTTATTTGTACAGTTGAATGGTGTCTGATGTCGTCTCTGAATCGGGGTGAGGAGTGTGGCGGTGAGTTCTGTCTCGGTCTTGCTGGATGACCTGGGGACGGCGCTTTGGCGTGCCGATGCCCTGGCGCGCTCAGCCAGCGCGGGCGGTGGCGCCGTGGCCAGCGGCCATGCGGCGCTGGACGCCCAGCTGCCCGGCGGTGGCTGGCCGCTGGGCGCCTTGTGTGACATCCTGCAGGATCACAGCGGCCAGCACGAATGGCGGCTGTTGTTGCCGACCTTGCGCACACTCACGCAGACGGTGGTGCTGGTGGGGCCGCCGCAGATGCCGTTCGGGCCGGGGTTGGCGGCCCAGGGGCTCGATGTCCAGGCTCTGTGCTGGGTTCGGGCCGACAGCCCGGCCGAGCGGCTGTGGGCGGCCGAGCAGGTGTTGCAGTGTGCGGGCGTGGCGGCCTTGTTGCTGTGGTTGCCCCAGACGCGCGCCGAGCCATTGCGCCGCCTACAGCTGGCGGCGCAAGCCCATGCCAAGCTGCTGTGGGTGATGCGCCCGGCCAGCGCCCGGCACGAAGCCTCGCCGGCGGTACTGCGTTTGTGGGTTGGGGCCGGCCCTGTGGCACAACCTGATGCGCTGGCGGTGCATATCCTCAAACGCCGCGGCCCGCCACTGCTGACCCCTCTGCATTTGCCTGCCCGCCATGCGGCCCTGGGGACACTGCTGGCTTTGCCAGGGCGGGGCACGTTGCCGGAGTCTGGCCATGCACTGGATCGCCTTGCAGCCGCAGCCTGATGCGGCCATGCCGCTCTCGCCCTTGGCCGACCCCCTGGCCGCGCTGGGCTGGTGGGCCTTGCAGTTCACCCCCAGGGTGGCCCTGTTGCCTGG